>VBHQ01000190.1 GCA_005880395.1 Chloroflexota bacterium
ACTGGGGTCTGATGATCCAGGAGAACTACATCGCCCTGACGGTTCAACCATGGGGCGTCATCCTTCCCGTGGCCGCCATCGCCCTGCTGACGATCAGCACCGGCCTGATCGGTGACGGGATTGCCCGGGCTTCCGCCGGCATCGATCGCACGCGGGGGGCCGGATGACAACCGACAGGGCCGCGATCGTCGTGAAAGGGCTACGCATCGTCGTCGAGGGCAGCGGGCTGGACATCGTGAACGACGTCTCGTTCAGCATTGCGCCCGGAGAAGTCCTCGGGCTGGTCGGGGAGTCCGGATCGGGCAAGACGACGGTCGGCCTGGCTCTGCTCGGCCACAGCCGGCGAGGGGCACAAATCAAGAGCGGGTCGGTGCGGATCGGCGACGTCGAAGTTCTGGAGCTGGAGGAACACGACCGCCAGCGCCTACGGGGCCGGCTGATCAGCTACGTCCCGCAGGACCCCGCGTCGGCACTCAATCCGGCGCTGCGTATTGGTACGCAGCTGCGCGAGGTGCTGGAGGCCCATAACTTCGGCAAGAGCGCCGCAGAACGCCGCGCTCGCGTCGCCGAGATGATGCGCGAGGTGGCCCTGCCCGACGAGGCAGCCTTTCTCCGCAAGTACCCTCACGAGCTGTCGGGCGGTCAGCAGCAGCGCATTGGATTGGCGATCGCCTTCGCATGCCGGCCTCGGGTTATCGTGCTGGACGAGCCAACGACCGGCCTGGACGTCACAACCCAGGCGCACGTACTCGATACCGTGCGAAACCTTGCCACGGCCCACGGCGTCGCAGCCCTCTACGTCAGTCACGACCTGGCGGTGGTTGGCACGCTGGCCACTCGGGTCGCGGTGATGTATGCGGGCCGGATCATCGAGCTTGGACCGTCCGCGAACCTGTTCCAGGCATCGAGCCATCCGTACACCCAGCGGCTCATCGTCGCCATCCCGCACCTGACCGGCGGCCGCGAGCTGGTCGGCATCCCTGGCCATGCGCCGTCACCCGGCCGCCGCCCGAGTGGCTGCGCCTTCGAGCCCCGGTGCACCTACGCCATCGCGCAATGCCGCGAGGCGGTCCCGGCCCTGCGGCCGATTGCCGATCTTCACGATGTCCGCTGCATCCGCGCCGAAGAGGTGCGGGGACATGGGCCGACACGCAGTGAAGAGATCCCCCGCGGAGGGATCGAGTCGGTCCAGTCGGTGCTCACCCTGCGAAGCGTCCATGCCGGCTATCGCGGTCGCACCGTGCTCCACGACATCACGCTCGATATCGCCCCGCAAGAGTGCCTGGCGTTGGTCGGGGAATCCGGGTCGGGCAAGACGACGCTGGCCCGCTCGATCGCGGGGCTGCATAGCGATCGCTGGGGTGAGATCGCCTACAAAGGCACGGCGCTGGCCAACGTGGCCCGCGCCCGCCCGCGCGAGATCCGCCGCTCGATCCAGTATGTCTTCCAGAATCCGTACGGTTCGCTGAATCCGCGGCGAACCATCCGTCAGATCATCAGTCAGCCGCTCGAAGTGTTTGGCCACGTGCGCCAAGACCAGGTCGACCGCCGGGTTGCGGAGATGCTCGAGCGAGTGTCGCTGACGGCGTCGTATGCCAACCGTTTTCCCGACCAACTCTCCGGCGGCGAGCGGCAGCGCGTCGCCATCGCCCGGGCGTTGATCTGCGAACCATCGGTCCTGATCTGCGATGAGGTAACGTCCGCGCTGGACGTCAGCGTCCAGGCGGCCATCGTCGAGCTGCTGCACAGCTTGCAGCGTGACCTGGGGCTGGCGATGCTGTTCGTGACGCACAACCTGCCGCTGGTTCGCTCGATCGCGCAACGCGTCGCCGTCATGAGCCATGGACGAATCGTCGAGCTCGGTGGCGTTGCGCAAATCCTGGAGAGCCCTAAGGACGAATACACGTCGCGCCTGCTCTCGGATACGCCCTCGCTCGAACTCGCCCTCGAGACGGCCGTGTCGTGATTCAGGAGCATGTACCCGTTCGAGCGCTTTAGCGAGAACTCGAAAGCCGTGCTTACGCTGGCCCAGGCCCAGGCGGAGCGCGCACACCATTCGTACATTGGTACCGAGCACCTGCTTCTAGGCCTGATGGAAGAAGAGCAGGGGCTGGCGGGTGCCGCGCTGCGGAACATGGGGCTCCAACTGGCCGACCTCGAGAGGGACGTGGCGACAGCCTTGCGCAACGCCCCGCACGAATCGGGCAGTAAGCAAATCATTCCAACCTCGAGAGTCAAGCGGATCATCGAGCTCGCGTTTGGCGAGGCTCAGCGCGAGGGCATGAGCCAGGTCGAGACCAGTCATCTGCTAGTTGCGCTCCTGCTCGAGGGTCACGGGATCGGGGCCCAAGTCCTGGTCAGTCGGGGCGTGACCGCCGAGCGGGTTTACGCCGAAATCGCCGAACTTCGCGGCACTGGAAAAGCGGAGTCTGTTGCAGCAGGCCCACCGCTAACGAGGCGACACATCGCCCTGACGGACGAGACGGGCAAGCAAATCGGGATCGACATCCTGTTCCCCGCGGAGTACACGGCGGAGCGACAGAATGCCCTCACAAACAGAATCCGTAACGCCGTCGAAGGCGGAGGCGGCTCGAGTCAGGGACAAGAGGAAGCCGAAAAAAACTGATGTGTGGTATCGACCGGCGGTCTGACAGCAGAATCGAGGAGGAAAAGGGATGAACACCGAGGTCATCGTGACCTGTGCGGTGACCGGTGCAGGCGACACCGTGGGCAAGCATCCGTCGATCCCGATCACTCCCGAACAGATCGCCAATGCCGTGATCGAGGCGGCGCGAGCAGGCGCGGCGGTGACGCATATCCATGTGCGCGATCCAAAGACCGGAAAGGGCGGGCGACATCCGGACTGGTACCGGGAGGTCGTCGAGCGGGTGCGCAGCAGTGACGTCGACGTCATCATCAACCTGAGCGCCGGGATGGGCGGCGACTATGTCGTCGGCGATCCTGATCCGCTGAAGCCCGGGGAAGGCACCGACCTCGTCGGTGCGCTCGAGCGCCTCAAGCACGTCGAAGAGTTACTGCCGGAGATCTGCACCCTGGATTGCGGGACGCTGAATTACGGCGACGGCAACCTGACATACATCAGTACTCCGGCGATGCTGCGCAAAGCCGCAAAACGCGTGCAGCAGCTGGGCATCAAACCGGAGCTCGAGTGCTTCGACATGGGTCACGTATGGCTGGCCCGCCAGATGCATTCAGAAGGCTTGCTGAACGACCCGCCGTTATTTCAGCTGTGCCTCGGGATTCCGTACGGGGCTCCGGCGGACACCAATGCGATGATGGCGATGCGTGATGAGCTGCCGCCAGGCGCCGTGTGGGCCGCTTTCGGCATCAGCCGGCACCAGTTCCCGATGGTTGCGCAGTCCGTCTTGCTCGGCGGGCATGTCCGCGTCGGTCTGGAAGACAACCTCTATCTAAAGCGCGGCGTTTTTGCCAGCAACGG
>VBHQ01000191.1 GCA_005880395.1 Chloroflexota bacterium
CGAGCCGGGAGCCAGGCTGGAGGTGTGGGCAGGAGCCCGTGGACGGGCACCTCTTTCATCAGCTCCGGGTAGCAAGCTTCGGGTACGACAATGGGCGCGAAGCATTCGACCTCGTGACCGAGCTGCTTGAGCCCACGAACCTCTTCGAGCACAAGGCGCTCTCCACCGCCGGCGTAGAAAAAGCCAAGGTGGATGACCGCAATCTTCATGCGGCTGCGTCCGCCGCGGATTCCGATTCGCTGCCGAGGATCCAGCGATAGGCCAGCGCCCAGAAGACGAAGAGCCAACCGACGATGAGCAGCGTTCCGCCGTAGTCATGGAAGAGAATCGCGGGCAGATAACCCGCCGTCGCCGCCAGCAGGCAGACGGCGGTTACGCGGAACAGGTTGACGAAGACCGTGCCGAGCGTTCCGATCAGGACGACTTGCACCTTCGCCATCCAGCTGTAGTTGCCGCGCAGTCCGGTGAAGAGGCTGAGACCGAGCAGCACCAGGCTCTGCCAGCCGATGCAGTTCCAGGAGATGAAGATGGTCTGCGATTGATGCGTCCAGGTCGTGATCACGAGGTATCCATTACCCGCCACGCCCGCCTTGATTCCGAAAAGCGCCAGGACGCTGACCGCCATGCGAGCCTCGCCGTCGGCGATCAACTGCACCGGACCGGCGATCCCGAGCTTCATCGCGCCGGCGGTGAGGAAGTCATTGAAGGTCGTGACAAAGGGAAGGGCAACCAGCAGGGCGCAGGCGCTGGCCAGCAGGATCGGATAGGTGCTTCGGGTGCCGCCGGCGATCAAAGGTTCTCGCCTCGATCTGTCCGCGGCAGCCGATTGCGCAGCCGGCGGCGAATCAGGAGCGGTGCAACCAGGGCCAGGCCCAACAACCCCAGACCGAACTCGGGAACGGTGATGGTCGGCGTATTGATATTGGTGGCGTCGGTCGTGCTGTCGTAGTCAAAAGTCTGGAACGTGCCGCCGTTTCCGGTGGCCGTGACCGTCATCTGCCAACAGAGATACGAGTTCGATGGAATGCTCGACGAGCTCCCGGTGGTTGTACTCGTCGTGGCGTTTGCACTGGAGGACAACGTGGCGCTCCACGACGCGATCGCGGTGATCGTGCCGCAGCCCGAGTCGGCGCTGTAGCCGAAGGTTAGGGTGGTCGTCGCCACCCTCTGACCGACAGCCGTATATGTGAAGGTGTAGGTGCCAGCCGCTACCGTCTGCGCCGAGACTGCCGATGAGCTTGCCCATGTCAACACCTCGCCCACCGCCAGGTTGACGGCTTGGTGCGTGGCTCCTGCGGGCGCGGTGGTGTCCATGTCGCCGCCGCCCTTGATGGCCCACCAGTAGGCAGTCCAGTCGGCGGATGAGGTGAAGGTTCCCGAGTAGATCTCGTTCGCCGTGGAGCCTGGCAGGTCCCAGGCGGCCTGCTCGTCCAGGGTCGTGGCACCTGACGTGGACTCGACCATAGGGAGGAGGTTTGTGGTGCCGTTCGTAAAGCTCGGTCCTGCGCTGAATGACACGCTCGCGTCGGCAGTGATGGACCCGATAAGGATGTCGCCCGACCGGCCCGGCGCCCCTGAGAACGTGGTCGAAGGGGAAGCCGACGTACCCGAGCTCGTCTTTTGGCCGTCCAGTGGGGTTGCCGTGTCGGCGTTGGCGATCTCCACGATGTAGGCCGCCACGAGCAGCGAGGAGCTCATGTTGAAGGTGATGCTGGTCACCGGAGCGGCAGCCGTCGCGTACATGTAGCACTCTCGGTTCGAAGCAGATGTGTTGATGCATCCGTTGGCGGTGCCGGCGTTGGCCCAGTAGTTGCCTGCCGTGTCGGTCACGGTGGCGGTGCCGCTGAGGCTGTTCCAGGCAAGCATGGCGAAAAGCAGGTCGCCGGAGTCGCTTGAGATGTTGACGGTGATCGACGTGGAGGGTGCGGTCTCGGTGGCCGACGCGGATCGCACGAAACTAGGGGTGCTGGGGCCGCCGTTGTGCAGGTAGAAGCTGGTGCCGGCGGCTTCAACGACGGGCGCATGCAAAGCGTTCACGCCGATCCCGGCGAGCGCGATCAACATGGCCGCAGACACGATCCAGGCCAGGCGACGGGCAGGCCGCTGGGGCGCGGGAGGCGCGCTAGGTTCGATGTGATGGCCCTTACCGTTGCCGTTGCGGCCCGGGCCCTTGAGCCACTTGCGCAGCCGGAGCAGGCCTTTGAG
>VBHQ01000192.1 GCA_005880395.1 Chloroflexota bacterium
CGTGCGAACCGGCCGGCAATCGGACCAGGGGTTTGGCCGGGGCACGGAGCCGCGTGCCAACGTAGTCGGGGTAGAGATAAGGCGGCTCTACGGCCACTTATGGCTCAGTGTACGGAATAATTACCGAGGAGGCGGTGAAGTCCTTGTCCGGTGCGACGAAGGTCGGGATCATCGGCGCCGGACCGGCCGGCCTGATGCTGTCGCATCTGCTGCATCGCCAGGGCATCGAGTCGGTCGTCCTCGAGCAGCGAAGCCGGGACTATGTCGAAAAGCGCGTTCGCGCCGGAGTCCTCGAGCAGGGATCGGCCGATTTGCTGGTCAACAGCGGCGTCGGCGACCGCATGCAGCGGGAAGGCATGCTCCATGACGGCATCAAGCTGCGCTTCGACGGCGAGGAGCATCGGATCGATTTTCGGACGCTGACCGGCCGAGGGATCACCGTCTATGGACAGCAGGAGGTGGTCAAGGACCTCATCGCCCGACGGCTCGCGGATGGCGGAGAGATCTGGTTCGATGCTGAAGCGACGGCGGTCGAGCGCGTCGATGACCATCCATCCATTAACTATCGATGCGGCAACGAAAACCGGTCACTGGAGTGCGACATCGTTGCCGGCTGCGACGGCTCGCGTGGCATCTCGAACAGATTGATTCCCTCCCCCTCTGGGGGAAGGCAGGGTGGGGGCGTTTACCAGCGCGACTGGCCGTTCGCCTGGCTCGGCATCCTGGCAAAGACCCCGCCTGCCACCAACGAGCTCATCTATGCGTACCACGAACGCGGCTTCGCGCTGCACAGCATGCGCTCCCCACAGATCAGCCGCCTTTACTTACAGGTCGACGCCGCCGAGACGATGGACGCCTGGCCGGAGCACCGCATCTGGGACGAGCTTCGCCTGCGGCTGAACGAGCCCGACCTCCACCCTGGTGAGATCATCGAGGACGGCATTACCGCGATGCGCAGCCTGGTCACCGAACCGATGCAGTGCGGCAATCTCTTCCTCGCCGGCGACGCTGCCCACATCGTGCCCCCGACCGGCGCCAAAGGTATGAACCTGGCGCTGAACGACGTTCGGATCATGGCGGAGGACCTGGCCCACTTTTACCGGACGGGCTCACGAGAGCGGCTGGATCGCTATTCAAGCCAATGTCTGCAGCGGGTCTGGCGAGCCGAGCACTTCTCGGCATGGATGACTGGACTCCTGCACCGCGATCCGGGTGGCGATCCGTTCGAGCACAAGCTTCGGCTTTCCTACCTGCGCTACGTTTCGACCTCGACGGCGGCGGCGACCACGCTGGCGGAGAATTACGTTGGGTTCGATCCCGTGCTAGCCTGACGACAACCTGAGGAGGAGGCGCCATGAGCACAGTCGTTTCCGATGAGAAGGCGGCGACCAAAACGACCCCGCGCGACTACAAACAATTCATCGGCGGAAAGTGGGTCACCGCCGCGAACTCGGCGACCTATGACGACCACGATCCTTACAGCGGCGCGACCGTAGCCAGGATCCCGGCGTCGACCCGCGACGATGCGCGGCGTGCGGTCGAGGCGGCGGCGAACGCGTTTCAAGACTGGTGGAAGACGCCGCCTGGTGAGAAGCAGCGCCTGTTTCTCAAAGCGGCGGATATCCTCGAACGCCGGCAGATGGAAGTCGTGGGCCTCCTCGCGGCGGAAACCGGCTGCACCTTCGGCTTCGGTATGTTCCAGACCATCTTCACGCCGAACCTGCTGCGGCAGGCCGCTTCCCTCCCCTACCATCCGACCGGCGAAATCCTCCCCGCCGACCTGCCCGGCGCGTTCTACATGGCGATGCGTCAGCCGGTGGGCGTCGTCGCCGGCCTGGCACCCTGGAACGCTCCACTGATCCTGTCGCTGCGAGCCATCGCCGCGCCACTGGCGCTCGGCAACACAGTCGTGCTGAAGCCATCGGAAGAGTCGCCGATCACCGGCGGCATCCTCTACGCCGAGATCTTCGAAGAAGCCGGCTTTCCGCAGGGCACCGTCAACGTTGTGACGCATGCACCCGGCCAGGCGGAGCCGGTCGTCGACGAGTTCATGGAAAACCCGAAGGTGCGCCGGATCAGCTTCACCGGCTCGACCAAGACCGGCCGCATCCTGGCACAGAAGGCCGCTCCCTACCTCAAGCGCATGGTGCTGGAGCTCGGTGGCCAGAATCCGCTGATCGTGCTGGCCGATGCCGAGCTCGAATACGCGGTGAACGCGACAGCCTTCGGCACGTTCTTGCACCAGGGGCAGATCTGCATGTCGGCGCGCCGGATCTTCGTCGAGCGCGGGATCGCCGATGCGTTCACTCAACGCCTCGCCGAGAAGGCGGGGACCCTGAAGGTCGGCAACCCCGTAGAGCACGACACGATCATCGGGCCGCTGATCAGCGAGGCGGCGCTCTCGATGGTCTCGGGGCGCGTCGACGACGCCGTCGCGAAGGGCGCGAAAGTCCTCGCCGGGGGCGTGGCGGTCGGGCCCTGCTACCAGGCGACCGTGATCACCGATGTGCCCGCCGACTCCGACTTCGCGAAGTTCGAGACGTTCGGACCTGTCGTCGCGGTCGAGGTAGTCGACTCCGCCGAGGACGCTGTCGCCCGCGCCAACGACACCGCGTACGGGCTCTCGGCGGGCATCCTCACCTCCGACACGGACCGGGGCTTCCAGCTCGCCCAGCAGATCCAGTCCGGGATCGTCCACGTGAACGACCAGCCGGTGGGCGACGAGCCCCAGATGCCGTTCGGCGGCGTGAAGGACTCGGGCTGGGGTCGCTTCGGCGGCCAGGCGGTCCTCGAGGAGTTCACCGAGCTGCGCTGGATCACGGTGCAGGGCGGGGCGGGCCACCCCTTCCCGTTCTAGGCGCATGGCCGAGCTGGTCACGCTGAGGGAGGCGATCCGCGAGCTCGTCGAGGACGGCGACGTCGTTGCGCTCGAGGGCTTCACGCATCTGATCCCAAACGCCGCGGGGCAGGAGATCATCCGCCAGGGCCGCTCCGACCTCACGCTGGTGCGGATGACGCCGGACGTGGTCTACGACCAGCTGATCGGCATGGGCTGCGCGCGGAAGCTCGTCTTCTCCTGGGGCGGGAACCCGGGCGTCGGATCGCTGCACCGCCTCCGGGATGCGGTCGAGCACGGGTGGCCGGCGCCGCTCGAGCTCGAAGAGCACTCGCATGCGGGCATGGCGGCCGCGTACGCCGCCGGTGCTGCCAACCTTCCGTTCGGCGTTCTGCGCGGGTACTTCGGGACGGATCTTCCCGCGCGCACTCGCGTCGAGCCGATCAGCTGCCCGTTCACGGGCGAGCAGCTCGCGGCGGTTCCCGCGCATCGTCCGGACGTCGGCATCGTCCACGCCCAGCAGGCAGACCGCGCGGGGAACGTGCAGCTCTGGGGCATCACGGGCGTGCAGAAGGAGGCGGTGCTCGCCGCCAGGCGGTCGCTCGTCACTGTGGAGGAGAT
>VBHQ01000193.1 GCA_005880395.1 Chloroflexota bacterium
ATGGCGTGATTCCGGTGAAGCTGATGCGTGGGCCGACCAGCCCAACCACGCAACCGAATTCGCTGCCGGCGCCCACCAGTTTCGTGCTGAAAACCTCGGACGGCGGCAACCACTGGACCGACCTGACCCAAATTTCAGGCACCCCCGAGGACGGCGCGATCCTCTTCCTGAGCTTCGATCACTGGTTGACAACGAGCGGTGGCATCCTGAGCGAGACCAACGATGGCGGCCGCACCTGGTCAACGCGTCGCGTCCTGGCGGATGGCTTGAGCCTCAGCATGGCGTCCTGGGACACGATCGGTCCCAACGTCATCTGGGCACAGGTCGGCGCGGGCAGCCTCGTCCGCAGCACCGACGGCGGCAAGACGTGGGCCGCCGTGACGCCGCCAACGGTTCACTGATTCATCGCCCAAGCCCGTCGCCACTGGGCGACGGGCCCGGTGGGGCTGTTCAGCGCACGTCTGCAACCGACCGCTTCATGCGGGCGGCGACCAGGTCGGGCCGCAGGAACGCCTGCACGGCGAGCGGATACGCAGCGATCAGCCCCTCAGAGGGTCGCAGACCCTGGACACGATCCGGCGATGATCGCTCGTCGAGCGTCGCCACGACGGCGTGTCGCAGTGTCGTCGCGTCCAGCCCGGCGACGTGAAGCGCCGCCCGGCGGCGTTGCATGAACTCGTTGAGCGCCGTCAGCACGCCTTCGCCGGCGGCATGAAGGCGCCTGTCCGCGGGGGCGTCGATCATCGACGATCGACGCGAGGCTTGCAGCGCGATCAGCCGGCGAATGGGCTTCTCGGCCGCTCGCAAAAAGTCGGCGCGAAGCTCGCGAACCTTGACCAGGCTTCGTTCAGCGGCAACCTGGAGCCACGCCGAGCGATCGACCGCATCACCCAGGCCGCAGCGCGCGTAATACGTGGGCTTGTAAGGAATCCGTTTGCCGGTGAGATGATCGCAGGTCCAGACCTGTGCGATCGGCTGCTCACGGCTGTCAGCCATCTGCGCCAGCACCGGCTGGTACGTGGGACAGCCGTTGAAGTCCCGGGGGAAAGGCCGCTCGAAGGGACATTCATCTAATGGCCGCGCTTCTGGCTGGGCGCGGCTAATCGGCTGGAGAATGGAGAGGTGGCGACCCGGTTCAACATTTGCCGTGGCCTCGTATTGCACGGTGACTCGGCGGCCATCAGAGCGCCGCACCTGATAGACACCGGCCTGGCGCCCATGCGACAAGAAGTCCTTCCACATCAGTTTCGCATCGCCGACCTGCGGCCCTGCCGTGATATCCCACACGTGCATGGCGCTGAGCTGGGAGGCCGAGTACTTGAGGAGCCTGACGGCCGCGTCATTGACTTCCAGGAAACGGGCCTCGTCATCCGCCACCAGCACTGCTGCCGATGGCGGCAGAAGAGGCAAGGGTGTTTCCGTGGGCCGTTCCTGATTGCCTGGCATAAAGAGGGCTCCGCCTTGAGACAGTCTACGATGCGAGGCGATGCAGACGATCGAGCGAAGCCGGATCACGCCGGAGCAGGTCGCACACTATCCGCGTCCGGGGATGCTCGTTCCGGGCAACATGCACTATTCGCCCGATTCGAAATACGTCACCTATCTCTTCAGCGAGCGCGGCGATCTGGCGCGGGACTTGTGGCGGCTCGATCTTGCGAGCGGGAAGCGCGAGCGATGGCTGAGCCCGCCGGGCGAGGGCGTCACGGAGGAGAACATCTCATCCGAGGAGGCCTTGCGTCGCGAGCGCCTTCGCCTTCGCGAGACCGGGATTACCGAGTACATCTGGGCGAAGAAGGCCAACGTGATGTTGCTGCCCCTGCGCGGCGAACTCTTTCGATGGGCCGACGGCAAGATGACGCGGATCGCGGGCGATGGCCTGATCGATCCAAAGATCAGCGCCGACGGTCGCAGCGTCTTCTTTGTTCGCGACGCGGACGTCTGGTCCATTGACGGACGAGGCGAGCGGCGCCTGACTCGCCATGGACCGGGGTTGACGAATGGCATCGCCGAATTCGTCGCGCAGGAAGAGCTCAGCCGGATGAGTGGCTACTGGCCGTCACCAAAAGGCGACCTCGTCGCCTTTGAGCAACTCGACGAATCCCACATCCCCATCTTTCCGATCGTGCATCAGGGGAAGGCTGAGCTGCAAATCGAAGAGCATCGTTACCCGTTCGCGGGCGCCGCCAATGCGAGGGTAAAGCTTGGCGTGGTGGTTGTCGCGAACGGCGCGACGACCTTCATGGACCTGGGCATCGAGGAAGGGTACATCGCTCGCGTCGACTGGCATCCAGACGGTCGCTTGTTCGTTCAGTGGCTCTCCCGCGACTGGCAACATCTCGAAATCCTCGCCTACGATGTCGCGACCGGCGGCGGGCGCGGAATCCTGATGGAGACGCAGAAGCCCTGGATCAACCTTCATAGCGATCTGCGCGTCCTCGAGTCGAGCGGCGAATTCCTCTGGTCCTCCGAACGGACCGGATTCCGACACCTCTATCTATATGCGCCGGATGGGCGTCTGATCCGGCAAGTGACCTCGGGTGAATGGCCGGCCGAGGCGACGGTCGCGCTCGACGAGCGGCGGCGACAGGTCTACTTTGTCGGCTGGCAGGAGAGCCCACTGCAACGGCACGTCTTCCGGGTGTCGCTCGAGGGCGGACCGGTGGAGCGGATCACTGGCGATGCGGGAATCCACTTCGCGGAGATCGCGCCCGACTTCAGCGGCTTCATCGACGCCTGGGACAGCACCCGTGAGCCGCCGAGCGTGACGGTGCGAAGCCTCACGGCAAAGCCGGATATCGTCCTTCACGCGGCCGAGGGTACCGACTCCGAGCTTCCACCGCCGGAGTTCCATCGCTTCCGCAATCGCGATGGCGTTGAGCTCCATACCGCGGTCTATCGCCCGCAAAACCCTCCTCCTCTGAAGGAGGGGAGGGTGGGGGCCGCTAATAACCCTCCCCCTCTGGGGGAGGGCAGGGTGGGGGCCCCGGTCATCGTCTCCGTTTACGGCGGACCATCGGCCCAGATGGTGAGTGACAGCTGGGTGGAAAGCGTCGATCTCCGGGCGCAGATGCTGGCGCAGCACGGCTTCGTTGTCCTGAAAGTCGACAACCGCGGCTCGTCGCGGCGCGGGCTCGCCTTTGAAGCGCCGATCGCCGGGAACATGGGCGACGTCGAAGTCCGAGACCAGGTCGACGGCGTCCGGTGGCTCGGCACCCTCGGCCTTGCCGACATCTCCCGAGTCGGGATCTATGGCTGGAGCTATGGCGGGTACATGACGCTGCTCGCGCTGTTGAAGGCGCCCGAGGTCTTCAAGGCGGGTGTTGCCGGCGCGCCCGTGACCTTTTATGAGGGCTACGACACCGCCTACACCGAGAAGTACCTCCGCACGCCACAGCAGAATCCCGAGGGCTATCGGCGCGGCTCGCCGCTGACCCACGCCGAG
>VBHQ01000046.1 GCA_005880395.1 Chloroflexota bacterium
TGCTCGCCTTCAATCGCTGATCCGGAAGGACCTGATTCGGCCCGACCAATCGCAAGTACGCGGGGAAGATGCGTTCCAGTTTGGGCACATCCTGGTCCGGGACGCGGCCTACGCAAGCATTCCCAAGGTCGCCCGGGCGCGCCTGCACGAACGCTTCGCCGATTGGATCGAAGGCAAGAACCGTGACCTGGCTGGCGAGTTCGAGGAGATCGTCGCTTATCACCTCGAGCAGGCCTGCCGCAATTGGTTGGAGGTCGAACCAAGAAACGAGCGCATCCTGGCCCTGGCGCGGCGGGCGGCGGTCCACTTGACGGCTGCAGGGCGACGCGCATTTGCCCGCGGTGACATGCCGGCCGCCGTCAACCTGATGGCGAGGGCGGAAACGCTGCTCGCGAAAAATGAACCCGGGCGCCTCGCACTTCTGCTCGATTTCGCGTTCGCGCTCGCCGAAATCGGAGACTTCAACCGGATGCAGGCGGTGGTAAATGAAAGCACCGAGCTCGCAGCGGGCTCAGCCGACCCAAGCTTGCGGGCGGAGGCCACCATCCTCGCGCTCTGGATGCGCGTCTATACCAGTCCGGAGGGCTGGGCTGAGGAGGCCTTTCGCCAGGCGACCGAGGCCCTGTCGGTGTTCGAGCAGCTTGGGAACGAGCGAGGCCTGGCCCAGGGATGGTCCCTGTTGGGCATCGTCCAACTTCTTACCTGCCAATTTGCCCGATCTGAAGCCGCGTGGCTGCAGGCCGCCGCGCATGCGCACGCGGCCAGAGAGGAGCGGCAGGAACTCGAGTACCTGTCGTGGGTGCCCCTGGTGATATGGGGCGGACCAACGCCCACCGACGAGGGCATTAGGCGCTGTCAGGAGTTACTGCAGCGGGCCGCCGGTGACCGCAAAGCCATGTCCACCGCGCTGTTCACGATGGGCAAGTTTGAGGCTATGCGTGGAGACGTTGACCGGGGTCGCGCCCTTATCGAGCAGGCCCGCTCGATCCTGCGCGAAGTCAAGCTCAACGTCTGGATGGCCGGACCGTTAACGCAGATGTCCGGTTGGCTGGAACTGTTGGCGGGCAACCCCTCCGTCGCAGAACGCGAGCTTCGTTCGGGAGCGCAGGTTCTTCAACAGATCGGCGAACTGTCATGGCTTTCGACGGTCGCGGCCATCCTGGCCGAAGCGCTCGTCTCCCAGGGCCGCGACCAGGAGGCGGAGGAATACGTCGTGCTCAGCGAGCAGTCGGCCGCGGCCGAGGATGCGTACTCACAGGCGCTGCTGCGGACGGTGCGCGCCAAGATCCTGGCGCACCGCGGTGATGCGGAAGTCGCCGAGCAAACGGCGCGCCAGGCGGTGGCGATCGCTGCCGGCACCGATTCTCTTTTCGTCCACGCGATGGCGCTCCTCACGCTGGGCGAGGTGCTGCTCGGCATCGACCGCGGCGATCAGGCCGCGCCGGTCCTGGACGAAGCGCACCGCGTCTGTGAGCGCAAAGGGTTTCTCATCGGTCAGAGGCGGTGTGAGCGGCTCCAAGCTCGGGTAAAGGCAGCGCCTGGCGTCGACTGACGCTCGTTAGGACCGGCCGCTGACGACCTCGATTTCCCTTGCTTTGGCCGCCGGAATGCGTAGCGCCTCGACGCCTTTTTTGACCGTCGTGATGGTCCGAAGCAGCTGGCTTTCCAGGTTCTGCATCACGTCCCAGGCATAGCGGTCAGCCGCGCGCCGCGTTTCCTCCGCCTTGGCCGCGGCCTCTTTGAGCATCGTCTCCGCCTGCTTCTCCGCCCGCTTCAGCAGCTCTTGCTGACCCATCATCGTCTGCGCCCGCTCGCTCGCCTTGTTGACGATCCGCGCCGCCTCCGCCTGGGCTTCGGACAACAGCCTCTGCTGCTCCTGCAGCGTCCAGCGAGCCTGCTTCACCTCGTCGGGCAGGCTGAGCCGTAAATCGTCGATGCAGGCGAGTGCCTCTTCCTGGTCGATGACCACGGTTCGCGTCAACGGAATCTGGCGGCTGTGCGCGATCAGGTACTCGAGGCGATCGATGGCTTCATGGATGTTCATGCCGATGCTCCCTTTTTGTAAGCCGTTGCTTGAGTGGTTCGACGACGCTGGCTGGGACGAATTCTGCGATGTCGCCTCCGAACTCGGCGAGCTCTTTGATCAAGCTGGAGCTGAGGAACAGATGGCGCAGGCTGGTCGGAATGAAGACCGTGGTGACTTCCGGCTCCAGACGGCGGTTCATCAGCGCCATCTGGAACTCGGTTTCGAAATCTGAAACGGCGCGAAGCCCGCGAACGATGACCTTGGCGCCGACGCGCCGTGCGCAGTCGATGGTCAGCCCGTTAAAGGTGCTGACCTCCACGCCCGGACGCTCGCCAAGGCTGGCGCGAATCATCTGCACCCGCTCCTTCGTGCTGAACAGCGGCTGCTTGCTGGGATTCTCGAGCACCGCAATGATCACCCGATCGAAGATCCGCGCCGCGCGGTCAACGATATCCAGGTGGCCGTGGGTGAGCGGGTCGAAGCTTCCGGGATAGAGTGCGGTCGTCATATGTACCTGAAGAACGTGAGTCGGGTGGTGCCGTAGTTCCGGTCCCGCACGTGCACCAGGCGTTCCAGGGGAGGGATCGGTTGACTCCGATGATGTTCGACGACAAGAAGCGCCTGGTCACGCAGCAGGGAGTGATCGAGCGCCTGGAGCGCGCTGATCAGGCCGCCGCTATCACGGTACGGCGGGTCAAGGAGGAGAAGGTTGTAACTGGTCAGGTCGCCCGCGTGCGGACCGCGCTCGACGAAGGTCGCATGCGTGGCGCCGCGCGAGAGCGCCTCGATCCCCAGCGTCCCCGCGCCGGCAAAGAGATCGAGGACGCGCGCACCGCGTATGCTGTCGCCGATGATGTTGAAGAGCGCTTCCCGGACCATCGCGGTCGTCGGCCGCGTCGCTCGTCCCGGTGGCGTCTTCAAAAGCCGTCCCCGGCTGATGCCGGCCGTCACGCGCGTCGCCGGACCACTCACGCGATGAGTAAACCAGTCTGCTCGCGAGGCCGCCGGGCGCCATCAGAAGGAGCACTCGGATAGTCGTCGTCGATGCCATCCTGGGGATCCTCCTGGTGCTGGTCTTGCCGGTGTTCGCCGGCTTGTTCATGGGTCGCTTGCTGTCGATGATCCGGCGCCGGCCCGCGGAAACGCCGCCCGCCGCGCCCCAACTCCCCCCTAATCCAGGGCGTACACCCGACGATACGCCGCGAGCTGGCGGCGGAGCGCCGGCTCGCCGGCCAGCGTCGGGTCGCGCTCCAAGAGGCGGACGGCCTCGGCCTGGGCGTCGCTGATCAGCGCCGCGTCGAGCAGGCTGGCCATCCTGAACTCGTGGCCGTGCTGACGCAGCCCGTGAAGATCGCCCATTCCGCGTAGCTGCAGGTCGATCTCGGCAAGGTCAAAGCCGCTTTTGTGGGTTACCAGCGCGTGCAGCCGCCGCATCGTCTCCGGGTCGTCGACGTCGGTAAAAAGCAAGCAGAACGACTCGTGAACGCCGCGACCGACGCGGCCGCGAAACTGATGGAGCTGAGCCAGTCCGAAGCGATCGGCGCCCTCCACCATCATCACGGTGGCGTTTGGGATATCGATGCCGACCTCGACGACGGAGGTTGAAACCAGGATGGCGGCCTGCCCGTTCTGGAAGCGCGACATCACCGCGGCCTTGTCCGCCGACTTCATCCGTCCATGCAGCAGCTCGATCCGCTCGGCCAGCTCGGGAAAGACTTCGGTGCGCAGCTTCTCAACCTCTTCGATGGCCGAGCGAACGCCCAGCTTGTCCGATTCCTGGATCAGCGGGCAGATGACAAAGACCTGTCGTCCGCCGATCACCTGGCTCCGCACGAAGTCGTAGGCGGCCCGGCGGTCGTCCGGCGAAACCAGGCGGGTCGTGACCGGCAGGCGGCCGGGAGGCATCTCGGTCAGCACGGAAATATCAAGGTCGCCGAAGAGCGTCAGGCCAAGCGTGCGCGGGATGGGCGTCGCGGTCATCGACAGGAAGTGCGGCCACAACTCGCCCTGGCGGACCGACAAGCGCTGTTCGACGCCGAAGCGGTGCTGCTCGTCGATGACCGCGAGGCCGAGCTGCTCGAACCGGACGTCCTCCTCGATCAGGGCATGGGTGCCGACAAGGACATGAACCGTACCGTCCGCCACCGAGGCCAGCAGCGATCGGCGACCGGCCGCCGGCGTGCTTCCCAGCAACATGCCGACCACGATGCCGAACGGTCGTAAGAGCGACTCGACAACATCGGCATGCTGGCGTGCGAGGATCTCGGTCGGGGCAAGCAGCATCGACTGGAAGCCGGCTTGCGCGACATGGTGCATCGCCATCGCGGCGACCACTGTCTTTCCCGATCCGACATCGCCCTCGAGCAGCCGGTTCATCGGCTGCGGCCTGGTCATGTCGGTCAGGATCTGCCAGGCCGCGCGACGCTGGGCGTTGGTGAGCTTGAAGGGCAGCGCCGCGACGAAAGCCCGGGCGGCGGCTTCGTCGAACGGGATCGAATTAGCGGGGTGCGCCTTGCGGGCACGCTTCGCCTGCTGGACCGCGACCTGATTGAGAAAGACTTCTTCGAAGGCGAACCGGTCGCGCGCCTGGTCGAGCGACTCCATCGAGCCCGGAAAGTGTACCTGCCTGATGGCCGCGCTTCGCGCCATCAACCCCTTACGCTTGACAAGCTCAGCCGGCAGGATTTCCTCGAACTGGTCGGCGATCCAGAGCAGCGGGAGGATCTTTGGCCGAAGCCAACGCGAGGTCAGGCCCCTGGTCTCCGGATAGATCGGAACGATGCGCGCAGCGTGCGTCGGGTCCCGAGAAACCCGCTCGTAGTCGGGGTTCTTCATGACCAGTCCGCCGTTGAGCTCGATGGTGCCGGCCAGTAAGACCTGGTCGCCCGGATGAAGTTGTTTCGCGATGTAGGGTTGGTTGAACCAGACGATCGTCATCGTCCCCGATTCGTCGGAGACCGTCGCCCGCGCGATCTGCATGTGCTTGCGACGCGTGAAGATCTTCTCGATGTGGTAGATCTCGGCGCGGACTGTGGTGCGCATCCCCGGTTGGACGCCCACGATGGGCGTGACTGCCGCGAAGTCCTCGTGGCGCCGCGGAAAATAGAGGAGTAAATCGCGAACCGTTTTCACGCCGACGTGATCGAGGCGTTCCCGGTAGGCTTTGTCAACCCCGGTAATCGCGGTCACCGGGTCGTCCAGCGAAAGCCGCGGCACCTCAGGCAGTCAGGTACACGAAGCCGATCACGCCCGGGCCGGTATAGGTGCCGATCACGGCGCCGGTCTCGGCAAGGGGAATCTCGAGCCCTGGATAGTTTCCGGCGACCCGGTCGCGCAGCTGCTCGGCATCGCTGCGGGCCCCCCCATGCAACACCGCGAGGTTGCTGAGCTGACCATCTCTTTTCAGCAACTCGACGAGTTTATCGATCGCCTGCAGGCGACCGCGCGCCCGGCCTAAGGGGGCCACTTCCCCGTCCTGGAGGGTGATCAGCGGTTTGAAATTCAAGAGCGATCCGAGCAGCGCGCGTGCCCGGCCGATGCGTCCACCTCGTTCGAGGTAGGTCAGCGTGTCGATTGCCGCCAGCACCCGTGCGTTGGGTACCAGCGAGCGGATTCGATCCGCGACCGCCTGCCGGGTCGCGCCCGTCCGTGCCAGCTTCGCTCCCTCGATCGCGAGAAAGCCGAGCGCCATCGAGGTGGTCAGCGAGTCGATCACCTCGATGCGGTCGGGATCGACCGTTTTGGCAGCCATCTCTGCCGCGCCGTAGGTCCCTGAGACTTTGCTCGAGATCAGGACGGCGACGATGTCATCGCCGGCGTCCCGGTAGCGCCGGAAGACCTCTTCGAAGGCACCGACCGACGGTTGTGAGGTCTTCGGCAGCTGGGGCGACGCCTTGAGCTTGGCAAAGAACTGGTCGGCCGTCAGCTCGACATGATCTTTGAAGACTTCGTCACCGAAGCGCACATTGAGAGGAATGACGGTGATGCCGGCGCTCTTCTGGTGCGCCTCGCTGAGGTCCGCAGTGGAATCCGTAACAATGCGAACCACGACTGGAGTATAGGGAGCGACTTCCGGCTGCTTGCCGACGGACCGGGCGGTCTCGTTAGGTAGAGCGCAGCCTCGGCGAGGCAATCTGAGCTGCGATGGCGCTTCCGCCGACGGCCTTGCTCCAATCCCGCCTGAGCCAGGGGCTGACGCTAGGCGGCTTCGTTGGCTTCCAGTTGCTGGATGCCTTGACCACGCATCTCGGCCTGGCGACCGAGCATCCGGAGCTCAACCGGATGATGGCGCCGATCATTGCGAGCCAGGGCGAGTTGTCCGCCTACGCCGTCAAGGGGACCGCCGTGGCGGTGCTCCTCGCGTTCTTGATGCTGGCCTCCCGGCGGATCCCACGCGTCTGGTACGTGTATCAGCTCGCGGCCGGTCTCACGGCGCTTGCGGTGGTATCCAACGTCGTGCAGCTTCTTTATTCCACCGCGACGACGTAAGGGTAGAGCGCCTGCTCCCCGACCTGGAGTTCGACGGAGGCGGTCGGGTACTCCCTGGCCACGGCCGTACACAAGCTCTCCCGGTCCGCTTCCCTGGCCTCGGCGCCGGCATAGATCGTGATCGTGCCCACCTTTTTCGGATCAACCCGCTTCAGCACCGATCGCACCACGCTTTCGGGCGAATCACCTTTGTCGACGATCCGGTCGTTGAGCAGGCCGATGACATCGTTTTCGGCAAGCTTGAGGCCGTTGACCTCGCTGGCGCGGACGGCACGCGTTACCTCGATCGTCTGCACCTGATTCAACGCGTGCGACATCGTGTTGGCGTTGGCTTCAAGGTCGGCGCTGAAGTCGAACGCGAACAAGGCCGCGATCCCCTGGGGAAGGCTGCGCGAGGGAACCACCCGCACGCGCTTGTGGCTGAGCTCGACGACCTGCTGGGCCGTCATGATCACGTTCCCGTTGTTGGGAAGCAGCAGGACGTCGTTGGCCGGGACGGATTCGACGGCGGCGAGAATGTCCTGGGTCGAAGGATTCATGGTCTGCCCACCGCCGACCACCGAGTCGACTCCGAGGCTTTCCAGGATTCGCCGAAACCCGTCGCCACTGGCGACGGCGACGAGCGCCAGGTGCTTGGTGCTGGCCGGACGGCGGATATTCTCGCCCTGCAACCGATGGTGCTGCGACGACATGTCGTCGACCTTGAGCCGGCTGAGCGTCCCCACGCTGCTGGCGTAGCCGATGACGGTCGCCGGTTCGTGGGTGTGGATGTGGACCTTGATCGCGGAATCGTCGCCAACCACCAGCGCCGATTCGCCATGGCCCTGTAGCTCGCTGCGGACGTCGTCCACCGAGAGCCCGTCGCCGTTGATGATGAATTCGGTGCAATATCCCCAGCCGGCGGTTGGCGCCTCAACCAGCTTGGGGCGGGCGTGTTGGGTCGACGGCCGCTGGAAGGTCTCCAGCCTTTCTCCTTGCAGGCGCTTCAGAAATCCTTCGAGGATCAGCTGCAGTCCGAAGCCTCCCGCATCGATGACGCCCGCCTGCTTCAGAATCGGTAGCTGCTCCGGCGTGCGCTCCACTGCCGCACCCGCGGCTTCCGCGGCGGCCCGGACGACCTCGGTCAGATCACCCGTGCGGCCGGCCGCCGCCTGAGCCGCCTTCGCGGCTTCCCGGGCGACGGTCAGCATCGTGCCCTCGGTGGGCTTCATTACCGCCCGGTAGGCGACCTCCGCTCCGTGCCCGAATGCCTGAGCGAGGCCGCGGCCGTCAACCGCGGATTGCGAGCCGATCCCGACGCAAAAGCCGCGAAAGATCTGGGACAGGATAACGCCCGAGTTGCCACGCGCGCCCATCAGGGCACCATGAGCGGCGCGCTTCGCCATCGCGGCGAGATCAGGATCGTCCAACTCACGAATATCCTCGACCGCCGATTGCAGCGTGAGGAGCATGTTGGTGCCGGTATCGCCGTCCGGTACCGGAAAGACGTTGAGGGCGTCGACCTCGTCCCGGTTCAGCGTCAGCCAGGTCAGCGATCCGAGAAGGGCTTCTCGGAACAGGCGGCCGTCGCACTCGGTGATCGGCACGGTCGCGGCGTCAGCCAGCGTCGTCAGGGTCAGCCGCCGCTGACGTGGATGCCCTGAACGTTGACGTTGACTTCCACGACAGGCAAGCCGAGCGTACGTTCGACCGAGTATCGCACTGCATTAGATAGGTTGTTGGCGACCTCGGAGACCCGCGTTCCGTACTCGACGATCACGTAGAGGGAGACGGCGATCCCATCCTCTCGAACTTCGACATCGACGCCGCGGTGCAGGTTGTCCCGGTGGAGCCGCTCGGCAAGCCCATCTCGAAGCCCGCGGGCGGCCATTCCAACCACCCCATAACAGCCGGTGGCGGCGTGCCCGGCGATCGTCGCCACCACGTGGCGCGACACCTCAATCCGCCCGAGGTCTCTGGCCTGGATCAGCGTCCTCGGCGGCTTCCCGGTCCGGGGGTTGGCCTTCGTCTTTGAGTCCATCGTGTGCTACTATGTGACGCTGATTTCGCCTCCATCATACGCGATGGCTTTGGAGGCGCCCAATCCCTTCAATACCATGGCACAACGCTGCGCGATCTGCGGAAAAGGGCCCCAATATGGGCATAACGTGAGCCACTCGAAAGTGCGCACGAAACGCCGGTTCATGCCCAACTTGCACAAGGCCCGGGTGACGATCAATGGCCGTCTGGAGACGACCCTGGTTTGCACCCGATGCCTGCGGACCCAGGCCAAGTCCGTTTAGTCGCCGAGCTGGACGGGGCCGACCGCGCCGGCGTGCCCTCGAGGCGACACCCAGAGCAACACACTCGTCCCCGGTCGAAGCCAGGATTCATCACCCTGGAGCTCCGCGTTTGAGAGCACCAGGTAAAAGCTACCCTCGCCCCGAATCGAGATCGCCCGGTCCTGAAGGTGATCGACGACACCGGTCACCTGACGGGGAAGCGCGGTATAGCTCTGGGCGCTGAGCAGCGCCAGCCAGGTGGTGAAGACCACGGCGGCGGTTGAGATCGCGAGCAGGACCCGCCGGCCCCAGGGAGCGCCCGCCCAGATGATGGCGTAGACCAACCAGGGCAACACGAGCGCCACCAGGGCGAGGCTGGTTTGGGTTTCCTGCCAGATGTTTCGGGCGTAGTCGACCTGGGTGCTGTCGCTGAGATCGGCCCCGGCCGCCATGAAGGGCGGCACGTGCAAAAAGACGATGAGGCCCAGCACGCTGATCGCCAGGGTCACCGCAACGTGCCCCGCGCGAAGGTCGCCGGGCAGCCGAACGCTGCCAACCCGCAGGGACCGCCAGGCCGCGACCGTCACAGGCGTGTAACTTCCGGCCGGCGAAATTCCAGCACCGGCCACCAAGGAGATCGCTCATGCAGAATCCGCCCCAGCTGCTCCCCTCGAGCGTCGAGAACGCCCAGGCCCCCGGCATCCACTACCGGATCGACGGAGACCTTGTCCCGGTGCTGCACATCTGGCTCGACGGCAGCATCCCGGTCTTTTTCGAGCACCATGTCGTGCTATGGAAGGATCCGCCATTAAACATCGGCGTGCGCGCGATGAAGGGCGCCTTCAAACGGATGGTCGCCGGCATGCCAATCTTCCTCACCGAGGCCCAGGGCCCCGGCGAGATCGCCTTCTCTCGCGATGGCGCCGGTCAGCTCTTCGCCCTCCATCTGCCGGCGGGGATGACCGTGCTCGTCCGCGAGCACCAGTTCCTGGCGGCGACCGGCAACCTCGACTACACCTTCAGCCGGGTCAAAGGCGTCAGCAACATGCTCTTCGGCTCGACCGGTTTCTTCGTCGACCGGTTCAGCGCCTCCCACCAGGAGGGCGTCCTCTGGCTGCACGGCTACGGGAACGTCTTCGAGAAAGTGCTTGGACGGAACGAGCAGATCGACGTCGAACCCGGCGGCTGGGTCTATCGGGACGAAAGCGTTCGGATGGATGTTCAGATGTTTGGCCTGAAAACCGGAATATTCGGTGGCGGCGGCAACCTGATCTGGAATCGATTCACTGGCCCGGGCCGCGTCGGCATCCAGTCGATGTACCTGCACCTGCCGACGACGGAATAAGGCTCCCCTATCGCAACTGGTCGATCGCGGCCTTTTTGCCGCGCGGGTGGGTGTAAACGAAGTTGCCCGCGACCAGGACGGTGGCGCCGGCTTGGACTGACTGACGGCCGGTTTCCGCGGTGACGCCCCCGTCGATCTCGATGTCGAGTGCCGGGTTCAGTCGGTCTCGCAGCGCCCGGGCGTCCTTGATGCGATCGAGGCTGCCGTCGATGAACGTCTGCCCGCCCCATCCAGGATTGACGCACATCATGACGAGCAGATCGGCCTCCTTGAGGACTGGCTCAACCAGGGTCAGGGGGCTTCCGGGATTGAGGCAGATCCCTGGCTTCAGGCCGGCCTTGCGGATGGTATCGAGCACTCGATGGATGTGGCGAGTGGCTTCAACGTGCACCGACAACGTGTTGGCGCCGGCGTCCCGGAAGGCCTCGATATAGCGCTCGGGATTTTCGATCATCACATGGACATCGAAGGGCAGCCTTGCATAGCGCCGGCAATGCTCGACGGTACGCGGGCCGATCGTGATCGGCGGCACGAAGTGTCCGTCCATGACGTCGAAGTGGACCCAATCGGCACCGGCCTGCTCCAGGGCGGCCACCTCTTCACCGAGCCGGCTGAAATCGGCCGAGAGCAGTGACGGCGCGACCAGCACTAGCCGACCGGTGGGATGCTGATCGTCACCGGCGCGTCGAAATCGTGGTAGTTGATCGCGACACGGGCAGTCGCGTGGATGGTGGATCCGGCGGGCAGCGCGCGGCTCGGGGTTGCCGCCGAGCCAAGGGCGCCGAGCAACTGATTCAGGTCGATGGCGTAGCTGGCGTCCGTGGACAGCCGGCGGGCGAGGTGATCGTCTTTTCCGAACCAGACCTCAACCGTCATCGTGCCGCTGTCGAGCACTTGCTTCATCGCGGCGAGCGCCTGCGCGTTCTTGGCACCCGACTTGTTGAGACTGGCCAACAGCTTGGCCTTGTCCGGCGTGAGTTGGTAATGGTGAACCGCGGTGCCGTTGAGGCTCGTGTCGCCCAGATCCTTGATGGACTGCACATTCTTGAGCAACTGGTCGTAGGAAAGCGGGTCAGGCTGGCCAAGCTGGTCGAGGCCGCCTGATGCGCTCGACGCCTGCCATTTGTTGGTGATCGGATTTTTGACATAGGCCTGGCCGTTCGCGACGATGACCTCGGTGGCGACCGAGAACCCCGTCATCTTGGCGTTGAGCCCCGCATGGTAGCGATCGGGGAACTGCGCTTCGCCATTGCCACTCAGGTTGACGACGAGCGTGCCGTTGCTGCTGCTTTGCCCGAGCGACTGCGCCAACGCGGCTGGAAAGGTCATCGTCACGCCACCATTGAAATCGAACTTGGCCGACTTCAACTGGCTCGCCCGTTGGGCGGCAGCCGCCAGCGCTTGCTGCGGGGTTTCGGATTTTGCCAGGGGTGCGCCGCAGGCCGCCAGTGCGGCAACCATGACCAGGCTCGCGAGGAGGCGCTTCACTGGAACTTCCTGAGTATATCGGCGGCGAACCGGAATACCTTCGTCAGCGACGGGCGTCGAATCGTTAGCGACGAGTGTCGAGCCAGTCGGGCAGCTCCGCGAGTCGCGTGATCACGTGCGTCGGGATGATCCCATCGATCGGCAGGGCATCGGAATGCCGCAGCCAGACGCCGGCAATACCGGCGTTCAGGGCGCCGGCGATATCGGTGTCAAGGCGGTCCCCTACCATGCACGTCGAGTCCAACGGCACGCCGAGCCGCCGAGCGCCCTCGGCATAGATGGCGGGATCCGGTTTCGCACGACCAAAATCCCGCGAGGTCACGAGGGCGTCGATAAAGCGACCCAAGCCAACCTGGTCGAGCACCTGGGCCACCTCGGCATCGCCCGATCCGACCGTGTTGGAGATGACGCCGATCCGGTAATGCCCGTGGAGCCGCGCCAGCGTCTCGACAGCCCCGGGGATCGGTTGAATGTCCATCTCCCAGAGATGCTTGCCGGGTTCCTCGACGACCAGCGTGTTCCCGGCGTCGAAGAAGATCGCCCGAAGCTGGGACATCATCACGCCCTTGAGAGCGAGCTCTGCAACTCGCGTGCCCGAAGCTGTCCGCAGGCGGCGTCGATGTCGAGACCACGGGTGGCGCGAATGGTGGTCGAAATGCCGGCCTCCTGCAAGATCGCCTGGAAGGCCTGGCTACGCGCCTTCGAGGGCGGCGCCAGCGGGCTGCCCTCGATTCGATTCATCGGGATCAGATTGACGTGGCTGAGTCGGTGGTTCACGAGGCGCGCCAGGCGGCGGGCCTGCTCCAGGCTGTCATTGACCCCTTCGAGCAAGACATACTCGTAACTGGTGCGGCGGCCGGTGCGCTCCGAGTGCGCCTTCGCGGCGGCGATGATCGCGGCGATCGGATATTTTCGGTTTACCGGAATCATGCTGCTGCGCAGGTCATCATCAGGCGCGTGCAGCGAAATCGCGAGGTTGACTGGCAATCCTTCCTCGCTCAATCGCTCGACGTAGGGGACAAGGCCGATAGTCGAGATGGTGACTCGTCGGGGGCTGAAGTTGAGCGTCCGGGAATCGGCCCACCGCCGAATGGCTCCCACGACCGCGGCATAGTTGTTCATCGGCTCGCCCATGCCCATGAAAACGACGTTGGTCAGCGATCGCTCCCGCTCCGCCAGGTCGCGGCTCACCGCCAGGAACTGATCGACGATTTCCGCCTCGCTCAGATTCCGATCGAAGCCGGACTGTCCGGTGGCGCAAAAGCTGCAGCCGATCGGACAGCCCACCTGCGAACTGACACAGATGGTCGTCCGGCTGCGCGAATTCGAGGTGCCCGGATAATGCATGACCACGGTCTCGATCGTGCGGCTGTCGCGCAGTTTGAAGAGGTACTTGACCGTTTCACCCGCGGGCGCCAGCTGTTGCCAGAACCAGCGCCGCGCCTGATCCGCACGATAGGCCGGCTCGCCGGCGCCGGCCAGCACCGACTGAAGTTGTTCGAGGGTGGCGGTCGAGAATGCTGCCGGTTCGCTGCTGGGGGCCTTCAGACAGGCCAGATTCTATCGGGCCGCCCTCGGGCCCAGTTGTCGGCGAGTCGACGCCCACTCGTGGCGCGTTTGTCACTCAGCGTGAAAGGTTCCCAAAGAGGCAGCCGTTTCACCTGCATCGGGACGCAACCCATGATTGAGGAACCGCAGCGACTCACCATGTCCGACGTGTTCAGCCTTTTTGGGCGTCACCAGGAGGACACCCGCTGGGTTGCCTCGGCCGATTCGCAAGAATATCTCGCCGTTGTCCTTTATCTGGTACAGCGGAACAACAGCCGCTAGCTCGCGACGTAAGCGCGATTTGTGATAGCATCTCTGTTAGATAACCTATTAAGCAAGTATCAGGTAGCCATGTCAGAGAAACTCACCCTTAGCGAGCTCTTCGCCCTCTTCGGGCGGAGTACCGACGATACGAGATGGGTCGGCTCGGCGGACTCAGAAGAGTATCTCGCCGTCGTCACCTACCTGGTCCAGCGCTCGAGCGCTCGCTAGGTCACAAGCCGGCCACGATCCCGGCACGACCCATCTGAAAGCAGGGCGGCGCCGCGTTATAACCCGCATACTCGGAGAGCAGCACGCGTTTCTCCGGAAGGCAATCAATGGTCACCCTGTTAGCGGCACGAATTCGAATCTTGATGGGCTGGCGCGATAGCGAAAACGGCCAGGCGCTCATCGAGTATTCGCTCATCATGTGCCTGGTCGTGATCGTGGTCTTGATCACCCTGATCGTGCTCGGGAACCAGGTCAAGAACACCTACTGCAACATCCAGGGCGCCGTCATCAGCGCCTAATCCGGGCCCGCGACTCTCGCCGGATTTCCCATCACGGTAGCGCCGGCCGCGACGTCGCTGGTGACCAGCGACCCCCAGCGCACGACAGCACCGTCGCCGACGGTCACCCCTTTGAGAATGGTCGCCTTGCCCTGGACCCAGGTCTTCTTGCCGATCTGGATGGGCCGCCGCTCCACGGCTTCACCGGTCTGCCGCCGCGACCGGCCAACCGGATGAAAGTCGGTGTCGACGACCAGGCAGGGGCCCAGAACCGCGTCCGCGCCAATCGCGATACGGCTTGCCGACATCAAGCCGGCACCGTCGATCTCGACCCGGTCACCGATCTCGATGTGGGAGTCGGCATGGAAGGTGAGCAGGGCGGTGCGGCCCGAGGCGTTCGAGATCCGCACATCCCGTCCGATGCTGACGCGACCCGGCCCGCGAATCCGCAGCCTGGCCGGCGCGCTGAAGCCCGGCCCGAATCGGAGCTGGCGGTAGCGAAGCTGCAGGTACAGGGTGGCGAGACTCATGCGTGAATGACGGTTTGTGCCACGTGTCCAGAGGACAAGGCCGTTAGGCCATGCCCGGGAAGGGATTTGAACCCTTACAAGCTTGCGCTCACAGCCCCCTCAAAGCTGCGTGTCTACCAATTCCACCACCCGGGCAAGGGCGACTGAGATTCTACCGTGCGCTGATCGCTGTTCGAGTCACCCGAGGTCCGCTCAGCGGCGCTGATTGGTCCGAGCGACCGATTCCTCACCGGGCGCGCCGCGGTAGGCTCCGGTGCACGGGGGCGCGAGAGGCACCGCTCGCGCCCTTCGCGCCTCCATCGCCCCGTCAGGCTGGCCGTAAGCTGCGGCCCGTATGGTGAATGGCGCTAGCCGAAAGCGCGTGGGGCGCGTGTGACCCTGACGCGACAACGGTCATCACATCGTAAAGAGGAATCGTAAGGAAATGGCAGGCGACGGCCATATATCTTCACCGGCAGTCCATTCGGACCTCAGCCAGCAAGCGCAGGTCCAAATCCATGGAGGCCGGGCGGCCGCGCGACGCGCAATCGCCGCCGGAAGAGAGGGGTTTGACATCGTCAACCGGTATCGGATTCTGATCGTCGACGACGACGCTATGGCGCGCGAGATCCTCAAGCGCATCCTCGAGCACGCCGGTTATGAGGTCATGACCGCGGGCAGCGGCCCGGAGGCGCTGCGCAAGCTCCATGAAGGTATTCCGCACCTGGTCGTCGTCGACCTGATGATGCCGGAGATGGACGGCTTCGAGCTCTGCCGCCGAATCAAGAGCCACCTCGATGTGCCGATCGTCATCCTGAGCGCGGTCGCCGCGGTCGAGAGCAAAGTCGAGGGCCTGCAAATGTACGCCGAGGACTACATCGTCAAGCCCTTCGAGAAGGAAGAGCTCGTCGCCCGCGTGCAGCGTGTCCTGCGCCGGTACGGCGAGTCCGCCGGGGTCGAGCAGCCCGAGGTCGTGATCGACCAGGATTTGCAGATCAACTTCGTTCAGCATTGGGCTCGCGTGAAGGGCCATCAGGTCACCCTGACGCCAACGGAGTCCAAGCTGCTCTTCCTCCTGGTTCGCAACGCCGGCCGGGTTGTCACCAACGAGACCCTGCTGGCCAAGGCCTGGGCGGGCGACGAGGAGGCGTATGAAGAGGGCCTGCGCGTCCACATCTCCCGCCTGCGCAGCAAGATCGAACCCAATCCGGGCAAGCCGATCTATATCCAGACCAAGCGAGGCGTCGGCTACCGCTTCAACGCCAAGGTCAACTATCCGGCCGGCCAGGAGCCGCTGGCGCTGGCGGGCTGAGCATGCGGACCTTCTTGTTCGGCGTTGTTCTCTTCGCCCTCTCCTTCCCCATCCTCCTGCACTAGGCCACAATTCGGCTCATGGACCTGCGCCGGGTGCCCTCGGCGATCAGCCTGTTTCGCGTTGGAGCCAGTCGGTGATCAACGTGCTTGGCCTCGGCGTCACCGTCTTTACGGTGATCTTTCTCCTGGAGCTCCCGGACAAGACGGCCCTGGCGGCGCTCCTGTTGGCCACCCGTCATCGGCCGTTGCCCGTCTTCCTGGGCACCGCGGCGGCCTTTCTGGTCCAGAGTGCGGTGGCCGTGGCGGCAGGCTCACTGCTCAGCTTGCTGCCTCGTGAACCCATACGCATTGGTGCCGGCATCCTCTTCCTGATCATGGCCGCGATCCTGATTCGCCAGAACCTGAAGAAAACGGAGGTTGAGGAAGAGCGCCAGGTCGAGAAGCAAGAACAGCGGCAC
>VBHQ01000047.1 GCA_005880395.1 Chloroflexota bacterium
TCGTCTCTGGGACCCGGAACCAGGTCTTGCCGGTGGCAAAGGTCACGGCGATATCGGTCGAGCCGAACCCCGCGGAGAAGCAGCCCAGCGCGCCGTAGGTCGTGCTGTGTGAATCGGCGCCGACGACGATGCCGCCGGGCCGGACGAAGCCTTTCTCCACCATCAGCTGATGGCAGATACCTTCCTGAAAAACGTGGCGAACGCCAAACTCGCTGGCGAACTCGCGAACCTGCCGATGGAGTCCTGCGGCGGCGACCGTGTTTGCCGGCAGGATGTGATCGAAGACAAAGATCACGCGGTCCGGATCCCACAGCGGCACCCCGAGCTGGCGGAAGGCTTCGATCGCGAGCGGCCCGGTAACGTCATGGGCCATCGCGTAGTCGACCGGTGCGACCACGATCTCACCGGCGTGAACGCTGCGGCCCAGCCGCGCAGAGAAGATCTCTTCGGTGAGGGTTCCCATCAGGCCGGTACCCTGCCGCGAAGCAAATCATCGAGCTCATCAGTGCTGAGCGGTCTGGCGTCGGCTCGGCGCTTGACCTCCGCCGTAATCGTCCGAATCTCCTGATCGTTGAGGCTCAGCCCAAGCAGCGAAGCGCGGTGGGCGATCACATGCCGGCCGGTTAGCCGGTGGCCGGTCATCAGCGTGCGCTCGCGGCCGAACTGCGCCGGATCGAAAATTTCGTAGGTCGATGGATCGTTCAATACCGCATTGGTATGCATCCCCGCCTTGTGATGGAAGGCCGTGGCGCTGGTGATCGCGGCGTTGAAGGGGACCTCGATACCAACCATCTCGGCGACCATCCGATCGAGCTCCGGAAGGATCTCGAGCCGGTATTGGGAGACCAGCTCGGGGTTGATGCTCAGGAGGCGGGCGATCATGCCGCTCAGCGGCACGATGCCATTGCGCTCACCGATGCCGAGGATGGTGGTGTCGACGTGGGTGGCGCCCGCTTCCAGGGCGGCGAAGGCATTCGCGATCGCACATCCCGTGTCGTTGTGGGCGTGGAACTCGATATCGCAGTCGACCGCCTTGCGCACCATTGACACCAGCTCGAAGACCTGGCTGGGGGTGGCGATCCCAACTGTGTCGGCCAGCCCCACCCGTTGCGGGTGCAGACCACTTCCGTGCCAGATTCAATGATCTCGTCCACGCTCTTGCCGTGCGAGAAGGTGCGCAGCGTGGACGAGGTACCAAACAGGACATCGATCCCGTCCGCGCCCGTTTGGACCGCGACCCGAGCGTCGTCCATGTGGCAGCGCACATGCGTGAGTACCTTGGCGCGCAATGGAAGGCCAGCCACCGTTCGGACGTCGGCCTCGGATTGAGGCGAAGCACAGGGCGACGTCAGCTCGAGGTATTCGACACCGAAGTCATCCAGGGTTTTTGCGATCGCGACTTTCTGCGCCGGCGTGAAGTGAGCCAGCGCGAACTGCTCGCCTTCTCGAAGCGTCGACTCGATGATCTTGAACGCTCGTATTGACATGGCACCTCCAAGAACACAAAAAGCCTTCGTCCACCGGGACGAGAGGCTTCTCTCGTGGTACCACCCGACTTCGCCTGCCGCTCGCGCGGCCGGCCTCTTCGAGTCCGCGGCTCCTGTGCTTGAAGACTCCAGCCCGATCACGGGGGCCATCCGGCTCGGCCTACTGCGAACCTCCAGGTTCTCCCTCTCCCTCCGGGGGAGGGTCGGGGTGGGGGCTTCTGTTCGACCGGCGGCTCCGAGGCCTTTTTCGGCGGTGCCCTGGACCCTCCTTCTCAGCTGCCGGAGGTTCTCTGGAGTCCCAGCGTTCGCGTACTCTCCCTCATCAACGCCTTTGCGTATGAACTTGTTGGCGCGAACAATAACGGCATCGGTGCCCGGTGTCAAGCGACGGCTTCGGTTTTTCGGACATGCAGCAGGTAATCGATGATCAGGTCCGGCACCGGAATGCCGGTTGCGCTCATGAAGCCATGGAATTCCGGCGTGTAGTTGAGCTCGTTGACGAGCAAGCCGTCCTCATGCTCCAACAGATCGATCGCGAGAAATCCGCCGCCGACGGCGTTCGCGGCCTCCTGGCAGAGTTCATGGATCTCCGGCGTCACGGGACACGGCGATGCCTGGCCGCTGCGCGCGGTGTTCGTGATCCAGTGTTCGGAGCTACGGTAAATCGCGCCGATCGTCTGCTCGCCCATCACGATCGCGCGAATGTCGCGCTCGGGCTTGTGCACGTATTCCTGGATATAGAAGATCCCGTGCTGGTATGACCCCAGCGTTTCCTTGTGCTCGAGCACCGCTTCTGCCGCGTCCCGGTCGTTGATCTTGGCGAGCAGCCGTCCCCAGGAGCCGACCATCGGCTTGAGCACGACTGGATAGCCCATCTTCTCGATCGCTTCCAGCGCTGCTTCGCGAGTGAAGGCCACGACCGTCTTTGGAATGGGCACGCCGGCGGAAGCCAGTGTCGACGACGTCAGGATCTTGTCACCGCAGATCTGCGCGACGTGCCCGCTGTTGACGGTCGGGACGCCGGCCGCATTCAAGAGGCTGAGCGCGTAGAGCGAGCGGCCATGGTGGATGGACCGGTCCAGCACGACGTCCGTTGCCGGCACGTCTCCACCGATCGGAAATTGCAGCTCGTCTTCGTTGAGCCGCTCAAAAGGGATGCCGCGACGACGCAAAGCCTCAAACAGGGCCTTCTCTTCGAAACGGACGCGGCTGCAGAGGATGCCGATCACGGTAGCTTGCGTAATTATACATACCTCCGTATACTTATGCGACAAAACCGGAACAGGAGGCTGCGCATGCTGGCTGTAAAGAGCAAATTACTGGACAAGATCGAGGCGACGCCGGTGAAGACCGCAAAGAAAGTCGCGCTCGCATACTCGGGCGGTTTGGACTCATCGCTCTGCGCCGTGCTGGCGAAAGAGAAGTACCACGTCGAGGAGCTGTTTGCGATTACCGTCGACGTCGGACAGGGGCAGGACGAAATGGATGCCGCGATCCAGAAGGCGAAGGTCCTTGGCATCACGCCAATCGTCATCGACGCCAGGGCGGAGTTTGCCGAGCTGTGGCTGACCAAAGCCATCCAGGCGAACTCGAACTACGAGGGCTATCCCGTCTCTACGTCGATGACGCGGCAACTGATCGCCTCGAAAATCGCCGCCCTCGCCCTCAAGCTTGGCTGCGACGCGATCATGGAGGGCAGCAGCGGCAAGGGCAACGACCAGTACCGCATGCATAACGTGTTCAAGCTGTTCGCGCCGCAGCTCGATGTCCTGGTCCCTGTGCGCGATTTCGACCTGACCCGGGGCGAGGAAGAAGAGCTCTCCAAGGAACTCGGCATACCGATCACCGAAGTCATGCAAGGCGGCGATGACAAGACGATGTGGTGCCGCAGCCTGGCGTCGGGCGCCATCGGGCTCAACCAGCCGATCCCGGAACACGCCTGGCTGTGGTGGAAGTCGGCGGGAAAGACGAAGTCCACCCCGACAAAGGTTTCGGTGACGTTCGAGCATGGCATCCCGGTCGCGTTCGACGGCAACGAGCTATCGCTCCCCGAGATCGTCTCGCAGCTCAATGTGGTCGCCGGCAGCCACGGCATCGGGAAGATCGATATCTTCGAAGACGGCATCATGGGCCTGAAGTCGCGGGAGCTCTATGAGGCGCCCGCCGCCGCCGTGCTGCTCAAACTGCACCATGACCTCGAGCAGTTCTGTCTGACCAAAGAGGAGCTCGAGTTCAAGGCGTTGGTCGACCAGAAGTGGGGATCCCTCGTCTATCACGGCGCCTGGTTCAGCCCGCTGAAGGATGCGCTCGACGGCTTCATTGCGACCACCCAGGCGCATGTCAGTGGTACCCAGGTCGCGACGCTGTTTCAGGGCGCGATCGACATCGACTCGCGGCAGAGCGATCAGTCGTTGTTCTTTCCGGAGATCCGGGGTTTGCAGAGCCGTAGCTTCAACCAGCAGCTCTGCGGCCCGGCGGCACAAATCGCCGGATTGTCCTGGGAAGTGCTGGCCAAGCGGATGGCGAAGGTCAACCACTGAGCCAGCAGCCCTGGGGCGGGCGCTTCAAGGAAGAGCCGGACCCGCTCATCGATCGCTTCACGCGGTCGCTGGCGGTCGATAGCCGGCTTTTCCACGAGGACATCACCGGCAGCCGGGCCTACGCAAAGGCCCTGGTTGGCGTCGGTGTCCTCACGCGCGATGAGCAAGCGCAAATCGACGGAGCCCTGGCTGCCATAGAAACCGACCTTACGAATCACCCGTTCTCTTCCCCTCCCCCTCTGGGGGAGGGCAGGGTGGCGGCTCCCGTCGCCGAAGACATTCACATGTTTGTCGAGCAACGCCTGATCGAAAAACTCGGGCCCTTGGGCGGCAAACTCCACACCGGCCGAAGCCGGAATGACCAGGTCACCCTCGACCTCCGCCTCTACGTCAAGGCGGCCGGTGCCGACCTCCTCACTGCGATAGCAGCGTTGCAATCCGCCCTGGTCGGCCGGGCCAGAGAACAGATCGAGACGGTTATGCCCGGCTACACCCACACCCAGCGAGCTCAGCCGGTGTTGCTCGCGCATCATCTGCTGGCCTACGTCGAGATGTTGCACCGCGATCATGGCCGTATCAAGGACGCCGTCAAGCGCGCTGATTTATCTCCCCTCGGGGCGGGCGCCCTGGCCGGCAGTGGGTTCCCGATCGATCGGCAGGTGTCGGCCTGCAGCATCGCGATGATCCATCTCTCGCGCCTCTGCGGCGAGATCGTGCTCTGGACCAGCGTCGAGTTCTCCTTTGCGACGCTCCCCGATGGGCTCGCAAGCGGCAGTTCGATGATGCCCAATAAGAAGAATCCGTGCGCCGCCGAACTGGTTCGCGCCAAAAGTGGTCGGGTCGCCGGCGATCTCGTGAACCTGTTGATGGTCCTCAAGGGCCTGCCCCTCGCCTACAACCGCGATTTGCAGGAAGACAAAGAGGCGCTCTTCGATGCGGTCGACACCACGCACGACTGCCTGCAGGTGACGGCAACGCTCGTCGAGGGTCTTCGATTCGATGTCGACCAAATGCGGGCAGCAGCGGTCACCGGCTACACGCTCGCCACCGAACTGGCGGATTATCTCTCGAGAAAGGGCATGCCCTTTCGGGACGCCCACCGCGTGATTGGTCAACTGGTCGCCTCGGCGGCCGCTTCCAACCGAAGCCTCGAATCCTATTCGGTCGGCGAGCTCAGTGCATTTTCGCCGCTGTTTGGTGCCGACGTGGCCGAGCATCTGACCCTCGAAGGCGCGCTCAAATCGCGCGACGTGCTTGGTGGCACCGCACCGTCACGAGTTCGCGAGGCGCTGGCGCATGTCGAAACGTAAGCGGCAGGAGGCGATCCTCTCGATCATCGCCAAGCATCCGGTGTCCACGCAGGAAGAACTGGTTGAGCGGCTGCAGCGCGCCGGGATTGCCACCACGCAGGCGACCGTCTCCCGCGATATCGCCGAGCTCGGCCTGGTACGCGTCGCCGGCGCCGACAGCCACTACATCAAACCGGATGAGGGGATGGGCGCAGCCTCGCCGGCCGGTCGAGAAGATCGCTTGCGACGGTTGTTGCGCGACCTGCCGATGACGGTCCGGCGTGGCCAGGGCCTGGCGGTGCTGTCGACGACGCCGGGGTCGGCGAACCCTCTCGCCTCCGCAATCGACGGTGCCGGATGGCCCGAAGTCCTGGGGACCGTGGCGGGCGACGACACCATCTTCGTCGCGCTCGCCGTGCAGCCCCGCGCGTATAGCGGCCTGGCCCAGCGGCTTGCCCGGCTGGGCGCCTACGTCCAACCGGAGGACTGATGCCCGAGAAGATCGTGCTCGCGTATTCCGGCGGGCTCGACACCACCGTCGCGGTGAAGTGGCTGACGGAAACTCGCGGCTTCGACGTGATCGCCCTGACCGTCGATCTCGGCAGCCAGCCGAAGCTGGCCGCCATCCGCCAGCGCGCCCTCGCAGCAGGCGCGAGCAAAGCCTTTGTCTTCGACGCTCGTACGCCCTTCATCGAGCGCTTTTGCTGGCCAGCCCTCAAGGCCGGTGCGCTGTACCAGGACCAGTACCCGCTGGCGACGGCGCTAGGGCGGCCGCTGATCGCTCAGCTGTTGGTTGAAGTCGCGACGCGGGAGGGCGCCACCTGGATCGCACACGGCTCGACTGGCAAGGGCAACGACCAGGTCCGGTTCGATATCGCGACCGGTGCCCTGGCGCCGCATCTGAAGGTGCTGGCTCCCCTCCGGGACGGCATGACGATGAGCCGTGAGCAGGAAATCGCCTACGCCCAAGAACATGGCTTGCAAATTGAAATCAGACCCGAGTCGCCGTACAGTGTGGATGAGAATCTGTGGGGGCGCTCCATCGAAGCCGGCGTGCTGGAGGATGCGATTCTCAAGCCCCCCGAGGACGCGTTTCTCTGGACCGCCTCGGTGGACACCGCCCCCGCCAGCCCAACGGTCATCGAGCTCGGCTTTGAACAGGGGATACCTACCAGTCTCAGTCCATCTCCCTCCCCCTCTGGGGGAGGGCAGGGTGGGGGCCTCGGCCTCGTCAGCGAGCTCAACCGTATCGGCGGTATTCACGGCGTCGGACGCATCGACATGATCGAGGATCGGTTTGTCGGCATCAAGTCTCGCGAGGTCTACGAGGCGCCTGCCGCCGTGATCCTGCATCATGCGCACCGCGCCCTGGAAGAGCTCGTACTCGATGGCGAAGCGGCTCGCTTCAAAACGTCCGTCGCCCAGGAATATGCCCGGCTCGTCTACCAGGGCAAGTGGTTCAGCCGGCACCGGCGCGACCTCGATGCCTACGTCGACAGCACCCAGGCATTGGTGACGGGCAAAGTGTTCGTGAAACTGCACAAGGGGAACGCCCAGGTCGCAGGCCGCTCGTCGCCATACTCGCTCTATCGGCCGCGGCTCGCGACCTACTCGTCAGGCGACCAGTTCGACCACCAGGCGGCCGTCGGTTTCATCAAGCTGGTCGGTCTTCCGATTCGAACCCAGGCCGAGGTCCAGGGCACCGCGAACGTTGCTTCGCTACTGCAGGATGACCGCCATGTTGTTGAAGTCGGTCCAGGAGCCCTCGAAGGCGGCCTTGCTGAACCAGTACTGGCTGCCACTCTTCCAGGGATCGTTGACCCGAACCTGGGTCGCTGATACGCCGCTCAGCGTCACGACGTGCTCGATCAATGAATAGTTGATTCGTCGACTACCGGTATCGGGCCACGAGGTCCAGACACCTGTGTATCCGGCGGCGCGCGCATTCTCCCAACCGGTCTCGACCCAAACCAGCACCGGATGGCCGTTCTTGAGCGCGGTGTAGACCTGTGCCGCCGTTACGCCTTCGCCGCCGGTCGACGAGGGCGCGCCATGTGTCTGTGCGATCGACAAGATCAGCGGGTAATAGACCCCGTAACCGGTTGGACCCAGGTCGCTGCCGTTGACGTTGCCCACGAAGTTGGTGTACGGGTTTCCCCACTGCAGCACCCGTTTGCGATTGTTCGGATCAAGTACCGGTGACCGCGTATCGGGACTCTGAGGCGCGAACAGGGTCTGCTGCGAGTACGTATGGCCCAGCGCCGCGAGCCCCATCTGGAGGGCAGCGGTCTCGCAGTCGAGCGCCATGACCTGCTTGTAGACCGGCATCGCGATCGTGACCTGGCCGTTTGGGACGGTCACGGTGCCCGCGGCGACGGCAACCAGCGTCAGCAGCAGCAGCAGAATTGTTGTTTTCTTCATCCAATCTCCGTCCGCCTACCGGGGAGGTTCGGACTGTGGGCCGGCCGGAACATAATCCCGCGCTCCAGTTTGCGGATTGTATCGAACCTTCGTCCCTTCCGCCCTCCTGTTACAACCAGCCTTGTTCCTCCGCCACGCGCGCCGCTTCGGTTCGATTGCCCACGTCAAGCTTTTGAATCGCCGCCGACAGATAATTGCGCACGGTTCCCTCCGACAGGAACAGCGACCGCGCGATCTCGGCGATGCTCGCGCCACCCTGCCCCGCCTTCAGCACGTCGCGTTCCCGGTCCGAGAGCGGGCTGCTCCCGGTGCTCAGCGCGGCCGCGGCCAGGCCCGGATCGACGACCCGCTCACCATGCATGGTCTTGCGGATCGCCAGCGCCAGCTCCTGGGCCGGCGCATCTTTGAGCATGAACCCGGAGGCACCGGCCTCCATGGCGCGGCGGAGAAAGCCAGGGCGGCCAAAGGTTGTCAGGATCAGTGTTTTGCAGGAAGGTAATTCCTTCCGAAGCTGGCTCGCGGTGGTAATCCCATCGCCGCCCGGCATCTCGATATCGAGCAGGGCGACGTCGGGTTTGCACTGGTTGGCGGGCTCGACCACGCGGTCGGCCCGGTCCACTTCCGCCACGATCTCGATGTCATCCTCCATCGCCAGCAGCGCTTTGAGCGCTCCCCGAACCATCGCCTGGTCCTCGGCGATCAATACCCGGATCATGCGGTTTGCTTGGCGACAGCTCCCTCATCGGCTTGCGGTTGAGAACCTTGGCCAACCGGGATCAGCGGCAAGCTCACCCGCAGCCGAAAGCCCTCGTGCGGCAGCGGCGCCGCACTCATCGTTCCGCCCCGTTCGCGGATCCGCTCGGCGAGTCCCCGCAGGCCGCTCCCTGGCTCAGGCGTGCCGCCACGTCCGTCGTCAACCACAACGACCGTAGCCTCGCCGTCCTCCCGCGTGATGCGGATCGAGCAGCGCCGGGCGGCACTATGCCGCATGACATTAGTGGCCCCTTCGCGGACCGCCCAGGCCAGCACGGCCTCGACGGCAGGGAGGAAGGTGACCTCCTGCGCGTCGACGCGACATTCGATTCCGGCGACGGTGAGGGCCTCGCGTGCTCCAGCGAGCTCAGCAGCAAGCGTCGGTAGCCGATAACCGGAGACAGCGTCGCGGACTTCATGCAGGGCATCGCGTGCCACTTTTTCAATGTCCCGCACCTCGTGTTCGGCCAGGCCAGGCGACCGCTTGAGCAGGCGGCCGGCCAGCTCGCTTTTGAGCGCGATAACCGAAAGGCTGTGGCCCAGCAGGTCATGAAGGTCGCGCGCGAAGCGCAGCCGCTCCTCGCCCACAGCCAGGCGAGCAATCTGCTCGCGGGCCAGGGAAAGCTGCTGGTTGGCCTCGATCAGGAGCCGTCCGGCGACGGCGGCGGCGCCGACGAGGGCGTCATTGAGCACGTCACCACTCGCCTGCAGCAACCCGGTGCCGCGAACGACATCAAGGACGCCGCTGAGCGCCGCCGCGGCAAGGGCGAGCGGGAGGGCGAGGCGCCAGGGAAACGCGGCCCCGATCAACAGGACCGCGTACACAAACAAGCTTCCGTACTGAGGAGGCGTCATGAGCGTGAAGCCGGCAATCAACAGCGAACCGAGGGCGACGGCCACCCACCGGAAGCGCCCGTCGGGTCCGCCGGCAATGCGGGTCCAGAACCAGGCCCAGATGAGTCCGCTTCCGAGCAGGAGCGTCAACGCGATCACCCGGTCCATCGCCGCGAAAGGCTTGGTGAGGATGGTGGCGATCGGGAGCGCGTAAAACAAGAGAAAGGCCACCATGAAGAGGCGGCCTAACTTGATCGTTCGCTGGTTGAGGGTCATCGGGCCTTTAGCCTAGGCGATCGCTCCCTGCAGGTCGGCCCCGCTCAGGAATTTCTGTTCGGGCGTGGCCCGCACGTCGGAGACGACCTTTCCATCTTTGAGCCGGATTACTCGATCCGTCTGGGCAGCGACGTCGGTGTCGTGGGTGACGAGGATGAAGGTCACGCCATGCTCGCGATTCATCCGTCGCATCAGGCCGACGATCTGCTGGCTGGTCTCGCTGTCGACCTCTCCGGTCGGCTCGTCGCCGAGCACCAGCGATGGCTTGTTGATCAGGGAGCGCGCGATCGCGACCCGCTGCTTTTCGCCTCCCGACATCTGATCAGGGCGGTGATGGATGCGGTCGATCAACCCGACTTCATCCAGCAGCGCGGCAGCGCGCGCCTTGCCATCCTTGCCGTGCTTGCTGTAGCGCAAGGGCAGCATCACGTTCTGGATAGCGTCGAGTCCGGGCAAAAGGTTGAAGTCCTGGAAGACGAATCCGAGCTTCCGCGCTCGCAATTCTGCTCGAGCCCCGTCGCGAAGCTTTCCTGTATCGACGCCGTCGATCATGACCTGGCCGCTGGTCGGCCGCAGCAACAGGCCAAGCAGGTCGAGTGTGGTCGTCTTGCCGCTGCCCGACCGGCCAACAATCGAGATGAACTCTCCGGCATCAACGGTAAGGGTGATCCCGTCAACGGCCCTGACAATCGTATGCGCTTGCTTGTAGTGCTTGGTCAACTCATGAAGTTCGATGCTTGCCATGTGACTCCTCCTACGCCGCCCGCAGCGCGCGCACCGGATCCATCCGGGCAGCACGCAGGGCGGGGATGATGCCGGCGACGGCGCCGAGCCCGACCGAGAACAGGATGGCGATGATGACGAGCCGCCAGCTGAGCAGGAAGAGCGTGAGGTTCGCCGAGGCGGTCGCCGCGTTGATCAGGCTGGTCAGGCCCCAGCCAAGCAGCAGGCCGATCGTGCCGCCAATCGCACCGATCAGGACCGCTTCCAGCACGTACTCGCGAAGGATATGACGGGTCCGCGCGCCAACCGCTTTCTTGAGGCCGATCTCACGCACCCGCTCGGTGACGGCCATCAGCATGGTGTTGATCACGGACAGGCCGCCGACGATGAGGGCAATCAGCGCGGCGCCGGTGGTGATTGCCGTAAAGAGCGCGCCCCCGGAGTTGAAGCTTGCCACCAGGGTGCTCGGCTTGGTCGCCTTGACGCCTGGAACCTCGGCATTGATCTTGTCGGCGAGCTTATCGAGATCGACGCCGGGCTTGCCGTAGACCGTTGCGCCGTTGACGAGCTTCGTCGTATCGATGCCGCTTCGGATGCTGGCCGGCAGAGTCTCCTTGAGGAGCGTCTGGCTATCGGCAAGGCTGACGTACGCCCCGGTATCGGGCGCCGTCTGCGTCTTGGCCAGGATCCCGACCACGGTGAAGCGATGGTTGACGAAGTCAGGCGGCGCGTCTTTCGCCTTGATGGGGAGGTCGATGCTCTGCCCAACCTGCTTCTTGAACTCGGTGGCGAAGTCTGAGCCCAAAACCACTTCGCCGTTGCTGTTCACGTCGCGTCCCTGCGCAAGCTGGAGCTTGAACGCGCTGTAGTCGTTGGCGCGCGGATCGTAGTTCGAGATGTAGTCGGGGATCCCAAATGAGACGGTGTTCGTGCTGCCCGGCTTGGCGCCGACGCTCACATCGGGAAATGCCGCCGCGACACCGTCGACCTGTTGCAGGGCCGCAACCCGGTCGAGCGTAAGCAGACCGCCGCCGAAGCCGCCGACCGCGCCGCTGGAGCTGTCCGCGACCTGGACGTTTGAGCCAAAGTAGGTTGCGCCTCCTGCCAGCAGAGCATTGAACTTCTCGGCCATGGCGCCCATGGTGACGAGCGCCAGAACGCCGATCACGATGCCGCTGATGGTCAGGATGTTGCGCAATTTGCGTCGCGTCAGGTTTCGAATGATTTCCATCTCGTCTCCTCTTCGTTCGGTCGTCTTGCGATTTGTTAGCGGATCGAGTCTGGTCCGTGGATGCCGCGGTTTGATGCCGAATCCGGCGCGGATTGCCATCCATGACGGTATCGGCGGACCGGGCGCTCAGCCAGTCGCAGCGGTCACGACTTCCCTATGACACCCGTCATGCGGCAGGATAAAGACATGGAACCAAACAGCGAGCAGATCCGAGAACGTCGGGAACCGGCGGATCCCAACCGGGAAGCCGGACAGAGCGAAGAGGATCCCACGGTGCGAACCGGCGAAGAGCCGGCGACCGGCCAGTCGGCGCCGCCCAGTGAAAATCCCAAGGTTCCTCCGGCGAGCGAGGCCTGGGTACAGGGGCAGCCCACCTCGGACGCCGACTACGGTCCCCCCTCAGAGTCCTGAGCTTGACGCCGCGATAAAAAATCTCTATAGCTAAAGCCGTGCTGCTCGGACAGATCGAGGGGTTCCTCGAAGTTGCCAGGCGCGGCAACGTGAGCCGGGCGGCGGAAGCCATGTTCGTGACGCAGCCAACGCTGACCGCGCGCCTGCATGCGCTCGAGCGCGAGCTCGGCGAGCCCCTCTTCGCGCGAACTCGTCGGGGGATGCGCCTGACCGACGCCGGCCGTGCCTTCCTGCCCTACGCCGAGCGGGCCATCCGGGCGGTTCGCGACGGTCGCCAGGCGCTGACCGACGCACGCTCGGCTTCAGCCGGCCGGTTGGTCCTCGGCGCGGCGCCCGCGGTGAGCACCTACGTGCTCCCGGCGCTGCTGCAGCGTTTCGCCGCCGCCTACCCGCGGGTTGAGGTCGCCGTCCGCACCGGTCATTCGGAGGACGTGCTCCAGATGCTCCTCCGAGAAGAAGTCCAGCTGGCGATGGTCCGTACGCTCCGTCACCCGGACATCGAATCGATTCCCCTTTACGAGGAGGCGCTGGTCCTGGTTGTCCCTCGGGATCACCCGTTCGCGAAGCGCTCGAGGGTGGGGATCGCCGACGTCGCGACGGAGCGGTTGATCTTTTTCGATCGGACCTCGAGCTACTACGAGCTGACCCAGTCGTTCTTCTTGAGTCTGGGGGTCACGCCACGCGAGGTGATGGAGCTCGACAACATTGAATCGACCAAGAAGATGGTCGAGCGAAAACTGGGCATCGCACTGCTCCCTCGGAGCGCGGTGGCCGGCGAGCTGAGCGGCAAAACGCTGGTCGAGGTTACGGTCACCGACGCGCCGGCCGTGACCCAAAAGATTGTGCTGATCAGGCGGCGCGACCAGGGCCGGCCATCGGGGACGGTCGCCGCTTTCCTGAACCTGGTCCGCGAATCGGACCCGACCGCGCTGGCGTCCTAGACGACGCGGTCTTCCGGCAGCTCCTCGACGAACTCCTTCCCCAGCCGGGCGGCGTCGTATGCCTTGCCGAGCAGGTGGTGGTACGGCACTCCAGAAAAGAAGTGATGGCTCTTTGTCGGGACGTCCTGCCCCTGCTCGAACTCCTTGCGCTGCAGGGCGATGTAGCCGTCCTGCTGCTGCTTCGACATCGCCTGCAGGAGCTCGCTCAGCCCAAAGCCCTCGGCGTGCTGCGCCCCCAGCGTGATGAAGATGAACTTCATCCCCATCTCGCCAAGCTCGGCAAACGTCAGCGGATTGGGATCTTTGAACCACTTGAACGAGGACGACCAGTTGAAGGCGAAGCGGGCGTCGGGAAAGCGCTTGCGGATCGCCCCGGTGAAGGTTTCGACCGGACCGCGTTCCGAGGTGGGGAACTCGCACCAGAGCAGGTCAGGGATGCCGGTGTCCAGGTAGCGCAGGCCGCGATCGATGGCCAGGTCCATCTTGCGCAGCGGCTCCGGGGCGTCGACGGCGCTCAGCCCGTCGGTGCGGGCGATGACGACGAAATCGCGATTGCCCAGATCATCGGCAACCGCGCGCGCCATGCGCAGCTTGCCCACCATCTCGCTCACCGGGATCAGCGCCTTGCCCCCGATGTGCCCGCAGCGTTTGGGCAGGACCTGGTCTTCGATGTGGGTTGCCGCCACGCCGGCGTTGACGTAGAGCTCGGTCGTCCGCTGGACATTGAAGATGTTGCCGTACCCACCGTCCATGTCGACAACCACCGGCGGGATGTCCAGGTGCTTGGGTTGGACGCCCTTTTCCGGATCTCCCACCGCCATCGTCAACTGGAACTTGCGCAACGCGCTCACGGTGCGACGGGCGGCATCGGCGATCTCGACATTCGAATAGAGGTCCATGTCGGTCGTGCCCAGGTGGCCGATGGCAAAGGAATAGCCGCTGAAGTAGACCGCCTTGAAGCCGTAGTACATGACGAGCTCGGCGCCCATCGGGTCGTATACGCCCGGCCCGAACAGGAATGGCTCGGTGTCAAGTAGGGCCCGCATGCGCGTGCTCGGATTCACGTAGCGAGACGCCGGGACCTTGAACCCTTCCGGCAGCAGCGGGCTGGCCACCAACTGGCGCGAACCATCACTCGCCCCTTGGGGGAGGGTCGGGGTGAGGGCCACCTTACTCGTTGCCGTGGTCGCGCTCGCAATCGTCGGGACAGGCGCACTCTACGGTCTCGGCGCGGCAGCCCCGGACGTCGTCACCGTCGCTCGTCGGTAACCGGAACCCTTCCATGCTAATCATGGAAGCCAAACTATCAGCTAAGCCGTCATCGAGTCCAATCGTTTGTGGCGATGGGCCTGATAGGCGATGCCTATTACTTGAAGCTGGCAGCCATCTCGACGGCGAGGGCGGCGCTAGCGACCACGAGGATGGTGCCCACCACCCTCGCGTCGTTGCTGGCGGCAACCGCCCAGGCGCGAATCGCACCCGCCCCACGCTTCAGTCGCTCTCGCAGCGTGGACTCCGAGTGGAGTCGCACCGGCAACTGGAATCTGGTTGACCCAGGCAGCCGACGATGGCCGGAAAACAATCCCATTCAGCTTCCCTCCTTCCCCCTCCGCGAACGGGTCTCCTGCGGGCCACGCTAACAGATGACGGAGGGTGCTCGTCAAGTCCGCCAGCTCAGGGAAGCGGCTGGTTCCAGCGCCAGATGACGGCGTTTTCATGCTCGTAACCGAGCACGCTGAGTCCTGCTGTCTCGAGTGCGTAATAGCGTCCGGTTTCCGGCATCTCCCCCAGCCAGCGGGCGGTCAACACGCGGAGGACATGACCATGGGAGAAGAGCAGGACGTCGCCGCTCACCCTGCGGACTCCGGTGATCAACCGGTCAACGCGCCTGGCGACATCGGCGGCGGTTTCTCCACCCGGGCCGCCGTCGGTCCACAGCGACCAGCGCGGCTGTTCGGTGGCGATCTCCGCCGAGGTCTTGCCCTCGTACCTGCCGTAATCCCATTCGGCCAGATCCGGGCGAAGCTGGACGACATCGCCGTAGCCGGCGAGCCGGCACGTATCCAGCGCCCGCTGGAGTGGGCTGCTGAGTACGAGCGCAAACTGCCAGCGCGCCAGCTCCGACCCGAGCCGGAGCGCCTGCTCCCGGCCAACCTGCGTCAGCGGGATATCGGTGGTCCCCGTGTGCCGCCCGTCCTTGCTCCACTCGGTCTCGCCGTGGCGAACCAGCACAACGTGCGGCAATCAGGACTATTCCGTGTGCAAGTCGAGGTGCGAAACGCCGCCACTGACCCGAATGTCGAACCGGTCGGTCGCGCCGTTGTAGCCGCTGCTCTGCTTGCTGAAATCGCCGATTCCTCCCGAGCTCTGGCCGTTGATCGTCGCGCTGCTGACGCCGCCCGTCAACCCAACGCTCCACGGCGAGCCGTTCGGGATTCGCAGCGAGACGTTGCTCGCGCCGCCGCTGATGTTGACGGCGAGCGTGCCTTTCGGCTTGCCCAGGTTCCCGTCGACCGAGCTGGCGCCGCCGTTGATCTGGAGGTTGGTCAGCTGCAGGGCTCGGAGATCCATCTGCAGGCCGGAGGCGCCACCGCTGATACGGATCGTCCAGGGAATCGCTGTCGACAGCGTCACCGTGAGCTTGCGGTTGCTCGAGCCGAATAGATGCAAACCGCCGAAGTTGGAGCTCTCGTGGCCTGGATGTTGACGGAAGCGGCGCTGTAGTTCAACTCCAGGATTCCGGCGCTGAGCCCGCCAATCCGTTCCGAAGAGCTGGCGTGCTGCGTGCCGAACGCCGTCGAGGGCGCGAGCGCGGCGTAAATCACCGCCGCGATCAGGATCAGAGCGGTCACGGCCAGGCCGATGACGGTCGCCTGTTGCCGCGGCATGGTGTAGTTCAAGATCAGCTGAAGGCCGACGATCACCAGGAGCAGTGGCCAGAGGTCCGCGAGCCGCTGCAGGGCCTGTGAGGAAAGGACGCCAACGTTAGCCAGCAGGACGAGCACACCGATGGCGATCAGCACCAGCGGAAAGAAGAGGCCGCGGCTCCGGATCATGGTGCTACCGGCGGCGAACGAGAAAAAGCAGGCCGACCGCGATCAGGACCACCGGCCAGAAGAGGTCCCAGCGGACGGCGTTGAACACCCCGAGGTTGTCGAGCAGAAAATAGGCGCCGAGGACGATCAAGATCATGCCGATCCAGATTCCCTGCTGCGCGCCCCGGCCCGACGTCGCGACTGCCTGAGGCGATGGTGGGGGCGGCGGCACCGGCGTCGCCGCCGGGCTTCCCGGGTTGAAACCGGTCCGAAAGTCCTCCCGAATTTCGTCGCCCATAGTTCGAAGCCGCTGGCTGAGCGACCGGCTGCCCGCGGCGAACGCTCCGGCGGGCGGCTCCATCAGCAGCCAGAGGATCGGGTAGAGAACGATGCCGATGCCATGTGCGAGCGCGAGGACGACGAACACGATGCGCACGAGGAGAGGGTCGACGCCGAAATAATGGCCGAGGCCGGAGCACACTCCGCCGAGCACGCGATCGGGGCCCCGCCGTAAGACGCGCCCCGCCGTCTCACTCACGCCCGGCATTATCGCAGGTGATTTCGTCGTTTCCGTGTCGGGGGCGTCGTCGAAATCGCACAAAAAAAGGGCGCGCCGGGCGCGCCCCCGCTTTGCCTGCCTCTTGCTAGACCGCTCGGCGACCGACCAGCAAGTTGTAGATGATGCCGATGATCGCCAGTATCAGCAATAAGTGGATCAGCCCTCCGGCAACGTGCAGGGCGAATCCAAGCAGCCAGAGGACGAAGAGTACGACGACGATCGTCCAGATCAAACTAACCATGAGAACCTCCCGCGCAGAATATCGTGCTACTTGATAGCATGACTGTAATTTTAGTGGAATGCTGGTTTGTTGTCAACTGAGCTTGGAGAGCCGGCTCAGCCGCGGTCGTGGAGGGTCACCTGGTAGCCGTCGGGTCCGCGAATGTAAAAGTGCGGCCGAACGGCCCGTCGACGGGCGCTGAGACGATCGTCGTGCCGGCAGCGGCGAGGACGTCGTGGATGTTCTGCGCGTCGGAGGCATGCAGCCACAGCGCCATTCCCTGCCCCGGCTGCGCGATCGCGTCCAGGTCGACGCCCGCGACGAGGTCGCGGACAGCGAACGCGATCGGCTTGGTGTCGAACACGACGGCGTGCGGCGGTCCTGCGTCGGAGCGCTTCAGCCCCAGGTACTGCTCGTAGAAAGCGGCGGAACGCTCCAGGTCGCGAACCTGCAATGAAATGAAGTCGGGTCCGGTGACGGCCATGATTCCTGCCTCCTCTTGTATGTCAGTGGTCTGACACACGCCAGTATATGTCAAACTACTGACATGAGTCAAGGCGAGCCCGGAATCGAGCTGGACACATCGCTGGGGTACATGTTGAAGGCGGCCGCGAGCGCCCTGCACTCTGCCCTGGAGGCCGTGCTGAGGCCGCTTGGCATGACGATCACCCACTACGCCTGCCTGGAGCTGCTTGCCCAGCGACCGGGTCTGTCCAACTCCGAGCTTGCCCGCGGCGCCTTCGTTACCCGGCAGTCGATGAATGTCCTCCTGCAGGCCCTCGAACGCCAACGACTCGTTGTCCGCGCGGCACAGGCACCCGTCGGCAGGGCCCTGCCGACCGAGCTGACCGCCCGCGGGCGCCGCCAGCTTAAGGTGGCCAGCGCCGCGGTTCGCCGCGTCGAGCAAGACATGCTGGCCAATCTGGAGTTCAGCGAACAAGATCAGATGCGGCGCCTACTCGCTGCATGCATCGCATCACTGACTGAACCGCCCGCATCGGCGTCGTTGACGTCTCCGTCCGTCCGGCGCGGCTGGCGCCGTCGCCGTCGGCCAGAGTTCTAGTAAGGAACTTTGGCTGGAGAGCCCGGACCCGGGCTCGGCGCTCGTTCTCAACAGCCGGGCTGGCCAGGATGGCCACAACACGGTTGAGGCGGCAGGTGCATCCGGTTGCGGAAAAGCAGCCTGACCTTTTCAGCCAGCGGCATCGGCTGGCGGAGGTTCTCCCAGAACGCGCTGCTCGAGCGTCGCGGACGGTGCATCCCGAAGCTACGCCATCGCGGCCTGCGGTTTGGCTTGCGCTCGACCCAGCCCCAGCCGTGGGATGACCTCCCGCTGGTAAAAGCGAAAGAACCCATCCTGCTCGGGGCCGACCTGATGCACGTAAACATGGTCATAGCCGGCGTTTTCATACTCGCGGATTCTGGCCACATGCGCATCGGGATCGGGTCCACAAACGATCGTCTTGCTGATGTCCTCTTCGCGAACGGTGGTGGTCGCCTGCTCGAAGTGGGCCGGGAGCTTCAGCTCCTGGGTCAGCTCGCTGCTGAGCCCCGCGGTTGGCCAGAGTTCTCGCGCCGTTTTCCGGGCGCGACTTTGGTCCTCGGCCCAGCAAACCGTCATCTGCCCGTACCTTGGTTTGCCGCGGCCACCGGCGTTCTCGAACGTCGTGATCGCCTCCGGCTTCGGTGCCGTCCCGATGTAGCCATCGCCGATCTTTCCGGCCAGGCGGGCGGACTTGGTGCCGCTGCCGGCGACCAGCATTGGCGGCGGTTGCGACGGCCGGGTGTAGATCCGCGCGTTCTCCACCAGGTAATACCGTCCCCGGTGGCTGACCGTCTCGCCACGCCAGAGGAGACGGATGATTTCAACGGCCTCTTCGAGCATCTCGAGCCGGACGTCGACGTCGGGCCAGTGCGTTCCCAGGATGTGCTCGTTCAGGTTTTCGCCGGTGCCCACGCCGAGGAAAAAGCGTCCGGGCAGCATCGCCGCCGACGTTGCGGCGGCCTGTGCGATCACCGCCGGATGGATCCGGATCAGCGGGCAGGTGACGCCGGTCCCCAGCCGCAGCCGGCTGGTGGCCTGAGCGATCGCCCCGATGACCGTCCACACAAATGGACTCTGCCCCTGCCGCTCGGTCCATGGGTGGAAGTGGTCCGAGATCAGCGCGAATGAGAATCCGACTTCCTCGGCCTGGCGCGCCTGCGCGACCAGCTCCTTCGGGCCATGTTCTTCGCTCGAAAGCGAGTAGCCAAGCTCCATCAGGTCCTCCGGCGCCACAGTGGCAATATCAGGATTTGCGATATCATCACTTACATTATGGACGTGAAACAGGCACGCGGGCGCTTGATGGAAGAACAGCAGAACCGGCGGGCACTGGCCGAACGATTACGCGGTCATGTCGCCGACGTCGTCGAGGACCGCGAGTTGTCTAAGGTCGATCAGCATGCTGGCGAGCTGGGGACCGAGACCTTCGAACGGGAGCGAGACCTGACGACCCTCACCATGCTCGAAGCCGAGCTCGACGATATCCAGCACGTCCTCCAGCGCATCGAGGATGGTAGCTACGGGACCTGTGAGGAGTGCGGCAAGGCGATCGGTGACGAGCGGCTCGAGGCCAAGCCGTGGGCGCGGCTCTGCATCGTGCACCAGGCCGAAATGGAGAAGGCCGTTAGCCGCCGCTAGGCACTGTTGCCCTCCCCTGTTGGGGAAGGGCCGTGGCGGGGGTGCCTCCGTCGAGATCCTTGACAACCTCGCCGCCAAGGACGACCAGGCGAACATGGTTCGCCTGGCCAAAGATGTCTGGATTCGCAAGCGGGTCCGCGTCGAGCACGATCAAGTCGGCGCGCTTCCCTTCTTCGAGGGTGCCAACCTCCTGCTCCATCCGGAGCAGTTGGGCGTTGGTGCGCGTCGCGGCCACGATCGCGTTCATCGCGCCCATGATGCGGGCCTGGCAGGCGATCTCCTTTCCCTTTTCGCCTTGCATGTCGGCGAGCACGTCGGAGCCCGATCCGATCCGCAGGCCCTTTTCATAGGCAAGCCCGAGCGCGTCATAGGCTCCCGTCAGCGCCTGCCGGATCTTGCGAACGTTGTCCGCGGTCCATCCGTTGCCGGCCTCGAGGTGAGAGAGCAGTTCATAGGTGATGACCGTCGGCACCAGGTAGGTATCCGATTGGCTCAGCATCTGGTCCGCCGTCTCCTCGTCGAGGAAATTTCCGTGCTCGATCGATCGCACGCCTGCCCGCAGGCAGGCCTGAATCGCCCCCGGCCCGTAGGCATGGGCCAGCACGTAGGTCCCAACGCCGCGAGCCACCCCAACGGCCGCCGAAAGTTCGTCGACCGAGTACTGCACATGATCGAGCTCGTCGGTCGGTGACGCGGCGCCTCCGCTCGCCATCACCTTGATCTGATCCGCGCCGCGGCGCAGTGCCTCGCGGGCGGCGCGGCGCACCTCATCGGCGCCATCGGCAAGGATCGTCTCCGTCGTCAGGCCAGGGATGGCGTGAAACGGCTCCCTCGCGGTCCGCGGCCGCTGGTTGTCGCCGTGTCCGCCGGTTTGCGAGAGAAAGGGGCCGCTGATGAACAAGCGGGGCCCGCGAATCAACCCGCGGTTGACGGCATCCTTGAACCCCCAGTCGAGCCCGCCGGCGTCGCGAACGGTCGTGAATCCGGCCTGCAGCGTCTCCTCGATCTGCCGCGCGATTCGCAGCGCGATCACGGCCGGCGCCAGCGCGACTTCGGCCACCGGATCAAGATCGAGGCTCGCCAGGTGCACGTGCGCATCGAGCAATCCCGGCATGAGCGTTCGTCCCTGGCAATCGATCACGCGGGCGCCCTTAGGAGCCGACGGGCCATTGCTCCGGCTGATTCGGCTGATGCGACCGTCGTCGACCACGACCCGCGACTCCGGTTGTGGATCGCGTCCGGTGCCGTCGAGCAGCGTCGCATGTTCTAAGACGAGGCTCACAGCCGACTCAGTCTACGCGGCGATATACGTGAGAAATAAATCGGTCGCATAGCCGAGCAGAAAGCCGGCCAGCAGTCCCCATGCCATCGCGACCGGCGAATTGAGCCGCCGTCCAATGTGAAACATCTCGTTGATGACGTAAAGCAGCGCGCCCGCCGCGAGCGCCAGGAACAGGACATAGATATAGGTGGAGGTGAAGACGTAGCCGATCACGGTCCCGAGAAACGTTGGTCCGCCGCCGACCAACCCGGCAAGGGCAAGAAACCCCCAGGAGGGCATCGTGGTCTCCATCGCCAGCGGCGCCGCGATCCCGAAGCCTTCGGTGACGTTGTGCAACGCAAAGCCGATGACCAGCACGATGGCAAAGGCGATCGCGCCGGTCGCGGCCGACTGCCCGATCGCCAGGCCTTCCGAGAGATTGTGAAAGCCGAGGCCGGTCGCGATCATCATCGCCAGCGTTCGGGGCGCGGCCGGCGGTGCGTTCTTGGTTCGGCCGAACAGCCGAGCGTTCACGTAGACAAGCGAGAGCAGTCCGGCGCCGATGCCGAAGGCAAAGATCGCAACCTGGATCACGAAACCGTGGTCGCCCCGGTGCATCGCGGCCAGCGCCGTTTCGACCGGGGCCGACCGGCGATCGCGCCGAGGGCGGCGGCGGAGAGGTGGCTCAAGGTTGTGTACTGTTAGCTGATGCGAACCTCACGATTAGCTGAGGCTAACACAGGGGCGGCGAAACCCTCCGAGGTCGTCGCCCATTACCTGGAGGCGATTTACTACATCCGGGCTGAAGGCGAGGTGGTCCGCAGCGCCCGGCTGGCTGACTGGCTCGGTGTCAGCCGGCCCACGGTGACGGCGGCCTTGCGGCGGATGACGCGTGATGGCATGGTGCGCCTCAGCAGCAAGAAGGAAATCGAGCTGAGGCCGCAAGGCGAGACGGCGGCCGCGGCGATCGTTCGGCGCCATCGCATCATCGAGCGCTGGCTGACGGATGCGCTGGATCTCGACTGGGTCACCGCCGACACCGAGGCAGAACGGTTGGAGACGGCACTGTCGGACCAGCTTGCAAACAAACTGTATGAGTCGCTCGGCAAGCCGCAGACCTGCCCCCATGGCAATCCCATTCCAGGCTCGTCGACGATGCGGGCCGACGAGCTGCGGCTCTCGGCGCTCCAGGGAGGCGAGATGGCGACCATCACGCGAATCTCCGAAGTTGCGCAGCGCGAGGCGCCGCCGCTCTTGCAGTACTTGCACGATCGCGGCCTGAGGCCGGGCCAGCGGATCGTCGTGGAAGAAGTCGATCAGGTCGCTCGGACGATGCGGCTCCGCGCGGCTCGCTCGCTGACGCTGAGCATCGAGACCGCGTCGAAACTATCGGTCGTGCGGGCGGCTAGGCGGAAATCGCGACGGGCTGCCGCTCCTCGCTGACCACGACCGCCGGCTTGACAGTCTTTGGTGCGTGCGGCAAGACGAGCCAACCCGTGAAGACGAGAACGCTGCAGGCGATCGCCATGATCGTTGTCGGATCCATTGTTTCCTCCTTACTAAAAGGCGCTGACGTCGGCGTAGGCCGGTTCACCATGTTGTGAGAGATCGAGGCCGAGCGCTTCTTCGTCTTCCCCGACACGCAGGGGAACGATCAGGTTGACGAGCTTGAGGATCGCGAAGGTTCCAATGATCGACCAGCCCCATGAGGCGCCGATCGCGACCAGCTGGATCAGGGCCTGCTTTGGATTGCCGTAGAAGAGCCCGTTGGCGCCGGCCGTATTGATCGCGACCGTGGCGAACAGGCCGGTGGCCAGCGCGCCCCAGGTGCCGCCGATGCCGTGGACGGCCCAGACATCGAGCGCATCGTCCACCCGGATCCGCTCACGAAGCTGGATGGCGGCGTAGCAGACGACGCCGGCGCCGAAGCCGATCACGATCGCGCCCATCACGTTGACGAAGCCGGACGCCGGAGTGATCGCCACCAGGCCGGCGACGGCACCCGCGGCGGCGCCCAGGACGCTCGGCTGCCGTTTGTGCCACCAGCTGACGGTCATCCAGGTCAGCGCCGCCATGGCGGTCGCCGTGTTGGTCACGACGAACGCGCTGGTCGCCAGCGTGCCGGACGTCACGGCGCTTCCCGCGTTGAAGCCGAACCATCCGAACCAGAGCAGGCAGGCGCCGAGTACGGTCATGGTCGCGTTATGGGGCTCGAACTTCCCCTGGCCGAAGCCGATCCGTCGACCCAGCACGAGCGCTGCCACCAGCGCGGAGACGCCGGAGCTGATATGGACGACCGTGCCACCGGCGAAGTCGAGCGTGCCGAGGTTGTGCAGCCAGCCGCCCGCGCCCCAGACCCAGTGCGCGATCGGGTCGTACACGAACGTGGCCCACAAGAGCGAGAACAGCACGAAGGCCTTGAAGCGTTGTCGCTCGGCGAAGGCGCCGCTGATCAGGGCCGGCGTGATGACCGCGAACATCATCTGAAACAGCATGTAGGCCTGGTGCGGAATGGTCGGCGCGTAATCGGCGTTCGGTGTCAGGCCGACGTGGTTCAGGCCAACCCAGTCGAGGCCGCCGATAATGTGCGCCTTGTCCGGCCCAAAGGCCAGGCTGTAGCCCCACAACACCCACTGGACGCTGATCAGGCACAGGATGAAAAAGCTGTGCATGATCGTCGAGAGCACGTTCTTCCGCCGGACCAGCCCGCCATAGAAGAATCCGAGGGCGGGCGTCATCAACATGACGAGCGCCGCCGACATCAGGACCCAGGCGGTATCGCCACTGTCGATTTTCATGCCCGGCATTGTCCGACGAGAGCCGGGTCAGGCGTAATGGACCGGCGTCACGGAAATGTCGTGTACTTCTTCGTGCGCCGGGCACAAATGTCCCCCATGGCCGGGGAGGGTCAGAGTGCCGTTTTATGCATCCAGGTGCGCTTGTCGTGGCAGAAGTGAACCGCCGTCGGCTTCACCTCTCGCAGGCGTTGCAGGGACCGCAGCGCCGCCGGCATGTCGTCCATCATCGGCCCCTGCGGCGGCTTGCCCTCGAACATCTCGACCGTCCAGCAGGCATCGCCGGCGATCAGCGCCGGGCCGTCCGTCGTTTCGATCTCGATGCTGTGATGGCCAATGGTGTGGCCTGGGGTCGTGACCACCCGCACGCCTGGAACGACCTCGGCGTCACCATCGAGCAGCTCGAAACGCGCGCCCGCGTACTCGAGCCAGGCGGCCGGCGTTTCGTACTGTTGGCGATTCTCCCACTCGCGATGCTGCAAATACTCCGGCGCCTGCGGAAAGACGGCATTCTGGCCGCAATGATCGAAATGCAGGTGCGAGTTGATCACCCAGCGAATATCGGACGGGTGGATATCATGCCGCGCAAGCGCATCCGCGACCGAGGCGTTGACCGGGCGATAGTCCTTGATCAATTCCAGCGGCGTTCCATAGCCGGTGTCGACGAGGCCGGCGCCATCGGGATGCTTGATGAGAAAGCCGTGGACCGGAATCTGCATCTTCAGGTACGAGAGCCACAGCCTGCCGAGGTTCAAGCGAACGATGGCATCGGGCGCGAGCGGCACGCGCTGATGCTACACACGAGAAATCCGGTGACCCTGACGACGCGCGACTAGGCCTTCAGCAGCGGCAGCATCTCGAAATGCCCACCGAGCAGGTCGGACGCGGGAGCCTTCAGGTAATCCTGAAGCACCGAGGCATAGACCGACCGGAAGTCGGTCGTGAATTTCAGGTTGCCGTTGTCGAGGTCACTCAGGCTCGGTTCTGAGCCGTAGAGCCCGCCCTTGACCGGGGCACCCAGGAGGAACATCGGCGCGGCGGTTCCATGGTCGGTCCCGGCGCTGCCGTTCTCGTTGACGCGACGGCCGAACTCCGACCAGGTCATGACCATGACGCGATCGGCCAGGCCGTGGCCCGCCAGGTCCTGCATGAACGCGGCGAGCGCCTGGTCCATTCACCGGATAGGCCGCCTTTGCCTGATAACTCGCATCGGTCGCCTGCAGGGCATGGGATGCCTGGAGCGCCTCGCTCAAGGTGGTGTCGAGCAGCGCGCCGAACGGCGCCGGTCCGCTGCTTTTGAAGGCGCCATAGAACCTCATCAGCGGGTTCTCGACGTCGACCTGGGTGCCATGCTCATTGACCGGCTGCAGCCTGAGGCCTTTCACCGAGCTCAGCGCCGTGACCGGTGTTTTCGACCGCATTTCCGGCGGGACGAGCGAGCCGGCGCTGATGCCTTCCAGTGCGTGGTTCGGCGATTCGCCAACCTGGTCCAGGTAGTTCAGATAGCGCCCGAGCCAGCCGTCGCCGATCCCGCCCTGGACGTTTGCCGTCTCCCAGATCGACATCGAGGCAAAGTGCGACAGGCTCGCGTTCGGATAGCCAACGCCCTGGACGATCGCGAGCTGTCCGGCGTCCCAACTGGCCTTCAGCCCCTTGAGGTTCGGATGCAGGCCGACGTGATTGTTCAGCGTCAACACGCCCTGGTCCTGCCGCAGCGTGGGCCGGGCGTCATGGTAGGCGCCGTCCTGGTACGGGATCAGCGTATTGAGGCCGTCGTTGCCGCCGGCCAGCTGCACCAGGACGAGGATCCGGCTGTTTGGCGAGGCGTTCGGTGAGTCTGCCGCCGCGGCGGCAACGCCGTTGGCGAACACCGACGGCACCGTCGAGCCGGCCATCACCGGGAGCAAACCCTGCTTCAGAAAGTCACGCCGGCTAAACATTGCCCCTCATCTCCATTAGTTCAGTTGAAATTCCGGCGTCGCCATCACCATGAAGAGCAGCCCGGCCTGGTCGCCGGGATGCTCCTTCGCGTAAGCCTGCAGCGCGTCTTTCGTGGATTGGCTGACGTTGGCGTCCACGAGCGTGTGCAACAGCTGGTCAAGCGACTGAGCCGGCAACGCCACAGTCATGCGCTGGGCGGCCGCGTTGGCAAAGTTGATACGGGCGAGCAGCGTCGAGCCGTTGATCCATGACGTCCCGCCCGGCCAGCCCGCCACGTTCGGCGGATAGAACAACAGCTGTCCCATCGGCGCCATCGCCTGTGCGGCGAGCACGTAGCTCCGCTCGTCCGCTCCGCTGGCCTTGATCGTTTGCGCGACGAGCTCGGCCGGGCTCTTGACCAGGGCGCGGTAGACCTTCTCCGAATAAAACGCGTTGGTACTGAGGCGCTCGGCCGTCGCGCGCAGCGGCACCAGCATCTCGATGATGTCGTCGCCAGTGAAATTCCCCGTCTTACGCATGAAGGTCTTGCTGGCGTCGTCATGGAGCCGCGGAACGAAGGTCGAGCCCGTCGTCAGTCGCAACTGGCGGGCGCCCGTTAGGGTCCATCCGGTAAAGGCGCGCGCCGACTCGCGAACATCAATTTCGGTGTAGTGCCCGACGCCGGTCGTGAACAGCTCCATCAGCTCGCGCGCATAGTTCTCGTTCGGCTTGCCCTTCCGGTTCGTTTCCGTATCGAGGTAGACCATCATCGCCGGGTCTTTGGAGACGGCCTTCAGCAAATCGTCGAAATTGCCAAGTGCCATCGATCGGAAGAGCGCGTTCTGGGTGAACACCTGTGCCGGCCCCGCCTTGTCCAGCCCGCTGGTGAGCAGCCCGTGCCAGAACAGCGTCATCTTTTCTTCCAGCGGCCGGGCGGTCTCCGTCATGCGCTGCAGCCACCACCCCTGGATGGCCCCGGCACTGGCGGCAGGCCGCGCGCCGCTGAAGTCGATGATGGGCAGCTTCGTGTCCAGTGCCGCGTTCGAAACTTTCTGATAATCGAGCAAGGCCGTCGTTGCCGCGGTCGTTCCCATCGTGGCGTAACGATCCAGCTCGCCCGGCGTCGCCCCGAAGCCCGCTCGTCGCAGCAGATGGCTGACTCGAACCCGCTCATCCCTCAAGGCTCCCGGGTAGCCGTGGGTAAGGTCGCGGACCCGGTCCATGACCTGGGTCAGGTCGTTGCCCTTCCAGAGCACCGCGACCGCGGTGGCTGCCGCCGCCGCACCTCCAGTGGCGAGAACGGTCCGACGAGATACGCGCCGCTTCCACGCCGGCATTCGCGCCGGCGCCGATGACGCCACGGTTGGGACGTGGTCCATGGTGGTGAGCCTAAGAGCCTGGTGTTAGTCCGCCCTGAGAGGGCCCTGAGAAGAACAACCTGAAAAACGGCGATCGTCTTTCGCCGGTCGCGCCGGCGCCGCGGCAGCCTGACGACCTGCCTTCATATACTGGCCACGAGGGGCCATCGCGGCGCAGGAGGGCGTTCACATGGCAGTCGAGCGTGAGGGGGGACTCGGCCTCGGCACGCTGGGACGTTTGGGGATGGCGCCCCAACCGATGTCCCACGAGTCGATCGTCAAGGCGCCGCGCACGCGCGCCGCGGACAAAGTCGTGGAGTCGGTCTGTCCCTATTGCGCCGTCGGCTGCGGCCAGCTCGTTTACGTCAAAGACAAGACCATCATCGATATCGAGGGAAACCCCAACTCGCCCATCAACGAGGGAACCCTTTGCCCCAAAGGCGCCGCCACCTATCAGTACGTGGTCAATCCGCATCGCGTCAAGACCGTGCGCTATCGGGCGCCCCACTCCGACCACTGGGAAGATCGGCCGCTTGAGTGGGCGATGGACCGGATCGCGAAGCTGATCCAGGAGACTCGGGAGAAGACCTTCCTCGAGCGGAGCGCCGACGGCAAACTCGTCAACCAGACCCAGGGAATCGCGACGCTCGGTGGCGCCACGATGGACAACGAAGAAAACTATCTGATCAAGAAGCTGTTCAACGGCGGCCTGGGCGTGGTCTCGATCGAGAACCAGGCCCGTATATGACATAGCGCGACCGTCCCCGGTCTGGGGACAAGCTTCGGACGAGGCGGGGCAACGCAGTTCTTGCAGGACCTCGCCAATGCCGATGCCATCTTGATCATGGGCAGCAACATGGCCGAGGCCCACCCGGTGGGCTTCCGCTGGCCGATGAAAGCGAAAGAAAAAGGCGCGACTCTGATCCACGTCGATCCACACTTCAGCCGGACATCGGCCTGCTGCGATCTCTACGTGCCCACGCGTGCGGGCACCGACATCGCCTTCCTGGGCGGCCTGATCAATTACGTGCTGAGCAACGATCTGTGGTTCAAGGACTATGTGGTTGCCTATACGAACGCTTCGAGCATCGTCAGCGATCAATACCGGGACACCGAGGACCTCGACGGCATGTTCTCGGGATTCGATGCGAGCACCCACAAGTACGACAACAGCAGCTGGGTGTATCAGGGCCCCGCGATGGAGGGCCCGGAAGACGCGGCGTCGCACTCCGGCCACGGTCAGGAGGGCACCAGCCCCGCCAAGCACCAGCCAGATCGTGACGAGACGCTGCAGCATCCGCGCTGCGTCTTCCAGATCCTCAAGCGTCATTACGCCCGCTACACGCCCGAGATGGTCGAACGCATCTGTGGTGTGCCGCAGGATTTGTTCCTGCGCGTCGCCGAGACCCTGACCAAAAACTCGGGCCGCGAGCGGACGACAGCGATTTGTTATGCCGTGGGCTGGACGCAGCAGAGTTACGGCCCACAGATCATTCGCGCCGCCGGCATTCTCCAGCTGCTCCTCGGCAACATGGGGCGGCCGGGTGGCGGCATCATGGCGCTCCGCGGCCATGCCTCGATCCAGGGCTCGACCGACGTGCCGACGCTGTTTGATCTGCTGCCCGGCTATCTCCCCCAACCGGCCAGCTTCAAAGATGATCAAACGCTCGAAAGCTACTTGAAAGGCGCCACGGTCAAGGGTGGGTACTGGAACAACCTTCCGAAGTTCATGGTCTCGATGCTGAAGGCCTGGTATGGCGAGGCTGCCAGAAAAGACAATCAATTCGGCTACGACTGGCTGGGCAAGATCACGGGCGATCATTCGCACATCGCGACCGCGGCGGCGATGGCGGATGGGAAAGTCAGCGGCTTCATCGTCTTCGGCCAGAACCCCGCAGCGGGCAGCCCGCATGCATCGCTGCAGCGCAAGGCGCTCAAGCAGCTCGACTGGATGGTCGCCATCGATCTCTACGAGACCGAGACCGCGGCCTTCTGGTACGCCGGTCCGGAGCGGCCGAACCCAAGCGACATCAAGACCGAGGTCTTCTTGATCCCGACCGCGGCGCCGGCCGAGAAGGACGGGACCTTCACCAACACCCAGCGGCTGCTGCAGTTTCACGACAAGGCCGTCGACCCGCCCGGGGATGCGCGATCCGACCTCTGGTTCGTCTATCACCTCGGGCGAAGACTGAAAGATCTCTACCGCGACTCGACCAGGCCGCGCGATCAGGGGCTACTGAATCTGACCTGGGATTACCTGCCCGACCGCCCTGGTCCTGAGTTTCGAATCCAGGATGAGCCCTCGGCCGAGAAGGTCCTCAAGGAGATCAACGGTCGTACCGTTAGCGACGGGAAGCTGCTCAAGGACTTCGAGCACCTCAAAGCGGATGGCTCGACCGCCTGCGGCGTGTGGATCTATTGCGGCGTCTTCCCCGAAGAGGGAAAAAACAAGGCCCGAAATCGGACGCCAACTCCCGACAACTATGTCTCTCCTGAATGGGGCTTTGCGTGGCCCGCCAACCGCCGCATCCTATATAACCGGGCCTCGGCGGATCCCGCCGGCAAACCGTGGTCGGAGCGCAAGAAATATATCTACTGGGATGCGGCCAAGAAGCGCTGGACCGGTCCCGATGTGCCCGACTTCCCGCAAACCAAGGCGCCCGACACCCCGGCGAAACCAGAGGGGCACGGCATGGAGCTGCACTCCGGCGCGGATCCGTTCAGCCTCAAGCCCGATGGGCGTGGCTGGCTGTTCGCTCCCAGTGGGCTGAAAGACGGGCCCTTACCGACGTTCTATGAGCCGCTCGAATCGCCCGTTACCAACCTTCTCTATGACCAGCAGAGCAGCCCGGCCGTCAACCGGGTGCCGCGCAAGGACAACCCGTTCAGTCCACCCGGCGATCCACGATTCCCCTACGTCGCCACGACCTACCGGGTGACCGAGCAATATCTCTCGGGGGTCATGTCTCGTTGGGTCCCCTGGCTGTCCGAGTTGATGCCGGAGATGTTTGCCGAGATCAGCCCCGAGCTCGCCGCCGAGCGCGGCGTCAAGAATGGTGAATGGATCGTGGTCAGCTCGGTGCGGAAAGAGATCGAGTGCCGCGCGCTGGTCACCAGGCGGGTCCACCCCCTGGCCGTCGACGGCCGGACCATACACGTCGTCGGGTTGCCGATTCACTTTGGTTATAAGGGCCTCGTCAAAGGAGCGATGGTGAACGATCTCGTCGCCTTGAGCGAAGAACCGAACGTCTACATCCAGGAGGACAAGGCGTTCACTTGCAATGTCCGTCGCGGCCGTCTCTCATGATCGAGGCCTATCAGCGCGTCATGAACGTCGAATCGCCACCGGCGCCGAAGACGCCGAAAGGCTTTTTCACGGACACGAGCCTGTGCATCGGCTGCAAGGCCTGCGAGGTCGCCTGCAAGCAGTGGAACCAACTGCCCGCCGACGGCTACCGGCTCTCCGGGGACAGCTACGACAACACCGGGAGATTCAGCGCCACCACCTGGCGCCATGTCGAGTTCGTCGAGCAGGCGAAGGCGAACAGCCGTCGGGATGGCCAGCGCTGGCTGATGATGTCGGACGTCTGCAAGCATTGCGCGAACGCCGCCTGCCTGGAGGCTTGTCCCACCGGGTCGCTGATTCGGACCGAGTATGGCACCGTCTATGTGCAGCAAGATATTTGCAACGGCTGCGGATTCTGCGTCCCCGCCTGCCCCTTCGGTGTGATCGATCGCGCGCCCAAGCATGGGACGTTCGAACCGGGCACGGCGCATAAGTGCACGCTCTGCTACGACCGGCTGCGCGATGACATGACGCCCGCCTGCGCCAAGGCCTGTCCGACGGCGTCGATCCAGTTCGGTGACGTCGAGGAGCTGCAAGCACGCGCCCGCCGCCGGCTCGGCGAGCTACGAACGCGCGGTGAGAGCAGGGCTCAGCTGTACGGCATGCCGGAGAACGAAGAGGCACGCGAAGTGGGACCGCTTCACGCGTTTTTTCTCTTGCTCGACAAGCCGGCGGTCTACAACCTTCCGGAAGTCCCACGCTTGCCGCGAAAGTCGATGGCGCAGCGCTACGCCTGGAGTGGCGCGGTCGCGATCGGCGCGGCCGTGCTTTCGGCGCTGGTCTTCGGTCGCCGTGGCTGAAGCCAATCTTTCTCCCTCGCCCTCTGGGGGCTATTACAACTATCCCGTCATCCGGCGTCCGGTTTGGACCTGGGAGATTCCCGTCTACTTCTGGCTCGGCGGCATTGCCGGCGGCGCCTATCTGACCTCGAGTGCCGCGGGACTGTTCGGCGATGACGACGATCGCCGGGCAACCGGTGGCGGCTTCTACATCGCCGCCGGTGCCCTCCTTCCCTGCGCGCCGCTGTTGATTGCCGACCTCGGCCGTCCCGATCGGTTTCATTTCATGCTTCGCATCTTCAAACCGCTCTCGCCGATGAACCTCGGCGCGTGGACGCTCGCTGGTTTCACGCCGATGGCCGTGGCACGAGCCATGGCGCAAGCCGGTGGCGAGGCACGATTGCCAATGCTGCTGAGCCTGCTGTCCCGGCTGGTTCCCAGCCGCCTGCTCGAGCTTTCCGGCAGCGTGTTCGGATTGGTGCTGGCCGGCTACACCGGGGTCTTGCTTGGTGCCACCAACGTGCCGCTCTGGGCTAAAAGCAAACTGCTGCCGGGGCTGTTCACGGCGTCGGCGGTCTCAGCCGGTGCCGCGGCGGTCAGTTGGTCAGCCGAGCGCTCGGCGTCCGACAGAACCCTCGCAAAGCTCGCGACCGTCGAAACCGCGGGGACGCTCGGCGAGCTGGGACTTGCGTTCGGTTATATCCGGCAATCGGGCCGGGCGGCGCGGCCGCTGATGGCGCGACCGTACGCGCTGCCCTTCTGGGGCGGCGCCGTCGGGCTGGGCGGCATCGTCCCGCTCGTCCTGCGCCTGGCCGCGCGAGGTGGCAGCAACCGCACGAAGCGTCGGCTGGGGACCGTCGCCGCCGCCTGCACCATCATCGGATCGCTCGCGCTGCGCTGGAGCATCTTCGAAGCCGGCAAAAAATCATCCGAAGACCAGCAGGCGTCCATGGAGATGGCCACGCCCAAAGAGTGAAATCGTCGGCGGCGGCCACGCCGCTTACGATTTCGGCGTGCAACTCGATCTCAACGCCGATCTTGGCGAGGGCTTCCCCGAGGTCGACGCCGCGCTGATGCCGGTGATCACGTCGGCCAACATCGCGTGCGGTTTGCACGCGGGCGACCCCCAGGTGATGGCAAGCACCGTGAGGCTCGCGGTCCGGCATGGTGTCGCGGTTGGCGCGCATCCCGGCTTCGATGACCGGGCGGGGTTTGGCCGCCGGCCGCGCGATCTCTCACGCGACGAAGTCCGCGAGCTCCTGCTCTATCAATTGGGCGCGCTGGCGGCGATCGCGGCACGCGCGGGCGCCGACTTGCGGCATGTCAAGCCACATGGCGCGCTCTACAGCCAGGCCGAGTCGGATCGGTCGATGGCCGTGGCGATTGTCAGTGCCATCCGGGGCTTCAGCCCTCGGCTACGGCTGCTTGGCCGTGCAGGCTCGGCGATGCAGATGGCGGCAGCGGAGCTGGACCACCCGTTCACCGCCGAAGCCTTCGCCGATCGCCGGTACGGTCCGGATGGCTCCCTCGTGCCTCGAGGCGAGCCAGGCGCGGTATTGAGCGCTCCCGACGACGTCGCCGCGCAAGTCCGCCGGCTCGTCACTGCCGGTGAAGTTCTGGCTGCTGACGGCAGTCGCGTGCCGGTGACGTTCCAGTCTTTGTGCATCCATGGCGACACGGCCGGGGCGCCGGCACTCGCCTCGCGCGTCCGGCAGGAGCTGGAAGCCTGTGGCGTGCGCGTTTCCGCGCCGCCTTCGCTGGACATGGGTATCCTCCCGCCCTGATCGCCGCGCTCATCGTCGTCGTGATCGCAGCCGCCGCGCTGGGCCTCGAGCTGGGCGCCGGATCAACCAGGACATTCACGGCTGCCCCAAAGCATCTGACGATCGACAATCCGTATGAGCAGCAGGGCACCTGGTACAAGGGCAACCTCCAGGCTGCATCGGTCCGCGGCCTCGGCCGCGATCTTCCATCCGCCATCGGCCGCTGGTACGCGGATCACGGCTACGCGTTCCTCGGCATCAGCGACGTGAACACCTACACATGGACGTCGGAATTCAGCGGGCCGCGCCTGACCGGCGTGCCGGTCGTCGACGCGAGCTATCCATTCGGCGACGTGCTGGCCGTCGGAGACGATCACTGGCTACCCGCCTCGACGGCGCAGGAGGCGATCGATTGGATTGCCGCCGGCGGCGCGCTCCCGGTCCTCGCGGAATCATCTGTCAAGCGATTCGGTCGCCAGGCGATTCCCGCAATCCAGCGGCTGTTCGGGCTCGAGATCCATGACGCCAGGCTCGCAGCTGAAGGCCAGCCGGATGTGACGGGACTATGGGATCAGTTGCTCTCGTCCGGCAACCGGGTTTACGCCTTCGCCGGCGACGACGCCGTGAGCCTGCAGGATCCGTCGATCGGCCATGCCTGGATCAATGTGCAGGCGGCAGCCCCTGGGCTCGTCCCGTTGCTGAGCTCGCTTCGGCGCGGCGCCTTCGTCGCCTCGACCGGCCCGGCGTTTACGAGCATTTCCGTCCAGGGTTTGACGATCACGGCCGAGGCGTCCCCCGGAACCACGGTGCGCTTCATCGGCAACGACGGCCGGCTCCTCAAGGCGGCCGACGCGTCGACCGCCACTTATACCGTCAGTGGCACCGAGAGGTACGTCCGCATCGAGGCGATCGACGCAGACGGGAGCCGAGCCTGGAGCCAGCCCTTGTTTCTGGTCTGGCGCTAGGGCGTCGATTGCACCGTGACGTTCACGCTGTTCCCGAACCAGTGACCGCCGCCAAAGAAGCCGTACCAGGCCACCAGCAAGATCAGGACGATCAAGACCATGGCGAACACGGCGACCACGCCGGTGGTCGATCCGTGGCCGGCCTGGCGCTGCCGCCTCGATCGTGACAACTTGCTCACCTCCTTGGTGTCCACGATAGGGAGAGCCGGCCACGTCGAGCTAGTCGCCGAATACAGATCGCGGCTAGCGGCTGGCGGCCGCCGTCTGGGTCGAGGGGCTCGGCGCGGCGCCGGACGCGGTGGTGAAGTGCCAGACTTTGTGCCCGGCAACACCGTTCAGCGTGTAGGTCAGGTCACAGCTGTAGGTCGTTCCAGGCTGGAGCGGCAGGTTGGCCAGGTAGACGAACGAGTTCTCGGTTTCACTGCTCGGTTGCAGGGTCACGCCGGGCAGCTCCTTGCCCGAAGCATCGAGAAAATGGAAGGCCTGGATCGTCACCCGCGCATTGCGATCAAAGGTCGCCGTCACCGGGTAGCCCGTCGGGTAGCTGATCGAGGAACCGGCCTTGCTCACCGGATCCGGAATCTCGTTCCCATTGAACGCGGCCGGCACGTTGACCTGATTCGCGGCCGGGTAGAGGATCACTCGACCGGTGGTCGTCTCGCTGTAGGACATATCCATCACCTGGACCGTCAACGGACCCAGGTATGCGTCCCCGTAACCCAGCTCGAGCAGATCGGCGCGGAGAATGGGAATCCGGTGGTACACGGAGTCGATCCAATCGCTGACCGCGCCGGCCGGATCCGACCGGTGCGTGATGACTTCGGCCATTGATCGCTGCGGGTAGCCGAAATGCTGCGCTCGGGCCAGCACGTTGTCGCCTGTATAGCCCAGGCCGCTCGAGTCTTCCTGGTGAATGCCGAGATCGCGAATCTTTGGCGATGCGCCGTTGAAGAACGTATAGAAGGCGTGCGCCAGCGCGGACTGCTCGATGACACTGGACGTTGCCACCGGTCCGAGACCGGCGAGCTTGCGGTAGCGATTGACGGCCGCCAGCGCCGCCGTCTGCCGGTCGAGCGCCGCCTTGTTCAGATCGACGTACGTGGCGGCCGGTCCTGGACCGGGGCCAGGCGCGACGGTTGACTTCGCGGCCTGCTCCGCCGCCGCCTGGTCCTTGAGTAGATACCGCAGGACCGCCACCAGGTAGGCGCCGGCTTCCTGGTCGGTCGGTTGCGCGGCGACGGCGGCGCGCTCGTCATTGCTCGCCGTCGTCGTGTCCTGATCGAGCGCAACCGCGAGGTCGCCGAGGATTTTCAAGTCAAACGCGCTGCGCGGCTGCAGTTTGAGCGCGGCCTGGTAGGCGGTCTTTGCCACGCCGTAGTCCTGGGCGAAGATCGCGACCTCGCCGAGCTGCTCCCGTAGGCCGGCGTCATCCGGCGAGAGCGTCGCCGCCCGCTGCAGGTACTGGGTGGCGCCCAGCAGGTCTTGCCGTCCGATCGAGAAGCGGGCCAGCTCCAGCAAGCGCTCCACCCAGCTCGGCTGGGCGCCGGCGGCCAACTTCAGATAGTTCAGCGCCTGCGTGTAGTCCTTGCGATCGCGGTAGTAGTTGGACCAGTTGCGGTCGATCTCGGCCTTTTCATAGGCGGAGCCTTTTTTCGCCAGGGCTGCCCCTTTGTTGAGCTGGGCCTGCGCGTCCGGATAGCGCCCCACGTCGGCCAGCGCCTCGCCGTAGAAGGCGCGGGCGAGCACCGAGTTGGGTGACAGCTTGACCGCCGTGGCTCCGTCCGAGGCCGCCGTCTGGACATTGTTATTCCAGTCCTCGATCCGCGTGGCGACGGTCATGACGAAGCCATCGCTGGGAGCGAGTTGCTGCGCCTTGTGCGCCTCATCGAGCGCCTGCGTTTGTTTGGTCTCGTAATTGAGGACCAGCGCGTAGGTGGCGTGATCGCGCGCGTCCTGCGGATGCGCCTTGATCAGATCCTGGAGCTGTCCAACCGCCGCCGAGTACCTGTTCTGGAACATCAGGTCCAGCGCTGATTGCGCGGTCGGCCCGGGTGGCTTGGGGGCGACGGAATCGCAGGCAGACAGCAGGACTGCCAGCAGAATGACCGCGCCCCGCCGCCTCACTCCCGTCAGTCTATCGATCGCTTTTTAAGAACTCATGAGCGCTGATTTGCCTCGTCCGGCACGGTCGGCCGTGCCCGTCACCAACTTGTCACCACGTCGTATCTTCGAGCCCAAGCAGCGTCGAATATCCTCCGGCGCATGACCGAGAGGGCTCGCAAGCTGGACGCGAGCCGCCTCAAGGTCCTACCGGGCGGCAGCCCAACCCCGGCGCCCTCGTACCGGCTGCTGACGCAGGTCAGCGTTGCGCTGAGCACCTCGCTCGACTTGGACCGCACCCTGAAGCAGATCCTGGAGCGGCTCAATGCCCTCGTCGCCTTCGACGCCGCAACGATCTTTCTTCTGAACGATGAGCGAACGGAGCTGCACGTCAAGGCCGCGCTCGGCGTCCCGGTTGCCCTCACGGAAGTCAAGAGCTTCAAGGTTGGGGAAGGCGTGGTCGGCTGGGTCGTGCGCCAGGGGACGACGGCGTTGATCCAGGATTCAGGTAAAGACTCTCGATATAAGCCGACGGGTCCGCCGCGCCGTGCCAAGACGGTGCTGGCGGCGCCGCTGCGCGCCCAGGACACTCTGCTCGGCGCGCTGGTCCTCGTCCGCGCCGCCAAAGAGCCGTTTGGCCCGGAGCACCAACGACTCGTCGAAGCGATCGCCAGCCAGGCG
>VBHQ01000048.1 GCA_005880395.1 Chloroflexota bacterium
GGAAGCCGATCGCTCCCATCGTGAAGAGGACGCCACTCAACATCAAGAAGGTGTAGGCGGGAACGGGCATCAGCGGATCCTCCGCATCGCGAGATACACGGCGCCCACCGCGGCCACCAGCAGCAGGACGGAGGTCACCTCGACCGGGAAGAGGAAGCGGGTGTAGAGCGCTATCCCGATCGTCTGCACGTTGCCGACCGCGCCGATCGCCTCGGGCGTGAAGGTTCCCGGCTTTCCGGTGAGGCCGCGGTTGTAGAGCAGGGCCGCGAGCAGGACGGCGAAGATGACGCCGAAGACCGCCCCCCAGACCCACTCGCCGCCGCGCCGGCCGAGCGAGAGGTCGGACACCGGGTTGAGCAGCGCGATGATGAAGACGAAGAGCACCATGACGGCGCCGGCATAGACGATCACCTGGGCGGCGAACAGGAACTGGGCGTTCAGCATCAGGAAGAGGACGGCCAGCCCGAGCATGTTCGCCACCAGGGAGAGGGCGTTATAGATTGGTCGGCGAAAGCCGATGACGCCCGCGGCGGTCACGAGTTCCCAGGCCGCCACGATGGCGAACCCGACTACCACTTGCGGGCGACCGGTTGGGCCGACGGCGCCGCCGTCGGCAGAGCGGTGTCACTGATGCTGGCGCTCAGCGGCTCGAGCAGATCCTCTTTGACGGCGATGAACTTGTCCGGGTGGTCGTCGGCGAGGTCGTAGCGCGGCCCCATCGTGATCGCGTCATAGGGGCAGGCCTCTTCGCACAACCCGCAGTAGATGCAGCGAAGCAGATTGATCTCGTAGCGCTTGGCATAGCGCTCGCCCGGCGAGACGCGATGCTCGGGGGTATTCTCGGCAGCCTCGACGACGATGCACCCAACCGGGCAGGCGATGGCGCACAGCTCGCAACCGACGCACTTCTCGAGTCCGTCGGCATAGCGATGCAGGATGTGCCGTCCCCGCTCGCGCGGCGGGACCGGCTTCTGCCGCTCCGGATACTCGATGGTCACGATCGGTTTGCGGTTGTGCTTGAGCGTGGTCAGCATCGCCCGCGCGATGTAGATCGGCCCCAGCAGTGTTTCTTTGACTCCGGCCATCACGCCCCTCCCTGCGCCGCGACCACCACGACCGCGGTGACCATCATCATCGCCAGCGAGAGCGGTAAGAGCGACTTCCAGCCGAGCGCCATCAGCCGGTCATAGCGCATGCGCGGCAGCGTGGCGCGTAGCCAGACATAGACATAGAGCAGGACGACGACCTTCAGCAGGAACCACCAGGGGCCGGGCAGGATGCCGAACGGTCCCCACCAGCCGCCGAGGAAAACGATCGCCGCAATCGAGCTGACGATGATCATGTTGATGTACTCGGCCATGAAGAAGAGGGCGAAGCGCATCCCTGAATATTCGGTGTGATAGCCCGCGACCAGCTCGGTCTCCGCTTCCGGGAGATCGAAGGGCGCGCGGTTCGTCTCGGCGATGCCCGCCACGAGGTAGAGGAAAAAGGCTGGAAGGAGCGGGAGGATGAACCACCAGGTGTGCTGGGCGTTGACGATGTCGACCATCCTGGTTGAACCGGCGAGGATGAAGACCGGGACCAGTGAGAGCCCGAGCGCCATCTCATAGCTGATCATCTGCGCCGACGAGCGGAGCGCCCCCAGCATCGAGTACTTGCTGTTCGACGCGTAGCCGGCGAGGAAGATGCCGTAGACACCGAACGAGGTGACCGCGAAGTACCAGAGCACACCGATGTTGGCGTTCATGATGTACCAGCCGATGTGATAGCCAAAGAGATTGAGCGTGCCCGGCCCGCTGATTGGGATGATGGCGAAGCTCGCCAGCGCGGCGCATACCGAGATGAGCGGGGCGAGCAGGTACAGGAAGTGGTCGCGACCAGCCGGCATGCTGCTCGACTTGAAGAACAGCTTCAACCCATCGGCGGCCGGCTGCAGAAGGCCCCAGGGCCCGACGCGGTTGGGCCCTGGCCGCTGCTGCATGCGGGCTTGCACCTTGCGCTCGAACAACGTGAGGTAGGCGAAGCCGGTGAGCAGCGCGCCAATCACGATCGCCGCCTTGATCAAGGTCTCGACCACGACTTCCGTCGTCATCGGTTTTCGCTCCAGGTGACGCGCTCGGCCTGGTTGACGGCCGCGTAGGGCGGCAGCGCCCGGACGAGCTCGGCCGTGATCTCGGCGACGTCGGCATAGGTCCAACCGGCTCCGAGCCGGTTGGCGATCGCCTGCATGACGCGCCAGTCTTCGCGAACCCACGCAGCGTCGATCGCGGTCTTGATGCGCTGGACCCGACCTTCCATATTGGTCACGGTGCCGTCTTTTTCGGTGAAGGCATGGCCCGGAATGATGACGTGGGCCAGGTCATCGAGCGGTGAACTCTTGAAGCGGTGATAGATGAGCAGTGGCAAGCCCGGCAACCACATCGATTCGGCGTCACTGGTTGCGAACGCATGCAGCGGACTCGACTCGTGGATATAGACGGCTCGCAGGCCGGCTCCTGGCCACTCGACGCGGCCCTTTCCCGATTGACCGTTCAGCGACACATACCCGGGGCCAAGATGCGGAAGAATGCCGAGATCCTTGGCGCCTCGGCCATTCGGTCCGGTGGTGATCATCAACCGTCGCACGCTGCCCTTGACCTTCTTGGAAAGCCGGCTCTGCAGTTCGACGGCCGCGCTTTTGTTGGCCTCCGTCGCGAGCACGCCGACGGCTTGCGCCTCGGCCGGGACGGCGTCGAGGGCCTTCTTGCCTTCACCCACCCCGACCTTGTGAACGATCAGGCCTTTTCGCTGGCTCTTGAAGAGTCGAAGGTGCAGCACCGGCGCCGCATCGATCACCTCCTGGCCGCCGAGGAGAATCGCATGATCGAGGTGCTCGATGTCGGCAATTGGCAAGCTCGTGTCCTCGGGTTCTGGATCCGGAAGCGCCCCCGGCCGGTGATCGAGATGGGGCGACTGAAAGACATCGCGAAACAGGCGGCGGAAAAGGAACAGCTCTTCATTGGTGTCGGACGGTGACGCCCAGCCGGCCACCTGGCCGCCCGCCTGCGTGAGCTGGTCGGCGGCAAATCCGATCGCCTCGTCAAACGAGACCTCTTCCAGCGCGCCGTTTCGGCGGATCCGCGGCCGTTCCTGCGACTCACGCTGAAAGTTGGGAAAGCTGTAGCGGCCGTAGTCGCACAGCCAGCTGTCGTCGACGGCGACGTTCTCGCGTGATTGAAACCGGCCGATCTTGTTGTTGCGCGCGTCGATCTGGATGTTGCAGCCCATAGCGCAACCCGGGCAGACACTGGCAGTCCGGTCCAGATCCCAGGGCCGGCTGATGAACCGGTATTGCCGGGACGTCAGCGCGCCCACCGGGCAGATCTCGGTCCAGTTGCCCTGGTAGTTCGACTGCGCCGGCTCGTCGTTGTAGGTGCCGATGATGGTGTGCACGCCACGCTGGATCAGCGCCAGCTCGCGCTCGCCCGAGATCTCCTCGCTGAACCGGGTACAGCGCCAGCAGAGGATGCAGCGCTCGCGGTCGAGCACGATCCTGTCGGACAGGGGGACCGCCTTGTCGAAGTGCGCCTTGTCGAAGGTGAAGCGGCTCGCGCCCGGGCCATATTGGTAGGTCTGGTCCTGCAGCGGGCACTCGCCGCCCTTGTCGCAGATCGGGCAATCGAGCGGGTGATTGATCAGCAGGAACTCCAGCACGCCCTTCTGGTACTTGTTGACCTGGTCGGTGACGGTTTTGACCACCATGCCGTCGGCCACGTAGACGGCGCACGCCGGCTGCAGCTTCGGCATCTTTTCGACTTCGACCAGGCACATGCGGCAGACGGCGACCGGCGCCATCTTGGGATGCGAGCAGAAGATCGGGATGTCGATGCCGACCTCCTTGGCCGCGTCGAGGATCAGCGTGCCCTTCGGCACCGTGACCGACTGGCCGTTGACCGTCAGGGTGACGGTTTCCGTCTGGACTGCCGCCATTACGCCACAGCCTCCTGGACTGTCTTCTTGAAGGGACAGCCTTTCTCGGAGAGGTGCTCGAGGAACTCATCGCGGAAAAACTTGATGACGCTGCGCGGGAACCAGGTGGAGGCATCGCCCAGCGGGCAGAACGACCGGCCGTCGATGTTGTAGCCGATGTCGAGCAGCAGATCGATGTCGCTCGCCTTGGCTGCCCCGGCCTCGAAGGCATCGAACAGATTGGCCATCCAGAAGGTGCCCTCACGGCAGGGGGTGCACTTGCCGCAGCTCTCGTGATGGAAGAACTTCACGTAGCGGCGGGCCGCATCGACCATGCAGGTGGTCTCATCCATCACGACCATCGCGCCGGCACCGGCGAGCGACCCGGCTTTCGCAATGGCGTCGAAGTCGAGGCCAACGTCGAGATGCTCGGGGAGGAGCACCATCATCGACGCGCCGCCCGGCTGAAAGGCCTTGAGCTTGCGGTTCTTCCACACGCCGCCGCCGTGCTCCTCGATCAGCTCGCGGATGGGGGTGCCGTTCTCGAGCTCGTAGTTGCCGGGTCGGTTGACGTGGCCGCTCATGCACCAGACGCGCGTCCCTCTGCCAGTCGGGGTGCCCATCGCCGTGAACCAGTCGGCGCCATTGTTGACGATGTGCGGCAGGTTGGCGACGGTCTCGACGTTGTTGACGACCGTCGGCTTGCCATACAGGCCCTTGATCGCCGGGAACGGTGGCTTGAGCCGCGGCTCACCGCGATAGCCCTCGAGCGAGGTCAGTAGCGCGGTCTCCTCGCCGCAGATGTAGGCGCCGGCGCCGCGATGGAGGATGACCTCGATGTCATAGCCCTTGTCCAGGACGTTCTTGCCCAGATACCCGGCCTGGCGAGCCTCCTGGATGGCGGTCTCCAGTGCCTCGTGCTGCGGCAGGTACTCGCCACGGATGTAGATGAAGGCCAGGTTGCAGCCGATCGCGTAGCTGGCGATCAGGATCCCTTCCAGAACCTGGTGCGGACTCTCTTCGATCAGATAGCGGTCTTTGAAACAGCCCGGCTCGCTTTCGTCGGCATTGCAGACGAGGTAGCGCGGGTAGACGCCCTTGGGCAAGAAGCTCCACTTGTTGCCGGTGGGGAATCCGGCCCCGCCCCGGCCGCGCAGCCCGCTCTTCTTGACCAGCTCGACCAGTTCGTCCGGCTGCATCTCCAGTGCTTTCTTGTATCCGGAGTAGCCGCCGGTGCGTTCGTACACCGAGAGCTGCTCCAGGTTCTCCGTGGCAAAGTCCTTGGTGAGGACCCTTTTGATCGCCATCAGGCCTGGCTCCGCCTACCGCGCGGGCCCGCGGGCTTTTTCGCCGGCTCGGCCGTCTTCGCGTGCGCTTCTCCCTCCCCCTTGAGGGGCGAGCCGGGGAGCGGGTGTCGCGGCGCGAGGGGCGCGGCCGGCTGCTTGCGCAGGCGGTCGATGATGACGTCGATCCGCTCCGGCGTCAGGTTCTCCTCGAAACGATGGTCGACCTGCATCATCGGCGCGCCGCCGCAGGCACCCAGGCATTCAATCGTGGAGTGCCAGGTAACGGCGCCGTCCGGCGTGGTCTGGCCATCCCGAACTCCGAGCGCGCGCTCGAGGTAATCCTTCATCTCGTCGGCGCCGCGCAGCATGCAGGGGGCGTTGACGCAGATGACGACGTCATGCCGGCCCTCCGGCTTCGTGAGAAACATGGAATAGAAGGATGCGGTCGCCTCGATGAGGGACGGCGGCAGCCCGAGCGCCTGCGCGATCTCCCGCATCGCCGCGTCGGTGACATAGCCCTGCTCGTGCTGGACCGCCCAGAGTGCCGGGATGATCGCCGACTGCTTCGAGGGATAGCGGGCGGCCACCGCCTGGATTTCGGCAAGCGTTTGCTTGCTGACGGCCATCAGCGGTCCACGTCCCCGAGGATGAAGTCCATGCTGCCCATGATGGCGATCACGTCGGCGACCAGCACGCCTTGCACCAACCGCTTGAGCGGCTGCAGGTTACAGAAGGACGGCGGCCGTACCTTCATGCGATAGGGCTTGTTCGCGCCGTCCGACACCAGATAAAACCCGAGCTCACCTCGCGGACTCTCGACGAACGCGTAGACGTCCCCGACCGGGCCCTTGAAGCCTTCGCTGACCAATCGGAATTGATGGATGACGGCCTCCATGCTCTTGCTGAGCTCGCTGCGAGGTGGGAGCGCGACCTTGCGGTTGCTGGTCAGCCAGGGACCGCCGGGGAGGTTGTCGAGCGCCTGCTGCAGTATTCGCAGGCTCTGCCGCATCTCGGCGACCCGCACGACGTAGCGGTCATAGCAGTCGCCGGCGTTGCCCAGCGGCACCTCGAAGTCGTAGTCCTCATAGCCGGAATACGGGAAGGCTTTGCGGACGTCGTAGTCGACGCCGGAGGCACGTAGCATCGGGCCGGTCACACCCGCCTCGATCGCGTCGCGGGAGGAGAGCACGCCCACGCCACTGAGGCGCTGCTTCCAGATCGGGTTCGCGGTCAGCATCGACTCGAAGTCATCGATCCGACCTGGCATGACGTCGATGAACTTCTGCAGCTGATCGGTCCAGCCATCGGGCAGGTCCCAGGCGACGCCGCCGACGCGGGTGAAGGAGGTCATCATGCGGACCCCCGAGTAGGCCTCGTTCATGTCGAGCACCAGCTCGCGATCACGCCAGGCGTAGAAGAAGCCGGAGTACACCCCCAGGTCGAGCCCGGCCGTCCCCAGCCACAGCTCGTGGCTCGCGATCCGAGCCAGTTCCATCATCATCACCCGGATCGCCTGGGCCCGCAGCGGCACGTCGATCTCCATCAGCTTTTCGACGGCGGACACAAAGCCCACGTTGTTGATCGGCGGCGCCAGGTAGTCCATCCGGTCGCTGAATGTGATGCCCTGCGTATAGGTCTTGTCCTCGAAGGACTTCTCAAACCCGGTGTGGAGGTACCCAACATCAGGATCGGCATCTCGGACGCGCTCACCGTCGAGCTTGAGACGGACACGGAGCACCCCATGGGTGCTCGGATGCTGGGGACCCATGTTGAGCTCCATCCATTCGGTTTCGGGCTCGTGCTCCGGCCCGAAGACCGCGTCCTGTTGGGGCCCGGGGCCGAATGGCTCCTGTGCGATCCGTGTCTCAGCCACGGATCGCGTCAGGCTCCAACCCTTCAAGCTTCTGGTCGCTGAAGATGACGGGCTCGCCGAATGAGACGTAATCCTTGCGTAGGGGGTGGCCTTCCCAACTCTGCGGCATCAGCAGCCGGCGCAGGTCCGGATGGCCGTCGAACTTGATCCCGAGCAGGTCCCAGGTTTCACGCTCGTGCCAGTTTGCCGCCGGCCAGACCGAGGTCAGGCTTGGCGCGTGCGGATCGGGCATCGTCGCTGTCGTCTTGATCCGAACCCGGGTCTTGTTGGCCAGCGAGCGAACCTCCCAGACGACGGTAAAGCGGGGCGTGCGTGCCGGCCAGTCGACCGCCGTCGCGTAGAGGAAATAGTCAAACCCTTCCTCCTCTTTCAGGTAGCGCGCGACCTCGACGACGGCCTCCGGCGTGATCACGATGCTGAGATCGCCGCGGAAATCCGAGCTCTCCTGCAGGGCACCCGGAAAACGATCGCCAATTCGCCTCACCAAGGCATCGGCGGACATTCCCTCCCCCGCTGGGGGAGGGCCAGGGAGGGGGTTGACCGGGACAGTTTCAGGCAGTGCGCTTCACCAGCGGCTCGCCGCGGATCTTGCGCTGCAGCTTCACGACGGCGTCGATCAGCGCCTCAGGCCGCGGCGGGCAGCCGGGCAAATAGATGTCCACCGGCACGATCTTGTCGACGCTCTGCACGATCGCATAGTTGTTGAACATCCCCGCTGAGGAGGCGCAGGCCCCCATCGCGATCACCCATTTCGGCTCCGGCATCTGGTCGTAGATCTGTCGCAGGACCGGCGCCATCTTGATCGCGACCCGGCCCGAGACGATCATCAGGTCGGCCTGCCGGGGGGAGGCGCGGAACAGTTCGGAGCCGAATCGGGAAAGGTCATGGCGCGGCCCGACTGTCCCCATCATCTCGATGGCGCAGCAGGCAAGTCCGAACAGCGCCGGCCAGATCGCGCTAGCACGGCCCCAGTTGATGACCTTGTCGAGGGTGGTGGTGAGGACGTTGTTACCGAGCGCGTTGAGCGGCGTCGGACCGGCGGCACGGCCGGTTGGCGTCGGCACCGGCCGAAGCTTGAGCTCTTCCATTACCTCAGCTCCCCCACTCCAGCGCGCCCTTCTTCCAGACGTAAATCAGGGCGACCAGCAGAACCGCAACGAACACCGCCATCTCGACTACCCCAAACCAGCGCAGCCCCTTGAGGATGACGGCCCAGGGGTAGATGAAGATGGCCTCCACGTCGAAGATGATGAAAAGCATGGCGGTCAGATAGAAGCTGATCGCAAAGCGCCGTCGCGCGCCGCTGCGCGGGACGATGCCCGATTCATAAGGCAGATCCTTCGCGGCGCTGCGCCGGCCACCCGCCAGCCAGGGCGGAAGGAAGAGGGCGATAAGGCCGAAAACGAGGACCGCGGCAAGAAAAATGAGCAAGGGAAAATAGTCGCTGAGCACGGTACGCGGCTAGTCTAACAAAGCAGTTTTTGAATACGGCCGCAGATCGCACGGCATGCGGCGCGATTCAGGTGATCGCCCTATGGGCGCAGGTCTTCCAGCTCCCACATCGCGCCGGGGTGGTGCGGCGAGGGGAAGCGACCCTCCGGGTTCTCCTCCAGCATCTGCCGGCTGTGCTTGCGGAAGCGACAAACGGTGCACATGTACTGGCCTTTCACCGGGATCAGGTCGCCCGGCTTGAAGCGATCACCGAGGCGAACGCCTTTCCCCGGTTCTGGTCGCGGTGCCTCCGGTCCCGGCGTCCAGGCACCACTCTCGACACGAGCTCGTGGCGGCACGGTGCCTTGCGCATCCGGCTTGGCTGGGGCGGCAGAGCGAGCCCTGGGGAAATATGGAAGGGGCGTGCTGGCAGGATTGCGAGGATCGCTCGTCCAGCCGAGCGCATCGATCTCATCGAGGCGGCGCTTGAGATACACGACCTGCTTGATCTCGCCGACGTCGACGATCTCTTCAAACGGGATAAAGAGGTCGGGCTGCCCGTGCTGGACCACCCGCATGTACGGCTGGGTCGAAAAGAAGATGCCCTGGGCTGATTGCGTCGGCCCCTGGAAGATCTCGCGCACCGTGCCCAGTTCGCCGTCCCGGGCCTCGACGGTGTAGCCCAGCTTGACGACCCACTGGACTACGGGCATGCGTGAACTCGCACAACCATGGAACCGGGCGTATTGTAGGTCACGTGGCCGACGGCCGGTTCGGGCCCAACACGGCGGAAGTCGAGGCCTTTCTCGACCGGCTCCGCAACCTCTCGCCGGCCGAGTGGGAAAACGTGAGGGAGGCATCGCCGGGTCTTGGCGCGCTGCCCGAGCTTGAAATCAAGGAAGCTCCCAAGTACTTCGAGGCGCTGCAAGAAGCCACCCGAATCGCCAAAAGCAATGTTTTTCCCGGATCCGAGACCGCCTTCTATGACGCGATGCGGACAGCGCACCTTGTCGCCGAGGCGAGCAGCTTCCACCCGCTGACCCGGCCGGAACCGGCAACCACGGCCGTCGGCGAAGGGGTCAATCTTCCGCCCGACGCCGAAGCCGAGGCTCTCGATCGCGTCATGTCAACCGCCTATGAGGAAGAGTCGTGGCGGCGCGTTATGAATGCGTGCATGGCGGCCGCCGGTGCCCTCGTCCTGCGGGCGATCCTACCGAGCGACGTGTTTACGAAGCTTTCGAGTCCGGCTGCCGTCGCGCTGATCGGCGGTCAGGCCGTGTCCTTTTTGTCGCTCGACGCAAAGGACGAGCCCGCCGCCGGCGTGTAGATCTCCCAGACGTCGGTCCCAGCGGTCAACGCAGGGTTAGGCGTGCAGCTGGCTGACCCGCTCGCAATTGGGAGATCGCAGATCACCGTTCCGCCCACGACAAACTGGACGTTCCCATCTCCATTGCCGCTGGGGCCGCCCTGGACGGTCGCCATGAAGGTGCCGGCCGAGGGCTGGGAAACCGTTACCGTCGTTCCCTGTAGTGTTGGACTATCGCTGTCGGTATACGTGACGCCGCTCGTCGTTCCTCCGGTGTAATGCGCGGTGAGATCGTTGCCATTCACTGCCGAATAATCGGCAATACAGCTCGCCTGCCCTGAGGTAACCGCGGCCGTGTCACAGGCCGTGCTGATGCTGTTCCCCGCCGCCATGAATTTCACTGAGCCGGTCCCCGGACTGATCGCACTCGGCGCAGCGATGGTGGCGGTGATCGTTACTGTGGGGGTAGCCGGATACGGCGTCGTTGGCGCACTGCTCAACGCGGTGGTCGTGGA
>VBHQ01000185.1 GCA_005880395.1 Chloroflexota bacterium
TCGTCCCGTGCTCATGGACTAGGCGAGAGAGATGCAGAAACGGGACCGGCGCGGACCGCAAGAGGACCTGCTCAGCGTGCTCGACGACCTCCGGCAGGGAGGCGCCGATGCTTGTGTCATCCACCTGCAGCGAGTGATGCGCGGTCTTAAGAGCCGCGGCCACTTTTTTCTGGAAGGCGCCTTCGTCATATCGGCGCTGCTTGAAGCTGACCGAGAACGTCTGGAGCGTCCCGCCCAGCTGCGCCTGCGCCAGGGCGCAAATCAAGCTCGAGTCCAGCCCGCCAGACAGGTAGGCGGCGACCGGCACGTCGGCCCTCAGGCGGAGTCGCACGGCATCGATGAGCAAATCGCTAATCGCCTCCACCGCGGCTTTCTCGGACACCTGCTCGTCCACGACCGAGAGGTCCAGGTCCCAATATCGCCGGATGGTTAGGGTTCGCCCGTCAAAGCGGCCGACCGATCCAGGTGGCAAGGTCGACACGCCGGCGAACGTGGTGCGCGGCGTGACCGGCGACCATAGGTGAATCGTCTGCTGAATGGCCTCCGTGTCAAAGACTGGTGCCAGCCAGCCGGCGGCGAAGATTGCCTTGATCTCGGACGCGAAGGCGAGGCCCTGGGTCGTTTGCGCGTAGAAGAGAGGGCGTACCCCGACGCGGTCACGAGCCAGCCACAGTGCGCGGTCCCGCGGGTCCCACAGCGCGAAAGCGAACTGGCCGATGAACTCGTTGACGCAGTCGATGCCATCGGCGAGAAAGGCCGCCAGGATGATCTCGGTATCGCAGTGGGTACGGAATCGGTGTTCGCGGAAGCGTTCGCGCAGTTCGACGTGGTTGAAGATCTCGCCGTTGAACACGACCGTCACACCGGTCGCCGGGTCCGTCATTGGCTGCTCACCACCGGCCAGGTCGACGATCGATAACCGGGTGCTGCCCAGGGCAATGCCATCGCGCAGGCAGGCACGCTGCGCGTCGGGGCCACGGTGGTAGAGGCTCGCCGTCATTCGGCGGAGCCGATCGCTGTAGCAGCGCTCGCGAGCCGTCCCCGGTAGTCCTCTGGGAAACGTAAAGCCGGCGATCCCGCACATCGGTCAGCCGCTCCGGCGTCCTCTTCGCTTTCGCTCGATGAAGCGACCGAGGTTGTTGAGCGAGTCGAGATTCTCGGGCAGCAGCTCGGTGTCTTCGATCTTGATCGAGAACTCTTCCTCGATGAAGACGACCAGCAGCATCATGCCGTTCGAATCGATGATGCCGGTTTGCAGGAAGGAATCCTGGTCCGAAAAATCGTCGACGAAGAAGTTCTCGGAGATGAAGCAGCGAATCTGCTCCTGCCAGTCTCGGACAACTTCCCCATCGACTCGCAGCCTCGTCGTGGTCGAGGCCATCAGCCTTTGACCGTCAGTCCCAGGCTCATCACCCGGGCGGGGTTGCCGATCGCAAGTGAGTGCGGGGGCACATCTGTGGTCACCACGCTCCCGGCGGAAACGACAGACCCGTCGCCGATGGTCACTCCCGGACCGATGATTGCGCCATGCGCAATCCAGACGTCGTCGCCAAGAATCACCGGCGCCAGCTGGCCTATCGACTCGTCAGAGAGTCGCACGAAAGAACCGAACATGCAGCGGCGGCCGATCGTGACGGCAGACCTGGCTGCGATCGACACCCCGTAGTTAAAAATCGTCTCGTCTCCGATACTCAGCCGCGCTCCCTTGTCGACGCTGATCTCGGATGGGACCATGCCGCCCAGGAAGGTGATCCGCATTCCAAGGGCCGCCCTACCGCGCACCCGCACCGATACCGGCCCGGTGGCGCAAAGCCCACCTCCGCCCTGACAGCCGGAGAATATGACCTTGGCTCTGCCGCGCCCCAATACCCGTCGCGCCTTGTGCATCACCGCTGCCGCAGGTGTCCTGGGCGACGCCGTTCTCTCTCGGCTCATCGCATCGGGCTCGACGCGGTGGCGGATGGACGGATCTGGGGCCGCGGCGCTGGGCTTTGTTTCTCGTTCCACGGTCTTAGCACGGATCCGTCCTGCTCGAGCCCGGACGCTGTCGCTCATGAAGGCACCTCCAGCCGCGACGGGTTGCCGGTGACGACGGCGCCCGCGGGAATGCGCCGGCTGATCACGGAACCGGGCCCTACTTTCGCGCCCCGCTCAAGGTGACTTCCGGGTAGCAGAATCGCGCGTGCCCCGACCTCGACACCATCCTCGAGGACGACCCGTGTCGAGGCGGGCCACTGAGTCCGACGCCGATCACGAGGTGAGTGAAAGTGATTGTCCATCACCTTCGAGAAGCGACCGAGGCGGCAACCCCGACCAATGATGATCGCCTGCATTGCCTCAAGCGATGCGCCCCCCTCGATACTGACATCATCGCCGATCGTTATCCTGGCGCCGGGCTCAGCATGCAGCTCGACCGGAGCGGTCCGGCCGTCAAGCATTACACGGTCGCCGATCGCAATCTGCCCTCCGCCATGGACCCAGATTCGCCCGAGCGCTTCCGGCCTGGCCCCGACCTCCGTGCATCGGCGCAACTTCAATCTCGAACCGGCGGCAACCTGCTCGACAGGAGCGATGCCCAGGAGCAACGCCAGGACGGCGAAGGTGATGGCTCCCAGCACGACCTGAAACACCAGTCCAGATTCAGCCAGCATCACCACCACGGCAGCCATGCCGGCTGTCGCCAGCGCCGCCCGGCCGATGCGGTTCAGCACGCGCAGGTCGATGAATTCGCGCACGATCAGGACCGCCAGCGCGGCGATGACCACTTCGGTAATCAGCAGGCTTGCTGCCGCTCCGATGGCACCGTTGTCGAACCGTGCCTGGGTGAGCCGGACGAGCACGATGTTCAGCGCGGGGTTGAGGATGCAGGCCCCTGCGAGCGCGCCTGTCCACACCAACTGCCGGTTGCTCGCGACCAGGATGTTGTAAGCGATCATGTTCAGCGCCATCGGCAGCAGGGTGATCGACAGCAGGGTGAGCACGGGGGCGGCAGGCAAAAAGGCCACGCCGTAAAGCAGGCTGATGACGCTGGGCGCCGTCAGCGCCGCGCCGACGCTGACCGGCAGCATGATGGTGAGAACGAGTTCCACGGGCATTCGTGCCATCGCCCGCAAACGCGCCGGCGACTCCGCATAGGCGGCCGCCAGCCGCGGAAGCCAGGCGGTCGCGATGATCATGGGGACGAAAAGGAGCGTGGTGAAGAGCCTCGTCGATACGCCGTACCAGCCAACGACGGTTTGCGGCGACATGAGGATGAGAATCGTGGAGTCGATCCAGAGGTAGAAGGTGTAGAAAAATAGGAAGGCCCAGTAACTGAGACTTTGCGTGACCAGTGTGATGATCGCTCGCAGGTCGACCGCCCAGCGGATCCGGAGATGCGGCCGGACGCTCGATCGCCTGGAAACCGGCCTGGAACGGCTCGAGGAACAGGATCGAGATGGCGATCAAGGCCGCCATCCAGAGCACCACCACCTCTTCGCCGGTGAAGTGGCCGAAGCGGATATACGCGAACGTGAGGGCGAGGCAGGGAATGATCGAGGCGGTGCGGACCACCATCGCGGCCCCCAGCAGACCAGGCCCCCGCTCGGGATGGGCCGCGATTTCTTTGACCAGCAGCGTCTTGCTGCTCAGGCCGCCGAGGATGCTCAACAGGCTGGAGGTCGACCAGGCCATCACCAGCAGACCCATCCCCGCAGGACCCAATGCCCGAGGGACGATCAGGGTCCAGAGCAGCGTCATGCTCCAGGTCGCTACCTGGCTGCCGAAGAGGGCGGACACGTTTGCGCCGAGCCGCCCCAACGTCGAGGGTCGGCCACCCATTGACGCATCCATCTCGACCGTCTGATTCGCTTCCGTGGCGCTCACGATAACGGCGCGTCCTGATGGGGTAAATGGGCCCGCCACGCAGGCTGGGCATATCAAGAGGAAGCAGGCGGGACGAGTAACAGATGCGCTCGGGACAACTGCCCACGCGGCACGGGTCGGCCCATTTCGTCTTCCGGGGAGACGTCCCTAGACTGATCCGGCATGCTTCGCTACCTCGAGGTCTTTTATCGATACCGCCTGCTCTTGATTGCGCCAGTCGTGATCGCGCTGATCGCCAGCGTCGGTTTTGCGCTGACTAGGCCGCGCACCTACGAGGCGACCGCCCAGCTCTGGTTCGATCCCGCCACGTTGACCCAGACTGCCCAGCTGAACGGCTATGTTTCCCCCGCGGACCAGGCAACGGCCGAGTTGAAGGAATTGCTGAAGACGCGTTCCTTCAGCGCCAGCGTCGGGCATCGCGGGCCATTGGCGGCATCGATGCTCGCCGGATCGAATCAATCCCCCGACCTCGTGACCACCATTCTCAACCTCGTCCGGGGTGTCCCGACCCTGAGCGCCTCATCGAACAGCCAGGTCCTCAACGATGTGCTGGCCGATACGATCAACCGGGACACGACCGTCATGTCCAACGGGCCCGAGATTATCGCGATCAATTTCGATTACCCCAATCCCCTTGTGGCGGCGGGAACCGCCCAGGCGCTAGTTGGGCAGTTTTCGGATGAATTGCTCGGCATTCGCAGAAGTCAGGCCCAGGCCTCGGTTGACTTCTATACCGGGCAATTGCAGAGCCAGCAGACGCAGGTCGCCGCCGCCGATGCGGCCGTCAACAAATACCTCCAGGCCCACCCGGACCAGCGCTCGCCAGGCGCGCTCGAGGACACTCAGCTCACGGCGCTCAAGCGCACCGACGACCTGGCGCGGACGCACTACGAAGACCTCGTACAAAAGCTCGACGCAGCAAAGCTCGATATCGCGGCCGCCGACCAGCCTGGAGCGGCCGGGTTCCGCGTCATCGACTCACCGACCGTTCCCTATCGGCCCAAGGGCTTTGTCAAGCTCGCCGCCCTGGCGGCGGTTGGTGGGTTGGTCGCCGGGTTGTTCCTGATGCTCGCGACCCTGCTCTTGCTCACCGCGCTGGACACCTCGGTGCGACGACCGCAGGAGCTGCCAGAAGAGCTCGCGCAAAGGGTGGTGGGGAGCATTCCCCGCCTGCGATAGCGGATGCACCAGGTTCAGTCCGTTCCGTGGCATGAGGTCATTGGCATCAACGGCCAGTTCGGGCTTCCAACGCAAGTCCTCGACGCGTGCCGCTCGACGAGCCTGCGAATCGGGGGCCCTCGCCTCACCACGGTGGGCGTTACCAGCGCCATTCGTGGGGAGGGTCGGAGCATGGTCGCCCAGGCGCTGGCCCTGATCCAGGCGAATGACTATCGGCGCCGGGTGGTGCTCCTCGAGCTTGATCTGGAAAATCCAGCGCTGGCCGAGCAGCTTCGGCTTGCGGCTCGACCGGGTCTGGCTGAGCTCGCGCAGGGCTCCAGCGCCATGAGCGA
>VBHQ01000188.1 GCA_005880395.1 Chloroflexota bacterium
CCGTATTCGCGTCGAAGCGAGCGCTCCTCGGTATCGTCGAACGCCACCTCGAGGACGTCCACATGGCGATAGCCGATGTCGATCCCGGTCCGCTCACGCAACTCGCCGGCGAGGGCGCCGAAGAGGCGCGCGCTCTCCTGGCCGAGCCCCGTAAGGTCAGGCGGGACGTCGCGGCCGCCACGCGGCATGACCAGGCCCGCCGATGCTCCCGTCGCCCCGCCGCCGATCCGCCCGCGTTCGAGCAAGGTGACGCTTACCCCGCGCTTGACGAGCTCGTACGTGATCGACGTCCCGATCGCGCCACCGCCAATCACGATGACGTCGGGCGCCACGACGTGAGATTAACGCGGCCGGCTAGTCGATCAGACGGCGCAGCCGGACATCCTCACTGGCGCGCGCTTCCTGGTAGAGCGCGCAGGTCGCCATCTTTCCCAGGCACGGAGGCTCCGGCCACTTCATCAGGCCGCGGAACCGGTGCACCTTCCCGTCGACGTGGCAATCGACCTGAAAGACCCTCAAAAAGGCCTTCCGCTTCTTCAGAACCTGCTCAATATATAGGCAACGCATGGGTAGAAAATGTGATACTCCAAGGCTAACACGAGGACTGTCTCGCCGGCCCCCCGGCCGTGCTCTCTACAGTGTCAACGCGGCGTCGCCGTCCTTCTGTCCCGCTGCCATTGACCCGTTACACTCAGCCGTGCGCATGTTCGGCCGGCGATTTGGAACGTAATCTCTATGCGGGACACTGGATTCTGGCGATCCCCGTCCATGCTGTCCTGGTGGCGACGCCGCCGACCATCGGTCAACCATCCTGACGAGCCCCAAACTCGTCGGCTGGTGTTCGTCCTGGGTGGCGGCGGCAGCCGCGGGGCTTGCAGCGTCGGCGTCCTCAAGGCGCTGCTCGAGGCCGGCATCAAGCCCGACGGCCTGGTCGGGTGCAGCTCGGGAGCCTTCAACGCCGTGGCGCTCGCGGCGAGGCCAAGTCTGGAGACGATCGACCAGTTGGCCCGCGTCTGGCGAACGATCCGGAGCCGCGATCTCTTCGACCGCAATCCGCTGCGCATGGCCTATCGCTACGTTCGCAGCCGGAACAGCTTTTTCGATAGCCGGTATTTGAGAACGCTGGCAGCGATGAACCTGCCGGCGACCTTCGAGCAGCTCACCCTTCCCTGCGCGGTGATCGCCACCAACCTGACCCGGGCCCGCAAGGAGATCTTTACCACGGGCAGTGTGCCGGATGCGGTGGCCGCCTCGTCGGCGATTCCGGGAATCTTCAATCCCTATCGCATCGGCGACGAGGAGTTCGTCGACGGCGCGGTGGCGGAGAACCTCGGGCTGACCGAGGCGATCCAGCTGGGGGCGACGGAGATCGTCGCGATCGACAACAGCACGTCGAATCCGCTGCGCCCGCCGAACCACACGCTGACCGGGATCCTGGCGCAGAGCATCCAGATCATGCTGGCGCAGCGGACGCTGGAGGAGTACCAGCGCTACGCGAACACGATCCGGATCACCCTCCTGGTGCCCAATGTCGAGTTCGGCACCGCCGGCACGGATTTCAGTCAGGTCGATCGCCTGATCGACGAGGCTTACGTGCGCACGCGAGCCTTCCTCGAGAACGGTGGCATCGATGGGAAGGGTCAGCTGGAGAGCGGGATCCACTACATGCTGCCGCCGCGCCGGCGCGACCTCATGTCACTGGCTCAGTGACAGGAAGCCCCCACCCCGACCCTTCCCCGCAAGCGGGGGAGGGAATTCGGAGGTGGGTGACATGGCTGTGGCCGCTTGCCCTGCTCCTACTTGCCTGGGTGATCGCGCCGCTTCGCGCGGGCGCGAGCTATCCGGGGATGCCGTGCACCGCCCAGGCTGACACGGTCTTCAGCCTGGCCTCCTACACGGTGCTGTTCATCCCTGCGGCCGTCGTTCTGCTGCAGCTCAGTCGTCGCCTGATCCCCGGTGCGTTGCGTCGCGGGCTACGCGCCTGGGCCGCCGGCTTTGTCGCCCTCAGCATCGCCGTGGTCGTCGTGTACCTGGCATTCGCCGGGATCTCCGCCGACCGGCGGCCTTTCCGCTCCAGCGAACAGACGGCGGCCTGTCCCCGACTCGGCGCCGGGCTCCAGGCGCTGCATTGCTGGCGGGACGGAAGCACGATCGAGATGAATACCTACGGCCAGCGACCGCTCACTGTTGACGGCGTGCAGACGATGGCACGTGCGCTCGGATCGGTTAAGCAGGACGCCGCACTTTACGAGGCGTTTGTGCTCGACACGACGGACCCGAGCGTTGCCGATTACTCCAATGCCCGCCTCTTCGTCCTGACTCGCTCGAACCTCACCGACTTTGCGGACCTCTGCCTCTCCGAGCACCAGGCAACGCTGGCCAACGTCCAATCACATCGCGTCGGCTTCTATCGCTATAGCGCGCAGCAGTCGCCCCCGGTCAACGCGTTCTTCCTGCAGGACAAAGCGGCGAGTGGTGAGCTTGGCTACGAGGTGATCGACTTCCTCAACGGCCAGGCACTCTTGCCCTATATCCGCCCAGCTGACCTGATGCCGGCAGAATCGAGCTACCTCGACCAGGTGAGCAGCGCGATGGCCACCCTGAACCAGGATCTTGATCGAGAAACCCAGTCGTCACCCGCGCCCGGTGCACTCAGGACCATGCGCGCGGATTTTCTGCGCCTGACGCCAGCGCTGGCAGCCGCCCCACTCCGGTTGCAGCTCTATCGCGACACGCGGCTGCAGCGATTTCTTCAGAACTACGACTTGATCCTGACCGCCGAGGAGAGTGCCGCGCAAGGGCAGAGCTCACAATCGATCCACTCGAGCGCCTATGAAGATCACCGACGCTATTACTATCAGGAGGCCCGCGTCGCGCGGTTGATCGGCTACCTTTATTTGCAGCTTCCGGGCGTCGCGTTCAGTGATGACCAGCTATCGACCGTGAACTGGGCTGTCTTTTAACGGCGGGTTGGCTGACTACGCACGCACCGGAAGCAAGAGCGCGGGCGCGGCGGACTCCTTGGCCAGGATCGACTTGACCGTGTCCACCCATCGCGTGTCGCCGTTGTCAGCCCGCCACAACCAGTATTCGCTGCCCCAGAAAAGGATCGTCGTGTAGCCGGCATCCTTGAGGTTGGCGAAGAGGCTACGAGTCGCCTCGGGACTGGTGCTTTGTGGATTGGTAAAGGTGTCCATGGTGGCATCCCACGGCTCGGCCTGCGCTTCGGTGATCCAGGCTTGCTTGCCCTGCGCCCGCGCCATGTCCTTCACATTTGCCAACCGATCCGGCCAATCGCTGTCGGCGCGGCTCATGTGATTCTGGCCAAGGAACTGATACCCAATCGCGGT
>VBHQ01000049.1 GCA_005880395.1 Chloroflexota bacterium
GGATCAACGCCGAGAACATGGGCCAGTTCGAGCGGACGCTGATCATCTGCGACGAGGACAGCTTCGTCCACTACATCGAGGGCTGCACCGCGCCGATCTACACAACGGATTCGTTGCACTCGGCGGTGGTCGAGATCGTGGTCAAGCGTGGCGCACGCTGCCGGTACACGACGGTTCAGAACTGGTCGACCAACGTCTACAACCTGGTGACCAAGCGGGCCGTTGCCTACGGCGACGCGACCATGGAATGGGTCGACGGGAATTTGGGCTCTCAGATCACGATGAAATATCCGTCGATTTACCTGATGGAGCCGGGCGCCAAGGGTGATGTGCTGAGCGTCGCCTTCGCCGGCAAGGGTCAGCACCAGGACGCCGGCGGCAAGGCGGTCCATGTTGCGCCGAACACGAGCTCGAACATCGTTTCCAAGTCGATCTCGAAGAACGGCGGGCGGACCTCGTATCGCGGACTGGTAAAGGTCTATCCCGGGGCGAAGAATTCCAAGTCGTTTGTCCGCTGTGACGCGCTCTTGCTCGATGAGGCATCGCGCTCGGATACCTACCCCACGACCGAGGTCGACGAGGAGCAGGTGAAAATCGGGCACGAGGCGACCGTCAGCAAAGTCTCGGATGAGCAGCTCTTCTATCTGCAGAGCCGCGGCATCAGCCGGGCCGAGGCGGAGACGATGATCGTCAACGGCTTCATCGAGCCGTTCACGAAGGAGCTCCCAATCGAGTATGCGGTCGAGCTGAATCGCCTGATCCAGCTCGAGATGACGGGCTCAGTCGGGTAAGTGGCGTTTACGAAGTCAGCCGTTGAAGAGCTGAGCGCTCTTCACGGCGAGCCCGAGTGGCTGCGCGCCCGGCGGCTGGAGTCCTTCGGGATCTTCGACGCCATGAGCTTGCCGGACACCAAGCGGCAGGAGGATTGGCGGCAGGTCGACCTGAAAGGGCTGGACCTGAATGCCTATGCGCCGTTTCAGCAGCCCAACGGAACGGCGCCGGCGACGGCGGCAACCGATGTCACCGGGATGCTGCGCCAGCGCGGTACCTCGCCGCCGAGCAGCGATCTGGATCCGGTCCTGGCAGGGCAGGGCGTCGTGTTCATGCCGCTCGCCCGAGCGGCGCGTGAGCGTCCCGACCTGGTCGAGCGCTACCTGTTCAGTGGCGTCAAGCCGGAGCGCGACAAGTTCGCGGCGTTGCATGCCGCGCTCTTCAGTGGCGGAACCTTCCTCTACGTCCCGGACGGTGTCGTCGTCGAGCGGCCCCTGATCAGCCAGTACTGGTCCGCGGATTCGTCGGCGGCGGTGTTGCCCCACTCGCTGGTAATCGCCGGCAAGGGCTCGCAGTTCCAGTACGTAGATGAATTCCTGAGCGCCGAGCGCGAGTCGGCCCTGCTGGCCAGCGGGTCGACTGAGGTCTTCCTCGAGGAGGGGGCGAACGTCGGGTATGTCGCGCTGCAGCACTGGAGCAATCGAACCTGGCAGTTCGCCAATCAACGCTTCCACCTGGGCCGCGATGCCCAACTCCGCATGGTCGACGTCGCCCTCGGCGGCCACTTTGCCCGCCTTCGTGTCGAGGCCATGCTCAACGGCGCGGGATCGAGTGCCGACCTGCGCGGGCTCTTCTTCGGAACGGGGGACCAGGCTTTCGACTTTCGTACCCTGCAGGATCACATCGCGCCGAAGACGACCTCCGACCTCCTGTTTAAGGGGGCGCTGCGTGACCGGGCGAAGAGTGTCTACGTCGGCGTCGTCCGCGTCGAGGCGGAGGCCCACGGCAGCTCGTCGAACCAGGCCAACCGCAACCTATTGCTCTCGGAGAAGGCCAAGGCGTCCTCGGAGCCGATCCTCGAGATCCTCAACAACGACATCCTTCGGTGCAGCCACGGGGCGACCGTCGGACCGGTTGATCCCGAGCACCTCTTTTACCTGGTCAGCCGCGGCATTCCCCGGCCGGTCGCCGAGCGGATGCTGGTCCAGGGATTCCTCGGCGAGGTGCTCGACAAGCTGCCGATCGCGCAGGTCCGCGAGGCGGTCGAGCAGGAGCTGGCCGCGCGAATTGACTAGCGTGACCCGCCAGCGCGTGGCCGCCGTCACCGATCTGCCGCTGGAGACGATGATGCGGGTCGAGATCGACGGCGAGCCAATCTGCCTGGTTCATGCCGAGGATGGCAACATCTATGCCATCGGCGACACCTGCACCCACGAGGAATACTCGCTCTGCGAGGGCGAACTCTGGGAAATGTCGGTCGAGTGTCCACGGCACGGCTCGCGGTTCGACGTCCGAACCGGCCACGTTACCGGCTTGCCGGCGGTGATTCCGGCCAAAACCTATGCGGTGACGGTCGAGAACGGCGACGTCTACGTCGAAGTCGGGGGATAAACTCAGAGCTATGGCGGAAACCATCGAAACGACCCAGGCGCCGGCATCCGGCGAATTGCGCCAGCAGATCGAGGCGCAGCTGGCGACCTGCCGCGATCCCGAGATCGGGCTCGACATCATGTCGCTCGGGCTCGTCTACGAACTCATCCTCGAGGACGGCGGGAACGTCCTGGTCAAGATGACGCTCACCGCCATCGGCTGCCCGTGGGCCCAGGACCTCTTCGACGAAGTCAAGACCAAGGTCGAGGAAGTGCCCGGGGTGAACGCCTGCACGGTCGAGCTCGTCTACTCGCCGCCCTGGAGTGCCGACATGATGAGTGAGGAAGCCAAGATGGAGCTTGGCTTCCTGTAGGTAGATCCTGCCGCCCGGCTAGAACAGGAACGAGGCGGTGAGGAAGGCCAGACCGCCGGCCAGCAGCCCGAAAGGAGCCCGGAACTTCATCCGGCTGCCCAGGGCGTCGACGATGAAGCAGATGAGCGCGATGATCAGCAAGATCGTTTTGATAGACATCAGCCACCTCCTATAGAACTGGAAGGTTATCGCCGGGTCGCCGCTATTCCTGCGAATTCGCAGTCACCGCCACAATGGGTAGCTGTGGCAGCGGTGCCATCGGCCTGTTACCCCCATGCAGTCTGCTTCGTAAGGCTGCCTGCGTAGCATCCGGCTCAGTTCGTAATACAGGCGAACCGGGGGTACTGCACCGTTGTCCTTACTCGAGCGAATTCAAAAATCCCAGGGAGAGCCCGGCAATCCGCCCCCGGGGCCAAAGCCGTCCCTGCAGAAACCGCCGCCAAGCCAGGCACCTCTGCCGCCGCCGGCGCCAAGAGCCGTTCCCCCTCCGGCGCCCCGGCCTTTGCCGGCAGCTCCGGTAACGGCCAGACCGGCGCCTGTTCCACCCCGGCCAATTGCTTCACCGCCGGCCCCACCCCGGCCAATTGCTCCACCGCCGGCCCCGAGCCGGCCTCTCCCTACCCCGGCCCTCGCTCCCCAGACGCTGGCGCAGCGGGTTGCCGCTTCCCAAGCCGCACAGCCGCCGGCGCCGACCGATCCGGCGCAATTCGCCGCGAGCGGCGCCAACGTGAATCTCAGGGACCTGCCAGAGGCCGAACGGCTGCACAAGATCAAGGCCGCCGTCCACGACCGGATCATTGGTGAGCTTGGCGAGCGGGCCAACGAGCTGGATAAAGAGGCGATCAATCAGCGCGCGACCGAGGTCCTCGACACCTACCTGGAGTCGCGGCGCATCACGCTCACCAAGCAGACGCGCGAGCAACTGCTTTCCGCGCTGCTGGCGGACATCCTCGGCTACGGACCCCTTGACCTCCTGCTCGCCGACGAGCAGATCTCAGACATCATGGTCAACGGTCCGCAGAAGGTCTATATCGAGCGCAACAACAAGATGCAGCGGGCGGCAATCCGCTTCGACAGCGACGCTCACCTGATGCAGGTGATCCAGCGCATCGTCACCGGCGTCGGCCGGCGTGTCGATGAGAGCTCGCCGATGGTCGACGCCCGTCTCCCCGACGGTTCCCGGGTGAACGTCATCATTGCCCCCCTGGCGGTCAGGGGTGCGTCGGTCACCATCCGCAAGATGCGCAAGGACCCCTTGCAGATCGGCGACCTGATCAAGAATCAGACCCTGACCGAGGAGATGGCCACCTTCCTGAAGGCGTGCGTCAACGCCCGCATGAACATCGTGGTCGCGGGTGGTGGTTCATCGGGGAAGACGACGACGCTGAACATCCTCTCGGACTTCATTCCGGCCGACGAGCGCATCATCACCGTCGAAGACGCCGCCGAGCTGCAACTGCGCCAGATCCATGTCATCAACCTCGAATCCCGGCCGGCGAACGTCGAAGGCAAGGGTGGCGTCTCGATCCGCGACCTGGTCATCAACACCCTCCGGATGCGGCCCGACCGGATCGTCGTGGGTGAGGTTCGTAGTGGCGAGGCCCTGGACATGCTCCAGGCCATGAACACCGGTCACGATGGCTCGCTGACAACGCTGCACGCCAACACCCCTCGGGACTCGATCTCCCGCCTCGAGACGCTCGTGCTGATGGCCGGCATGGAGCTGCCCTCGCGCGCCATCCGTGAGCAGATCGCCTCGGCGATCAACATCATCATCCAGCAGAACCGCACGCGTGATGGCGGCCGGAAGATCACCTACATCTCCGAGGTGACCGGGATCGAGGGCGATCAGATTTCGTTGCAGGACATCTTCGTGTTCAAGCAGACTGGTTTCGAAAACGGCAAGGTCTCCGGCTTCCACACCGCAACCGGCGCGATCCCGCGCTGCATGGACGTCCTGGTCTCCACCGGCAACGAGGTGCCGATCTCCTATTTCGATCCCGCCCCTGGCAGCGGCTACATCAAGCCGAAACGCATCCAGGCCGTCGCCGCCTAGTCGATAGAATCAACGCTGGTCGTGCCTACTGAACTCAGCCGCCGGGAGTTTTCCTGGGTCCTTGGCGGCCCGCAAGGCGGAGGAATCAATGCCTCCGCCGAGGTCTACGCCAAGGCGCTCCTGCGCGGCGGCCTGCACGTCTTCGCCAACATCGAGTTCCACTCGAACATCATGGGCAAGCACAGCTACTACCGGGTCACGGCGGCGCCGGTCCCGGTTCACTCGCATGTCGACGACATCCACATGCTGGTCGCGCTTGACCACGAGTCGCTCTTCGGCGATGCGGCCGAGCGCAAGCACTATCCCAGCCACACCGGGCACGTCCACCAGGTCGCGCCGGGTGGCGGCATCGTCTATGACGCCGACCTGAAGATTGACCCGGCGCAATTCGGGCGAGAGGACATCAATCTCTATCCGATCCCGTTCTTCGAGCTGCTCGAGGAGGCGCTGAAGCAGATTGGCAAGGGCGGACAGTCACGCAAGTACACCGTCATGCGCAATACCGTCGCGCTGGGCGCCTCGATCGGCATCTCGGGATACGACGAGGAGCTGCTCTTCGAGGCGATTCGCGACGAGTTCAAAGGACGCAAGGCCGAAGCGGCCGAGATGAATGTCGCCGCCGCACGGGTGGCGGCTGCGTACGCTCGCGCCGAATTCAAACCGCAGCCGGCACGGCGCCTGGCGGCCCTCCCGCCGGAGCAGCGCACGCGGCGCATGCTGATCAAGGGCTTCCAGGCGGTGGGCATCGCCAAGCTCAAGGCCGGATTGGGGATGCAGACCTATTACCCGATCAGCCCGGCGACCGACGAAAGTGTCTACCTGGAAGCCAAGGGCCCGGCTTATCAATGCGCCGTCGTCCAGTGCGAGGACGAGATCGCCAGCATCAACATGGCAATCGGCGCCGCCCACATGGGGATTCGCTCGGCGACCTCGACGGCGGGCCCGGGCATCGCCCTGATGTCGGAAGGCTTTGGCTTTGCCGCCATCACCGAGGCGCCGGGCCCGGTCGTCTTTCTCTGGCAGCGGGGCGGTCCCAGCACCGGCCTCCCGACTCGAACCGAGCAAGCGGACCTTCAGTTCGCGCTCCATCCCGCGCCCGGTGATTTTCCCCACATGGTGGTCGCGCCGGGCGACATCAATGAGGCGTTCATCGACAGCTTCGAGAGCTTCAACTGGGCGGATCGCTATCAGCTGCCGGTGATCGTCCTGCTCGAAAAGTTCCTGGCCTCATCGCTCTTCAGCAGCGAGCCGATCGACAGCAGCCAGCTGAAAATCGATCGCGGCATGCTCTTTCAGCCGAATGGCGACAGCGAAAGCTACCGGCGCCACGCCATCACGGCTGATGGCATCAGCCCCCGCACGCTGCCGGGCATGCAGGGCGGTGTCTTCTCCACCACCAGCGACGAGCACGATCCGCAGGGTCACATCACCGAGGGCATCGAAAACCGGATCGCGATGATGCGCAAGCGGATGGGCAAGCTCGAGACCGCCGCCCGAGAGATTCCCTCGACCACCAAGTTCACGGTGCACGGTCCCCGACAGGCAGAACTGACGCTGGTCGGCTGGGGCGCCACCAAGGGCGCGATCCTCGACGCAATGCCAGAACTGGAGGCCGACGGCCGAACCGTCAACTTCGTGCAGATCCGGATGATGCGGCCCTTCCCCGCTGAGGCGGTGACGACCATCCTCCGCAACGCGCGGCAGACGGTGCTGATCGAGAACAACTACAGCGCGCAGCTCGGCTCGCTGATCGCCGAGCACACCGGCGTCATCATGGACCACCACGTGCTCAAATACGACGGACGTCCCTTCTCGCGCAACGAGATCATCGAGGGGGTTCGCGCGGCGCTGGCCGAGCGGAAAAAGGAAGTGATGGTGTCCCATGCCTGAGACCGCTGAAGCCAAAAAGTTCACCCTGCAGGCCTACAAGACCGACGTCCACGTGGACTGGTGCCCGGGATGCGGCGACTTCGGCATCCTGAGCTCGATCCAGCAGGCCCTCTTCCAGCTGCAGATCCCGCCCTACAAGGTCGCGATGATCTCCGGGATCGGCTGCTCGGGCAAGACGCCGCATTACGTCGACACCTATGGCCTGCACACGCTGCATGGACGGGCGCTCCCGGTGGCAACCGGGGCCAAGCTGGCGAACAACGAGCTCACCGTCGTGGCGGTTGGTGGCGACGGCGACGGCTACGGGATCGGCGCGGGATACTTCCTCAACAGCGGCCGCCGCAACGTCGACATGACCTACATCGTCTATAACAATGGCGTCTACGGGCTGACGAAGGGCCAGGCGTCGCCGACGCTGGCCAAGGGGCTGAAGACGAAGTCGATGCCGGACCCGTCGATCCAGGAAGGCATCAACCCGATCGCCGTCGCGTTGGGTGCCGGCTACACCTGGATCGGTCGCGGTTATTCCCTCGACGTGAAATCGCTGGTGGCGCTGATCACCCAGGCGATCCGGCACAAAGGGACGTCCTTCCTCGACGTCTTCCAGACCTGCCCGGTCTATAACGACCTGCGCACCAAGGATTGGTATGCCGGCGAGGACATCGGCCGCTCGCGCCTGCGCCGGCTGGATTCCGATCCCAGCTGGGATCCGGTGGTCAAAGACCCGGCCAGCATCGAGGAGATCGCCGAAAAGAAGACCCGGGCGCTCCACGCCTCCTACGAGGCGGGGGACAGCCTGGCCGTCGGCGTCTTCTACTCGATCGACCTGCCGACCTACGACCAGCAGCTGGCGAACAAGATCCCGGCGCTCAAGGAGCACCCGCTGGTCGATCTCCCGCTCTACCAGCGCGACGTGGAGCCGCTCTTCGCCGAACTGGGCTAGCCGACCTCGGTTTTGCGCTTCTCCGGATAGGCCGCGTTGATCTCGGCTCGGACGCGCGCCTTGTCGGCATCGCTCTTGAACCAGTCGAAATTCCAGGGAATGTACCGTTTCATCTCCGGCGGAACCTCGTCCTCGGGATAGATGGCGGCGACCGGGCAGGGGTCGACACAGGCGCCGCAGTCGATGCACTCGTCCGGGTTGATGAGGAGCAGCCGATCCTCAGATCCGCCGTCGATGATGCAGTCGACCGGACAAACGTCGACGCATGACTTGTCCTTCAAATCGACGCAGGTTTCGGTGATGATGTAGGCCATTTCGGCGAGCGAAATTCACTCTAGCACAGGGTTTCTGGGTGCCCTGGGGATCGAATCAAGACGGGACCCCAGCCCTGGTCGCGAGTCGGCACAGAACCGTCACGGCGCGGTGAGCCCGCCAGCAATCCCGGTGGCAAGAGGTGGGTTGCGACTTGCGTTACCTCTTCGTGGCCCTTCCCAGACCGGCTCCGGGACGCCGGGTCTTTCGACCGGCCCGCCGCACCTCCTGGGGCACGCGGATCTTTGTCTTTTTCGTCCTGGTCCTGGCGGTTGGCTCGATCGGCGCCTTCCTGGAGGTCTTCTTGCCGCAGCAGATCGCGTCGCTTGCCAAGCTGGAAGGTAGCGAGCTGCAGCTGGCTCGGCAACAGTCCGGCGACGTCAACACGTCGGTAACGACGTTGTGGACGGACCTGTCCAGGGGCAGCATCGGCTTGAGCGACGACCAGCTCGCCACAGATCTGGCCCTGGCCCAACGCACCGAGAAATCCGCTAGCGACGGCCTGTCGCACATCCAGGCCGCCCAGGCGTACATGGCGCAGGCCGACGGCATGCCATTCCAGCTTCATTCGCCGGGTTTTGTGACGAACGACCGGCCGGTGCTGGCTCACCTGCAAAATTCGCTGAATGCCGCCAACCGGCTGGCCGGCGCTGCCGCCGTCCAGATCCCGATTGCGCAGAGCATGAATCAGCAGCTGCGCAGTCTTTCGGACCTGAACAACAGCCTGAAGGCGCGTGACTGGGTAGGCGGGGCTCGCACCGCGGCGACCTTATCCGCGGCCGTCAAGCTGCAACAGGCTCCGGCGGCGAATCCCGAGACCTTCCTCGATCCACTCTGGGCTCACTGGATCGACGCCACGCTCGCGGTGGTGACGGCGGCCCAACAGCTCTGCCTCGCGTCGGCCCAAAACCAGGCACCGCTCGCGCAGCAGGACGCCGCCATCCTCCAGACGGCACGAAACCAGATGGCCGCGGCCTACGGCGCGGCACAAACCGGCGCCGCCGCCTGGCAGGTGAAGACGGTCCAGCCGATCCTGGACAAGGTTGCCCACGAAGCGGCCGCCGCCAGCAGCTAACCGATTGGCTTAAACGCGGATGAGGAAATCGCTGCTGAGCTCGCTGAGACTCCTCGCCCCCAGCAGCGTCATCGACAGCGCGATTTCCTCGCGCAGCAGGCTCAGCATCGTGCGAACCCCGTCGGCACCGCCCGCCGCAAGCGCATAGAGGTACGGCCGGCCGACAAGGACACCGTTTGCCCCCAGGCACAAGGCCTTGATGACGTCGGTGCCGCGGCGAACGCCGCCATCGAGCAACACGACGAGCTTGCCGCCGACAGCGTTAACGACGTCGGGCAGGGCATCCAGCGTCGCGATCGAGTAATCGAGCTGACGCCCGCCATGGTTGCTGACGATGACGCCCCGCGCGCCGGCGTCGAATGCCCGCTGCGCGTCATCGCCGCGGACCACGCCCTTGACCAGGACCGGCAGCGACGTCTTTTTCACCAGCCACTCCAGGTCGTGCCAGTCGAGGGCGGCGTGCGTCTGCATGTTGACGTCCTTCGCGAATGGGTCCTGGCCGGTGGCCGTCGACGTATCCGATGGCACCCAGTCGCCGAGGTTGGCGTAGCGGATGCCGTCCGGCAAGCTGAACACGTTGCGGATGTCGCGCTCGCGGCGGCCGGTCTTGGGCAGGTCGACCGTGAGCAGAATCG
>VBHQ01000181.1 GCA_005880395.1 Chloroflexota bacterium
CTCGGCGGCATCGGCATCCTCCGCGGTCGCGCGCATCATCCAGCCGGCCCGCGTCCTCGAGAGGAAGAGCTGCAGGGCTCCGAACACGACCAGGGCGACCGCCAGGATGACGACGCCAAGCGCCGAGATGGATAGCCCGCTCACCACCTGCCAGCTGGCTGTCGTCAGGCTGCCGGCGCTGCCGCCCAGCGAGCGCACGTCGGGAGAGAACGTGAGCTGCAGAACGTTCTGGATGACGATCGAGAGGCCGAACGTGGCAAGCAGCGGTGTCAGGATGCTCGACTTGATGCTTCGCTCGAGCACGATCACGTGGAGCACGTAACCGAACGCAATCATGAGCGGGAGCGCGGCCACGAAGGCGATCAGGGGCGACACGCCGGTGTGCTCGACCACGACGAGCATCAGGTACGCCCCCAGCACCGCCAGATCACCATGGGCCAGGTTGATGATGCGCATCACGCCGAACATGATCGATAGCCCGCAGGCGAGCACCGCGTAGAAGGCGCCGAGGAAGATCCCCTGGAGGATCGCGTTGATGAGGTTCATGCCGGCCGCCGCAATCCGAAATAGGCGCTGACAACGCGGTCGCGATCGAGCGATCTCGCCTCGCCCTCGAGCACGATGCGGCCCTCGAGCATGCACAGTACGCGGGTCGCCACCTTGAGGGCCCGCGTGAGGTCCTGCTCGACGAGGAGGACGGTCGCGCCCTCGGCGATGATGTCCTTGAGCGAGCGGTAGACCGCGTCCACGACGACCGGTGCCAGGCCAAGCGAGACTTCGTCGAGGAGAAGCAGGCTCGGATTGCCCATCAGCGCACGCCCAATGGCGACCGCCTGCTGCTCGCCACCCGACAGGCTGGCGGCGACCGCATGGCGTCGGGGCTGCAGGATTGGGAACAGGTCGAGCACCGTCTGCACGGTCCAGCGCCTTCCGAGGCCGCGCGCGGCGATCCGCAGGTTCTCTTCCACCGTGAGGCCGGGGAAGAGCCGGCGGCCCTCCGGGACGAGCGCGAGGCCGAGGCCCACGCGCCGGTGCGCTGCGAGGCCTCCGATGTCGCGGCCGTTGTAGGTGATGCGACCGCCGTGCGGGCGGTGTGCGCCGGCGATCGCGCGCAGCAGGGTCGTCTTGCCAGCGCCGTTGGCGCCGATCAGGGCCAGCGTCTCTCCATTGTTGATCTCGAAGGACACATCGCGCACTGCCTGCAGCAAGCCATAGCGGCAGTCGAGTCCATCGACGCTCAGCAAGCTCATCCTTTACCACCCAGGTAGGCATCGATGACTGCCGCCTGGTTGACGACCTCTTTTGGCTCACCTTCGGCGATGACGCGGCCGGCATCCATGCATACGAGCCGGTTGACGATCTGCATCAACACATGGACGATGTGCTCGATCCAGACCACCGCGAGGCCGCGATCGCGGAGCGTGGCGACCGTCTCCACCAGCGCCGAGCACTCCGCGTCGGTCAGCCCACCGCCGATCTCGTCGAGAAGCAGGACCGAGGGCTGGACGGCGAGCGCCCGCGCCAGCTCCAGCCGCTTGCGCTGGAGCAACCCAAGGCTCTCCGCCCGCCGGTTCGCGAGCGACATCATGCCGCACTGGTCGAGGACACTCAGGCAGAGGCTGTATGCCTCCGCGCCGCGGCGCCGACCGCCGGCCGTTGCCCCGACGAGCACGTTCTCGAAGACCGTCATGCCGGCAAACGGTCGAGGAACCTGATGCGTCCTCGCAATGCCGAGCGTCGATCGGTCGGCGACGCTCTTCGCCGTCACATCGCGGCCCCCGAACTCCACCGTCCCGCCGTCGGGACGCATGGCTCCCGAGAGCACGCTCAGGAGCGTCGTCTTGCCGGCGCCGTTGGGCCCCACGATGCCGACCACGTCCCCCTTCTCGATCGCAAGGCTCACGCCGTCGAGCACGGTGAGCGCGCCGAAGTGCTTTTTGACGCCGATCGCGGCGAGAACGGGCGCCGTGGCCACCCCGCTAGGCGGAGTACGGTTTCAGCGTCGAGGCTACCGGCACGTTCGTGTCGGCGGAGTGCTCACAGATCACGAAGTCGATCGGCCATTTCGAGACACCCTGGTTCCACTGGCCGCCAATGATCGGGGTCGACACCACGTTGGGGACGGCGACGCCGGCCAACGATGCGGGCTTTGACCAGTCGAGCTTGCCGACCGGCGTTTCGACGGCGAGCGTCTTCATCGCATTCGCGACCTTGGTCTTGTTCTTCGGATCGCCGCTGGCGGTCATCACCGCCGCCGCCACGTCGAAGAGCGAGAGGCTCGCGCCAAGCTGCTGGTTCCATTGTTTCCCGGTTGACGACTCGTAACCATCGCCCAGCTGCTTGCTGGTAACGCCGGTCAGCGAGGACTTGTACGGCCAGGTCGGCGCCCAGTAAACGCCGGACGCGAGGCCGTTGCCGATCGAACCGAGCGCCGTCACCTGCGACGGAAAGAGTCCGGTCTTGGCGATCTGACCGATCTTGACGTGCTTCGTGTAGCCCTGCTGCGCCGCTTGCCGCCAGAAGGTGGCGAAGTCAGGAGGGATGGGGAAGGTATTGAAGATCTGGCAATCCTCCCGGATGAACCTCTGGATCTGCGCCGAGTAGTCGTTGGTGCCGTCCTCGTACGCCCCGGGATCGACGATCGTATAGCCCGCACCTTTCAGCAGCGGCCCGAGCGCACCGCGAATCGCGTTGCCATCGGCATCGTTTGGCCACATCACGCCGACCTTCTTGTTGGTTGAGACCTGCGGCCAGAGGTGCGTGTAGGCGAGGAAGAACTGCTCGACACCGAAGCAGTAATGGAATGTCCACTTGAACGGCGAGGGCTGCCCCGGCTTGGCGCCGCGGCCGAGATACCAAGCTTCCCAGGGCACCACGGTCGAGATGCAGGGGACGCCGGCAGCCTCGCACGCGTCGGAGACCGGATTGGTCGTTTCCGGCGTCGACGTCGCGAGCATCAGATCGACCTTCTGGCTCTGGATCAGGTCGTTGGCCACCTGGGCGCCGACCGAGGGCGTCGACTGGCCGTCGCGGTTGACGATCTCGACGGAGTAGTTGGTCCCACCGACGGAGAAGCCCTTGGCAAACGCCTTCCGCGCGAGACCGAGCACGTAGGCATCGGGCTCGCCGAATCCGGAGGCCGGCCCGGTGATCGGGCTGACGTAGCCGATCTTGATGCTGCCGGACGATGTCGCCGACTGCGATGGTGCGAGACACG
>VBHQ01000050.1 GCA_005880395.1 Chloroflexota bacterium
AGAACCAGATGTTCATCTTTCAGCGCGCGGCCCAGCGCGGGACCGCGGAACTCAATGCCGGCAATCGCCGGATGGCGATGCTCCCGCGCGACGCGCGGCTGATTCGCAACGGCGCCGGCATGGCTCCGGGACTGGCCTGCGAGCTCGGCCAGGGTCGATTGCTATTTGCCCTACCGGGCGTACCGCACGAACTTCGCACGGTCTATGACGACATCGAAGCGATTTACCTGTATGGCGGGACGGCTGATACCGTCCGCGAACTGCGTTACCGGCTAGCACCGGAAAGCATGTTCCACGACGCCATGCAGGCACTCGAAGGGGAATTCCCCGATGTCTCGCTCGGTTCCTATCCGCAGACGGAGACGCGTGAGTTGATCATCCGTGCCAGCGGACCGGACCGAACGAGAGTCGATGCCGTGATCCATGCGATTCGGGAGCGGGTCACGCAGTACTCGCCGCTGATATGAAAGGGCGGCCCATCCGGGCCGCCCTCATGACGACTGGTTAGCGAACGGCTTAGTGCGTCTTGGCGACCGCGCTAACGGCCGCACCGTGGTTCGACCTCTTGTTTCCTTCGTTCCGAGCTGCGGTCGTGTCGCTTTTCGCAACGATGCTGACCGCATCGCCGTGCGCGTCCTGATCCGTTCCCGCGCTCGCATCGGTCGCGGTATCCGCGGCCTTTGTTGCCGCATCGCTCGTGGCGTCTAGCTTGGCCGCATCCGAGGTCTTGTCACCGTTGGCCCTCGCCAGCGCGCTCACCGCATCGCCCCGGCCTTCGCCGGACAGCGTCGTGGTGGTCGCCAGCTTGCTTACGGCGCTGCCGTGGGCCATTGCCGTCACCGCGCCACCAACGAGCACCGCTGCCGCCGCGGCCGCAATCATGATCGGTCGAATCATCAACCAGATTCCTCCTGCTTCGAGATTTCTGCTTGATAAAACGCCCGAGCTGGCGTCCGCTTACTGGCAGGAGGCCGGTCTTTACTTTCCTTTGAACTCTGGTTGCTGTTTGCTTACAAACGCCACAATCCCGGTCATGGCGTCTTCGGTCATGGCGGCCCGGCCGAAATTCTCAGCTTCGACTTCATAGCCCTTGCCCGCCGGTCGCTCGAGCCCGGCCAGGATCGCCTCCTTGGCGAGCCGAAGGGCGAGTGGCGCCAGCGAGGCCAGCCGCTGAGCCCGCTGGAGGACCATCGCCTCGAAATCGCCAGACGGGAGCGCGGCATTGATGAGCCCGATGGCCGCGGCCTCGGGCGCCTTCAGGCGGACCGACTCAAAGATCAACTCCGTGGCGCGGGCTCGCCCGATCAGCCTCGGCAGGCGCTGGGTGCCGCCTGCGCCGGGGATCAAGCCGACGCCCGCCTCGGTCTGGCCGATCGTCGACCGGCCGTCGTCGATCATCAGCCGGTAATCGCAGGCCAGCGCCAGCTCGCAGCCCCCGCCGACGGCGTGGCCGTTGATCGCGGCGATCAGCGGCTTCGGGAAATGCTCGACTTGTGTGAATGCGGCCTGGCTCCGCCGCGACATCTGCGCGACGCGCTCGAGGGTCGCCGGGTTTTCGCGGTCGAAACCGCCCTCGCCCCCCATCGCCTTGAGGTCCGCCCCGGCCATGAACTGACGATCGATCGCGCTGGTCAGGACTACAACCCGAGTCGCCGTATCGTGCTTGAGTCGGTCGAGGGTTTCCACGAGCTCCTCCTGCAACTCGGGTACCAGGGCGTTGACCGGTGGCCGGTTCATCTTGATCGTGGTGACGAACCGGTCGTTCGAGACCTGCAAGAAGCTCATCAGAACGTGAACAGATCCAAACCGCCGGTGACCGGCAGGGCAACCCCCGTGATGTAGCCGGCGGCCGGCGAGCAAAGAAACGTGATCGCATTGGCAATGTCTTCCGGCTCTCCGGGCCGGCGAAGGGCAACCCGCTTGATCATCCGCTCATTCATGTCGGGCCGACCCATCTTGAACGCCTCGGTGCCGATGATCCCCGGGACGATCGCATTCACGGTGATGTTGTAACGGGCGCCCTCGAGGGCGAGTGTCTTGGCCAGCCCGAGCAACCCCGCCTTGGTCGTCGAATAACTTGCCTGCCCGAACCCTCCCAGCGCCCCGGCAATCGACGACATCATGATGATCCGCCCCCAGTTGCGCGCCTTCATGTGGCGCCAGACGGCCTTCGAGCAGTTGTACGCGCCGGAAAGATTGACCTTGAGATCCCGGTCCCATAGCAAGTCAACCTGGTTCTCGACCGTCGCCATGTGATCGAGGGTGCCCGCATTGTTGACGAGGATGTCGATCCCCCCGAACTCCTTGACGACCTGATCGACGACCTGGTTGACCTGCTCACGGTTGGTGACATCCATCTTGAGGGCGACCGAACGGCGCCCCATTTCCCGAATCTCGTTCGAGGTCTTCTCGGAATAGACGGCCTTTTGAGATGCCATCGCCTGGGACAGAGCGCTGCCTGACGCCTCGGCCGCCTTCTCCAGCTCGGGATCGCTTTCAATCAGAATGTCGGTGACCACGACGTCGGCGCCTGCGCGGGCCAGGGCGAGGCAATCGGCGCGACCGAGGCCGCGCGAGCCGCCTGTCACCAACGCGACTTTCCCCTTCAGGTCGATCATGGTTCAGCTCGCTTTCCGGATCTGCGGTTTGGGCGCCTCGCGGGTCAGGGGACGGCGATCCCCGGAGATCGCCCGGCTGATGACGAGCCGCTGAATCTCGGACGTTCCCTCCCAGATCTGGTAGATCTTCGCGTCGCGCATCCACTTCTCAACCGGGTACTCACGGATGTAGCCGTAGCCGCCCAACACCTGGACCGCCTCCAGCGTCACCTGCATCGCCATGTCGGCCGCAAAGGCTTTCGCCATGCTGCCTTCAGCGCGCGAGAAAAGCAGGTTGTTCTGCGCCATCCAGCCGGCGCGCCACGTCAGCAGCCGGGCGGCATCGATGTTCATGGCCATCTCGGCCAGCTTGAACCCGATGCCCTCGTGCTTGATGATCGGCTTGCCGAAGGCCACCCGTTGCTGGGCGTAATCCAGGGCGAACTCGAAGGCAGCCCGCGCAATGCCGATGGAACCGGCGGCCACGCCGGGCCGGGTGTGCTCGAGCATCAGAAGCGCGCCGAGCGCTCCCGGACCCGCATCGGGATCGCCGGGTTCGCCGCCCAGCCGATTCTCCGTGGGGACAAAGCAATCCTGGAGCATCACCTGGGCCGTATGGGAGGCGCGGACGCCCAGTTTCTTTTCCTTGCGACCCATCGTCAGCCCCGGGTTGCCTTTTTCCACCACGAAGGCCGCGATGCCGGCTGGCCCCGCGCTGACGTCGGTGTTGGCGAAGATCACGTGCAGGTCGGCGATGCCGCCGTTCGTAATGAACTGCTTGGCGCCATTGAGGACGTAGCCGCCGTCCACCTTCTTGGCGGTGGTGGCGATCGCCATCGCATCCGAGCCGGTGCCGGGCTCGGTGAGGCCCATCGCGCCGACGACCGGCGTCCGGGAATCGCAGAACTCGCCGATCCAGCGTTTCTTCTGGGCCTCGTTGCCCATCGCCAAGATGGCGGTCGCGGCGAGGCCGGTCCCAGTGATCGAGACCGCGATGCCGGCGCAGCCCCAATGCAGTTCCTCAGCGACGACCAGGTTGGAGATGATGTCGAGACCGCCCCCGCCATATTCCTCGGGCATGATCGCGACCGGCGTCAGGCCAACCTCGTGGGCCTTCTTCAACACCGGCCAGGGGAATTCTTCGGTCTCGTCGTAATGGGGGGCTACCGGCCGGATCTCCTTCTCGGCGAACTCGTGGGCCAGCCCGCGAATTTCCTCCTGTTCCGGGCTCAGACTGAAATCAAGCGGCATGGTGATCGCTCCTTTGTGGCGGAAATTCGGCCTCGCCGACGCCTTTGGTAAACACTTTTTCTCCCCGCTGATTCGCCACCGCGACGTTGAAGACGACGCGCCGGCTCGCCTCATCCTTGCTGGCCACGCTTCCCGAGCAGCTGAGCTCGTCGCCGGGAACGACCATGCCGGCAAAGCGACCCTGGAGCCGCTTCAGCATCGATCGGTCGCCCAGCCAGTCGGTGACGAGCTGGTTGGCAAAGGCCATGGTGAGCATGCCGTGCGCAATCACCCCGGGCAGCCCGGCGGCTCGCGCAAACACGTCGTCGAGATGGATCGGATTCCGGTCACCCGACGCCTCGGCGTACTGCCGGATCTGCTCGACGGTCACCCGTTTTACCAGGGGCGGCAGCGACTGGCCAACCTTCACCGCGTCGAAATCCTGCGCGGCAATACTCGCTTTCATGGCTTTCGGATGATGAACAGCGCGGTCGCGTCCGAAACAGGCTCGTCGTGCTGGTCACGAGACGCGAGCTCAAAGCTGACCAGCTCGAGGTCCCCCCGCGGATTGATCGCGGTGATTCGCCCGGTGGTTCGCAGACGATCGCCCGGCACCACCGGCCGGTGAAAGTTGAAGCGCTGTTCGCCGTGTACCAGGTGGGCGGTGTCCAGGGCCACCTCCTGGTCCGTCCAGAGCTGCCAGTAGGCATCGAAGCCGAAGACCATCGCATAGGTTGGCGGGGCGACCAACTCGCCATCGTCGCGCGTGTCACCGACCGCCGCCATGTAGTCGCGAATCGATCGTTCGGTCACCTCGAAAGGCGCCGTTTCGTAACTCCGCCCTACCCACCGTGGATCGGTCACTACTGCAACAGCCCCTGCAGCTTCATCGCCAGGCCCATGTCGCCTTTGACCTTCAATTTTTGCTGCATGAAGGCGGTCACCGGGTTGAGCTTGCCGGTGGCAATGTTCATCCAGTCGTCGGTCGAGGCGATGAGCGTGGTGTTCGGATTCTGCGCCGCTCCGGGCGACACGCTGGCCGCCCCGTCGGCGATCTTCAGCGTCCAGGATTCGCCCGACAGATCGAATTGATACGTGGCGTTCATCCCGGCGGCTTTGTCGGGCTTCGTCTTGATCCGGTTTTCAATCTCGGAAAAGACTTGTTGTGCGTCAGGCATGGATGCCTCCTTGTGCTGATGGGTTGGCGAGCGATGCGGCGCCATGTAGGAACAGGCCGGCGCAGGCCCGGGCGAGCGATGCAGCGGTCAGCGGCGGCTGTCCCCGCCGCTGGTGGTGGTGCCAGTAGGCAACCTGGAAGGCCAGGCCAATCAATGCCGCGGCCGCAAGCTCCGGTTCGAACACACGCAGCTCGGCCATCGTTGGTCCGAATGCGCTCCCGAGTGTCTCGTAGAGCTGGACCTGGCGAGCCTCGAAGCTGTCGTCGATGCCGAGGCCCTCGATCGTCAGCCGGTGATTCCACTCACGGTATTCGTCGTAGAACTCGAAGTAGGCCCGCAGCCCGGCCTCGAGACGTCGGCCGGGGTCGGCTTCGTCCCGCGTCGCCCAGTAGATGCGGCGGCGGAGGAGCGTCGCCATCTCCTCTTGCAGGGCGGCGAAGACGGCCTTCTTATCGGCGAAGTACAGGTAGAAGGCGCCCTGCGAAAGTCCGGCCGTCTGCACGATGGCACTAACGGTCGCCGCATGGTAGCCGTCACGTTCGAAGACGGCCCGGGCGGCTGCCAGCAACTCCCCGCGGCGAACCCATTGCCGCTCGGTCAGCGGTGCCTCATTGGAAACCCGGCTAGTGACTGACACGTCAGTCACCACTCTAGCAGGAGGCGCGACCTGCTGGCGAAACCGGCATGGCCGGATGCTTTGCGGCTACTTGATCACGACGAAGAACCGCTCGAGCATGGCGTCCGGCCGGGTGCTGGCCGTCAGCATCACCGACTTGATCGGGGCTAACGTCGCGAGCGTCTTCGCATCGACGCTGGCCAGGCCGGATTCAGCCGAGAAGCGTCGCAACGCGTCCACCAGGCTCCCCGCGTTGACATAGATGATCCCGCTCGGTTGTTTCAGTGAACCCGCGAGCGCGGTCTGGTAGGTGACGTCGCCCGCAATCGTGCTTCCACCGAGGTGCGCGTCGATGACCGCCTTGACTTCAGCGACGTTCGACGCCAGGATGCCCATCCGATCCAGCACCGCGTACGACGGCTGGAATGCGGTCGCCAGGGAACCGAGCCCGGCCCCGGCGTAGGAGGTAATGACGACGCCGCGGTAGATCGTCGTCTTCAACGCGCCCGGCGCGGTCGCCGGCGCCGTGAGGCTTCCGCCGGCGGCGCCCGGCAGCTCCAGACCCGTTGTCAGCGAGACGAGCTTCTTGAAGAAGCTGTTCATGCTGGCCGCGTTGTCGGTTCCAAGCAAGACCGCCCCAGCTGGGATCACCCGCGAACCAACCTCGAGCTCCAGGCCCGCGTCCCCGGTGAGGTGCGGCAGGACGCCACCAGGACCGGTAAGACCGACGGCATCCGTCGTGCTGCTGATCGCCGGATCGGAGCCGGCTTGATCCACGAGCGTCGTGATGGTCTGGTTCAGGTTGCCGAATGCCAGCAACGCGTCACTTCCTCGAGGAATCCAGCGCAGAACAGTATTCGGGCTTCCCGCATGGCTCAGCGCTTGCCGAGTCGCCGGGGTCAGTTTCGACTGGTCCACCTTGATGACGAGATCGGCAAGCAAGCCGGTGCTGCTTGCCGAGAGCGTCGCACCGATGCCCTGAAAGGCGTCCAGGTCGGCTAGGCTTTTCAGCGACGAGACAGTGACCGCCGGCGTCAGCGCCACCCCCTTCTTGAGGCTGGTGACAAGGGACTTGCCATCGACGTAGAGGGAGGCCAAACGGTCGCTGGGCAGCCCGCTCAAGGTGGCCTTGTAACCGGCGCTGTCGACCAGCCGCGGCGACCGTCCTTGATCCGTATCGATGATCTGGTCGATCACGGCCGCCGAGCTCGCGATCAAGACGACATGATCGACATAGGCATAGGCTCCGGCTTGCTGACCGCTGGTCTTCGGCGTTCCGGTCGAGACGGTGAAGCCGTTGTAAGTCTGGTCATGCCACCGGTAGGCGGCGCCCCATTTGCCGGCACGAAGTTTGGCGAGCATCGCCGTCGCCTTGCTATCGTCACGCGAAACCAGGTAAAGCGCCCCGGGGGTGTCGTTGGCGTTCTGCAGGCTGAGCTGCGCGCTGAACCCAACCTCGGCCCCCAACCAGGGCTGGACGTCGCTGGAGAAGCTGATGCCGGAATCCTTGAGCGCCTGGTCGAGCTTGTCGGTGATCGCTTTGTCGGTGTGCAGATCGGGGAAGGCGTGCAGCGCGCGCATCAGGTTGACCTTCTGCGTCATCGACGGATCGACATTGGCGAGCGCGAGCACGTTGGCGCTGGCCGGAACCATTTTTTCGACGGTCGGCGCTGGCTTCAGTAGGAGCACGAACACGGCGGCGGCGGCAACGCCGACCACGGCGATGGCGGCCGCCGGAATGAGAAAGCGCGCGTATCGGGACCACCAGGACGACGCCGCATGCCCCGGAACGGCCGCAGGACCGTCAGCCGGCGGGACGAGTCCTCCGACGAAATCCGGAGGCGGGGGCGGCGTCAGATCGCCGGAATCGTTCATGGGCGGAATACCTCAGCAGCATCAACTTCCGCCGCTGCCGCAACTTGTTAGCTGCGCGTGGTCGTTGCGAGCGCGTTGCCGAAATGCAACCGAGCGAGGGCCTGCATCTCGTCGGGCGAAAATCCGGTGCTGCGGCCGGCGCCGTATTGCCGGCGGACCTCTTCATGCATGGCAACGATCCGCGGGTCGTCTTTGTGAATCTGCCCCCTGCCTTTGAGGCCAAGCGTCGTGTTCACCCAGTAGGCGACGCCGGCCAGGCCTGAGCGGTCGTTGACCGTGATGCCGAGCGGGCGGTCGAGCAACCGGGCGGTGTCGAAAATGTTGTAGATCTCCTCGTTCTTGAGCAGGCCATCGGCGTGGATCCCGGCGCTCGTCACGTTGAACCCCGCGCCGGCAAACGGGTAATTCGCCGGCAACGGCGTTCCCAGCGTGTCACGGAAATAGGCGGCGGCACGCGTGATCGCCGTGGTGTCGATCCCTCGGTCATCGCCGGTCAAGCCGATGTAGTCGATGACCAGCGCCTCGAGCGGCGGATTACCGGTTCGCTCGCCAAAGCCGAACAGCGACCCGTTCGCCGCGGCGCAGCCATACAGCCACGCCGCCACGGTGTTCACTTCGCCGCGGTGGAAGTCGTTGTGGCCGTGCCATTCGAGGTGCTCCGGACTGACGCCGAGCGTGCGGGTAAAGAACTGGAACATGCGCGGGACCCCGCGGGGAAGCGCCGCCTCGGGCCAGGGCAGGCCGAAGCCCATGGTGTCGCAGAGGCGGAACTTGACCGGCAGTCGGGCGCGCCGGCCGATGTTTTGCAGCGATTCGACCAGCGGCGCGACGAAGCCGTCCAGGTCCGCTCGGGTCAGATCCTCGAGATGAACACGAGGGCGGATGCCGGCGTCGACCACGGCCTGAACCACCCGGGCGTAGTCGTCGGCGGCCTGCCGGCGGGTCCGGTTCATCTTCAGATAGATGTGGTAATCGGACGACGAGGCCAGGATGCCCGTCTCCCTTACGCCGCTGGTGCGCACGGCGTTGAGGTCGCCGAGCGATGCCCGCATCCAGGTTGTGACCTCGGGACCGGGCCGCTGCTGGCAGGCGGCGATCGCCTCCCGGTCGAGCGGCGTGTAGGCAAAAAGCTCAGTTTGCCGCAGGACCGGCCCGCCCATCGACGCGAGCAGGTCATAAAGGTGGACGATCTGCTCGAGGGTGTATGGCGCCCTGGCCTGCTGGCCATCGCGAAAGGTCGTGTCCGTGATCCAGATCGAGGCGGGACGCGCCATCCGGACAGGCTCCGCATCGAAACGAACCGGCGGGATCCGGCTGTAGGGAAAGTCCTCGCGCAGCAGGTTCGGTTCGCTCGGATCGACCACGTGACGATTATAGACTTATATTGATTTGCATTGCTATAAGTTGATCATTCTGGTACACATCGGGTACGCTGAGGGTCTCGTGATCGAGATCCAGGGGGAGTTCTACCTCAGCGCGGGCGAGGCCAGCGATCTTCTGGGCGTCAAGCCCGCCACCCTCTACGCCTACGTCAGCCGGGGCGTCTTGCGGAGCTACCGCCAGGGCATCAAGCGCCAGCGCCTCTACCGGCGCCGTGAAGTCGAACGGGCGCTCCGCTTGCACCCGACCCGGGGGGCCCGCTCCCTTCCCCATGCCGCCGACTGGGTCGGCGATCCCTAGACCGCCGTTGGCGGCGTAGCGGCTGGTTTCGTGCTTGACCGATGCCCAGTCGGCGGCGCAACATATTCCGCATAAGCAAACCCAGGGTTTCGGTCAACGAGCTGCAGCTATGGGACGTGGTCGCGGTTGTGAACCGCACCCTGCGCCAGGCGCATCTGCCGCAGGAAGCGACGGCCTTCAGCCATGCCGCTTTCCGCGCCCAGAGCCTGGCGCAGGTGCGGAGGCTGGCCACTCGCTACGTGACACTGACCCGTTAACGGAACGTGCTGTAGTCGATCTCCTTCTTCCGCTCGAAGGCTTCATCTCGCGTGGCAAACGTCTGAAAGTAGCCACGGCCGTGGAGCACATAGATGCCATCGACATCGTCACGGGTTACCCGGAGATCGGGCAGATCGATGTTGTAGACCTGTCCGGATTCGGTGGCCCGCAGACGCGGGGCTGCCATGGGGCGGATTCTATCGCCGCCCTGCGACTCAGGCGACGCTCACCTCATCCATCAGGTAGACGTCCTGGACGGCATTCAGCAGCTGGATTCCTTCGCTCATCGGCCGCATGAAGGCTTTCCTGCCCGTGATAAGGCCGGTACCGCCGGCGCGCTTGTTGATCACCGCCGTCTTGAGCGCTTCCTTCAGATCACTCTCGCCGGACGACGCGCCTCCGGAATTGATGAGCCCGCTGCGACCCATATAGCAGTTCGCGACCTGATACCGGGTGAGGTCGATCGGATGATCGCTCGTGAGCTTGTCATAGACCTTCGATGACGTCTTGCCAAACTTCAGGGCCTGGAAGCCGCCATTGTTCTCGGGCTGCTTCTGCTTGATGATGTCGGCTTCGATCGTCACGCCCATATGGTTGGCCTGCCCGGTCAGATCCGCCGATAGCTCGTAGTTGACGCCGTCCTTGGTGAAGGCGGCATTGCGCACGTAGCACCAGAGCACGGTCGCCATCCCGAGCTCATGCGCCTGGTGAAACGCCCGCGAGATTTCCTGAATCTGCCGATCGGATTCCTCCGAGCCGAAGTAAATCGTGGCGCCGAGCGCGACCGCTCCCAGCTCCCACGCTTCTTTGACGGTGCCAAACTCGATCTGGTCGTACTTGTTCGGATAGGTCAGCAGCTCGTTGTGGTTGATCTTGCAGATGAAGGGGATCTTGTGCGCGTACTTTCGCGCCACCGAACCGAGGACGCCGAAGGTCGAGGCGACGGCGTTGCAGCCGCCCTCGATCGCCAGCTCGACGATCTTCTCGCCGTCGAAGTACGCCGGGTTGGTGGAGAACGACGCGCCGGCCGAGTGCTCGATGCCCTGGTCGACGGGCAGAATCGACAGGTACCCGGTGCGAGCGAGCCGGCCGTGGTCGAAGAGCGACTCGAGGCTACGTAAGACGCGAGTCGGCCGGTCACTCGTCGACCAGATCCGGTTGACAAAGTCGGGGCCCGGCAGATGGAGCATCGACTTTGAAATGGTTTTGCACTCGTGCTCCAGCAGGCTCTTGGCGTCGTCGCCCAAGATCGACTCCAGCCTGCCGAGAGAGGTTGCGGTTGCGGTAGCCATCGGCTTTCCTCCTGCGCGGAAATCTATTTCCAGTGTAAGCGCACTCAGGCGCTCGCGAAGAGCAGGCGGAGGCCGACGAGTCCGAGCGCAATCGCCAGCAACCGAATGATGAGCGCCGCGCGGGTCCGGCGAGAGATTGCCGCGCCGGCCTGGGCACCCACGACAACGCCGATGGCCAGCTCGAGGGTCAGCCGGAGGAAGGGTTGATAAACACCCTGAACGACGTGGGTGGCGGCACCGGCGGCCGAGGTGAACAGTAAGACGAACTGCGCGGTAGCGGTCGCGATGTGCGCCGGAAACGAGAAGAAGCTGGTCAAGAGCGGCACCTGGATGATGCCGCCGCCGATGCCCAGCAGGCTCGAGATGAAACCAAGCGCGACACTGAAGAGGGCCGCGAGGCCCAGGTTGAATCGGTACACATGGGTGTTGCCGTCGGAATCGGTCATCCGCCGGCCCACGGTAAAGCGCGAGACCGGCCACAAGGGGCTTGACCCGCCGGGGCGAAACAGCAGGAAGAGAGACACCAGGATTAGCGAGGCTCCCATGATCAGGTCGAACACCCGGCGCGGGATGTAACCGACCACGATCGCGCCCAGGACCGCGCCCGGGAGCGTGGCGGCGGCAAGCACAATGCCGCTGCGGTAGTCGATGCGACGGAGTCGGGCGTAGCTCACCGAACCGGACCCGGCGTTGGCGAAGACCACGGCGAGCGAGATGGCCGTCAGCTGGGTGGCGGACAGCCGCGGGTAGACCAGAAGGAGCGTCGGAACGAGAATGAATCCCCCACCGGCGCCGATCAACGTCCCGTAGGCGCCAACGCCAGCTCCGAGGACGATCCAACCGAGCGTCGGCAGCAATTCGCTCACGCCGGCGGCTAATGCGAGGGGACCTGGTCGACTAGCTCAACGATCCATAAATAGGTCTCGGCAAGACATTCTTTGGCCGACCGATCCGTTTTCACTGCGTCCGTCGTCTTCATGGTGTCAGCACTCACCGCGACACAGCTTTTGGAGGGAACCATGAACGCGACAATAGCAGTGACGAAAGAGATCACCACGCTCATCAATATCCTGACCGTGGAGCCGGAGAACGAGCCCAAGCTCATCGAGCTCCTGCGTGAAAATACTGAAAACATCGTCAGCGCGCTCGATGGCTGGGTCTCGACGAGCTTCATCGTGGCCAAGGACAAGTGCCGGGTCGCGATCTACTCGCAGTGGCGCGACTTGGCGTCGGTCGAGGCGATGCAAGCGAACCCAAAGATGCGCGCATATTTCCCGCGGATTGCGGCGCTTGCTGCATTCGATGGCTTTACCGGCGACGTCACGTACGCCCGCCAGGCCTAAGCGTCCCGGGACAGGAGAATGAACATGCAAGATCTCAACGGAAAGCGCGTCGTCGTCACTGGCGGCAGCGAGGGACTCGGGCTCGCAATGGTTGAGGCCCTCGCCGCGTCCGGCGCGCATGTGACCGCTCTCGCCCGCGACCGTGTGAAACTCGCGGCAGCTGAGCGCGTTGGCGCCGCGGTGGTCGCCGGTGACGCGACCGATGCGGCGGTCATGAACAGCATCGTTGGCGACGAAGCTCCCGACGTATTGATCCTCAATGCCGGCGCGCGCTTGCCAATGAAACCGATCGACGAACAGAGCTGGGAGGAATTCTCGACCCATTGGAACACAGATGTGAAGGCGGGACTAGTCGGCATACAGGCCGCGCTGAAGGTTCCAATGACTTCGGGTGGCCGCATTTTGATCATGTCGAGCGGCGCGTCGATGGTGCTGAGCGTGCCGCGTATCGAGCCCGAAAGCCTGCGGCTCTCCGGGGGCTATGTCGGCGCCAAACGTATGCTTTGGTTCATGGCGCACAGCGCGAACACGGTGTCGCGCGAGCGCGGGCTTAAGCTTCACTTTCAGGTGCTAATGCCCAGCCAGCTGATGCCGGACACCACGCTCGGCCATCTGGTCGCAGCCGGCTACGCAGAGCTCGAAGGCGTAAGCGCCGAGGAACATGTCATGCAACGCTATGGCTCGATCATGCGGCCGGCGGACTTCGGCCAGCGCGTCACCGAGTTGATCGCCGATCCACGTTATGCGAGCGGCGTCGCGTACGGCTTTCGCGCCAATGCCGCCATCATGCCGCTCGACGCATGATCCGCACGCAGCCCTCATCCTCAGGGACACCCCCAAAGAGCGATCCTACGCGCGACGAGTTCGAACGATTGCTGAGCGAACTGCGCCCCGGGCTCCATCGATACTGTGCGCGGATGACCGGCTCCGCCGTCGATGGCGAAGACATCGTCCAGGAGGCAATGATCAAGGCTTTCGTCGCGCTACCAGCTGTCGGTGTCGTCGACAACCCCGAGGGCTGGGTCTTTCGTATCGCTCACAACACAGCACTCGATTTCCTGCGCCGCCGCGCGCGCGGACCGGTGATCCAGCATGAGGAGGCCCTCGACATGGTGCCCGCGCCGGATTCTTTCGATCAGAGTTATGAGGTTGCCACCGCGAGCCTGCGTACGTTCATGCGGCTTCCGGCGCTCCAGCGCAGCGCGGTGATCCTGAAGGATGTTCTCGGCCATTCGGTGGAGGAGATCGCATCGGTGACTGGTGCGAGCGAACCCGCCGCGAAATCAGCGCTCCAGCGGGGGCGCGCCCGGCTGCGCGCGTTTGCTCGCGAGCCTGAGGATATTGCGTTGCCGATGCTATCGGACGCGATGCGAGTAAGACTCACTGCCTATGTCGACGGCTTCAGGGCCGGTGACTTCGACGCGGTCCGCGCAATGCTGGCCGACGATGTGACGCTCGACCTTGTCGCAAAGTTTCGCAAACAAGGGAGAAGCGAGGTCGGCGAATATTACTCCCGCTACGCTGCGTCCGAGCAGTGGACGTTTGCGCCGGCGATCGTCGACGGTCGTACGGCGATGCTTGTCTACGATCGCGAGATCTCGCTCGAGACACCCGCCTATTTCGTCGCACTTGATATCGAGCGCGATCGCGTGGTCGCAATACACGACTTCCTGTTCGCGCGTTACGCCATGGACGGCATCGCCTTACACCGTCTGAATCACCCACACCTGCGATCCGCTTAAGACCGGCCTTGTCTGAGGAAGGGACCGTACGGTCCCTTCCTCCCGCGCTCGCTAGGCTGGCGTTGGCCGAGTCCCGAGGCCCACGCGCGCACCAGTCGGCTGCTCGTCGTACTCGACCGAGATGTCTTGCTTCGATCGCTCGCGTACGGTCGACACCGCGATCAGCGAGATCACGGCACAAATGAGGATGTACCAGGCGATGGCCACGCTCGAGTGGTAGCCGGTCACCTTGATACTCGTTCCCGGAATCACTCCGCCGGCAAACAGCAGGGTTGCGATGATCGGTGCCGGCCCACCGGCAACGACCGACGCCAGCTGGTAGCCAAGCGACGCGCCGCTGTAGCGCAGCCGCCCGGTATAGGTCTCGGCGATGAGCGCGGCTTGCGGCCCGTACTGCGCGTCGTGCGGGATCAGGGAGAGGAAGATGGCCAGGAATATCAGTCCGGCCGCCTTCGTATCCAACAAGCCGAAGTAGATGAACCCCCAGATGCCCATAGCAATGACGCCGCCCATGTACACCCGCTTGCGGCCGAGCCGGTCGGACAGGTAACCAAAGAACGGAATCGAGAAGAACGACAGGCATGCCGCAATCGTCACGCAGAACAGGATGAAGTTGCGCGTTTGCTTCAACGGTCCCGGAGTTGCCGCGTAGGTGAAGATGTAGGCGGTGAAGATGTAGAAGGGAGCCTGCTCGGAGAGTCGCAGGAAAGCGGACTGGAGGATCTCCTTCCAGTTGCGACGAATCACCTGGGCCACCGGCGCCGGCTCGATCTTCCGCTCGTCGAGCAACCGCTGAAAGAGCGGCGTCTCGAAAACACGCAAGCGGACATAGAGGCCGACACCGACCAGCACGATGCTGAGATAGAACGGAACCCTCCATCCCCAGGACGCAAATCCCTCGGGGCCGGCGATGTTGCTCATGATGAAGAGGGCACCGTTGGCCAGGACGAGACCGACCGGCACGCCAAACTGCGGCCAACTCGCGATCAAGCCCCGCCGGCCACGATGACCCCACTCCATTGATAGCAACACCGAGCCTCCCCACTCGCCGCCAACGCCCGCACCCTGGACGAAGCGAAGGACGACGAGGAGGATGGCGCCCCAGACGCCGATGGAGGAATAGGTTGGGACGAAGCCGATGAGAAACGTCGCGATGCCCATCAACAGCAGGGTGGCGATCAGCGTCGCCTTACGGCCGATGCGATCGCCGTAATGGCCGAAGATCGCGGCCCCGATTGGGCGAGCAATGAACCCGACGGCGTAGACAAGAAACGCGTTGAGCGTTCCGACAACGGGATCAGATTTCGGAAAGAAGAGTTTGGCGAAAAGGAGACCCGTTGCGGTCGAGTAGAGGAAGAAGTCGTACCACTCGATCGACGTGCCAACCGTGCTGGCGATGACCGCTCGCCTGAGCTGTGTCCGGTCGTCAATCGTCGCGGCCGCTTGCACTACTTATCACCTCTTTTGCTTTGTTCGAACGGCGGCCAGTCGCTATAACAAGCTAGCCCTACGCTCACCTCCCTTGTGGCAGCCGTGCTGTGCCTAAAGCCGCCTGTCCCATTGTGAATCGGAGACCTCCTCGTCGACAAGGGGGTGGCGGCTTGGCCGGGACCCTGGGCGGCCCGCGCCTACAATGGCGAGCTGATGAGCCTGGTCAATTGGGCGGTTCTCATCCTGAGCCTCTGGGTGGTCGCCGTGGTGCTGGCCGGTCTGGCGATGGTCCTACGCCCGGGCGCCGGCGAACTCGAGTACGACATCCCACTCATCGAACCGCTCCAACTCCGGCAGGCGTCGGGCGTCATGCCTCGACGGGCCTGGGGTTTCCGCCCGCCCGTCCAGCACTCGCGTTACGATCCGGCTCCCTGGCAGGTCCAGCCGCCAGGCTCGGCGGAGGACAGCCTGGAGAACGTCGATCGGGCAACTGATATCAAGCGCGATCTTGGCAGCGAGCATCCGCCCTGGGAACGGCTGGACCGCCAGGGCCTGTAGTTTACGTCGGCCTCGTTCGTCAAATCATCGCTGCTGCCGCCAAAACGCGGGAGCACGTCTTCGAACAGCATCTGGAACCGTTGCTCGGCGAGCGCCAGGCAGGTCGCGAGCGTAACGACCTGTTCCTCGACTTCGGGGTCAAGGGTGCGCAGGGTTCGCCAGGCCGGCTCGGGCACCATGCTGTTCATGGTCCGCGGTCTCTCCGACATCTGCGAGTTCATGCTACAGGCGGGGGAATCCCCCGCCGGCCCCTTGATCCCAACCCGTGATTGGGACCGCGCCCGACGGCACCAGGCTGCACTACGTCGTCGAAGGCTCTGGGCCTCCAATCGTCCTCGTCGGCGGCAAGACGTCCAATATCGCGGGAGCCTGGTGGCGTTACATCCCGGTGCTGGCGCGCGAGCTAAAGGTCATCGCGCTTGACAACCGAGGGGCGGGAGAGTCCGATAAGCCGGACTCCGCCTACACCACGCAACTGATGGCGCTCGACGCGCTGACCGTTCTGCATGCCGCCGGGGAGCAAACGGCCCACTGGTTTGGCCTATCGCTCGGTGGCATGATTCTTCAACAGCTGGCGCTGCAACAGCCCGGGGCTGTACGCAGCCTGATACTGGGAGCGACTCGCTGCACGCCGGAACGGCGCACGATGCCGCCACCCGATGTTCCCGAGCTGGAAGGCAGTCCCTTGAAGCGCTATCTCATGCTCTACGACGCCCGCTTCATCGTCGAGCACGGCGACTGGGTGGCTGACGATGCCAGGCATTTCGGCAAGATGCCGCTGCACGCGATCGTCCGCCAGGACCAGGCAGGCAAGCAGCACGATGTCTGCGATCGCCTGCCGCAGATCCATCAGCCGGCGCTGATCCTGCACGGCCGCCAGGACCGGATGGTGCCGCTGAGCAGTGGCGAAGCATTGGCGCGGCGCTTACCGAATGCTCGCCTCGAGATCCTCGACCCTGCCGGCCATCAATTCCACTCGGAGCAATTCCAAACGGTTTTGGGCCTGGTGCTGGACTTCGTTCGAAACGTCGAGGCTACGCCGCCTTCCAGGTGACCAGCTCGCGCGTGACCTGCTTGCGGAGGCGACCTTCGACCGCCAGCGACTGACAGTGCGCCAGCGTCTCTTGCAGCGCCAGGCGCTGCTGGAAAACATTCCGATCGCGGATGCCCTGAAAGAGTTGGCCCGCTAAATCCCAGCCGGTCCGTGGGCTGTCGCTGGTCAGCTTGACGAGCGCCGTCTTGCGTTCCTCATGGTGCTGTTTGATCGCCGCAATCCGGTCGCGCGGCTCAGGGAACGGATCGCCGTGGGCGGGTAGCACGAGGTCGACGTCCAGCCCCTTGATCCGGTCCAGCGATTGCAGATAGTCATCGAGCGGATCGGCGCCTGACTGGGGATGCAGGCCGATATTCGGGCTGATCTTTGGCAGCAGGTGGTCGCCAGAGAAGAGGACCCGGCGGTCGGGCCAGTAAAAGCAGCAATGGCCGGGCGAGTGGCCGGGCGTCCAGACCGCCTCGAGCTCGCCTCCGTCGATACCGAGCCGCTCGGCCCCCTCGAGAAGCACATCGGGCTCGACAACCTTGACGAACTCGCGGGCCGCCATCGATGCGGTCTTGACGAATTCCGCCTCGGCATCAGGCACGCCGTTCGTGCTCAGCCAGGCCGCAACATCGTGGACGAGGTCCTCGGCCCGGGCATAACGCGGCTCCATCAGTGCCACCTCGAGCCGGTGGATAACGAGCTCAGCCTTTGCCTGCTCGCGAAGCTCAGCGGCCAGCCCGAAGTGGTCGGGATGGATGTGGGTGATCAGGATCCGATTGATGCGCTCGATGGGGACATGCAGGCTGGCGAGCTTGGCATGCAGGGTTTGACGGGATTCGTCGGTCTGCAGGCCCGTGTCGATCAACGTGAAGCCCTCGCCATCGCGCAGCAGGTAGACGTTGACGTGGCGCAATTCGAATGGCATGGGGAGCTCGAGACGGAAGATCCCAGGGGCGACTTCCACTGACGAGTACGGTACTGGAGAAGACGGCGCCCCGCCCGGCCCTCCCCCAGAGGGGAAGGGAATATCTCAGGCGGCGGGTTGGACGAGCTCTTCCGGGCGGGCCGGGAGCGCCTTCTGGCCTTGCTCTTTGGTCGGCAACGGGAGGTGCACGGTATCGGTCGCGATCAGGTCGAGGAAAGCATCGACAACCTGTGGATCGAAGTGGCTGCCGCGGCCGGTCTTGATCTCGTCGAGCGCCTTGCTAAGGCCCAGCGACGGCCGGTAAATCCGGTCGGCGACCATCGCCTCAAAGGCATCGGCGACCGAGATGATGCGCGAGCCGAGCGGAATGTCCTCGCCCTTCATGCCCTTGGGATACCCGGTGCCGTCCCACTTCTCATGGTGATGGCGGATCAGGGGGGCCACGTGGTGCAGCCCTTCAACCGGGCCGATGATATCGGCGCCGATTTGCGGATGCCGCCGCATCCAGGCCATCTCATCCTCGGTAAGCGCCATCGACTGCCGCAGAATTCGGTCGGGAATGCCGATTTTGCCGACGTCGTGCAGGATGGCTCCGAGTCGCACCTCCGCCACCTGGTCGCGCGAAAGACCCATCCGCTCGGCGCAGGCGCCGGCCAGCTTGGCCAGCCGTTCCGAGTGTCCGCGCGTGTAGCTGTCTTTCGCCTCGATCGCGTTGGCCAGCGCCATGTTGACCTCGGTCATCAGCTTCGCCTCGACGTCGCGGCGGGTCACCAGCTCTTGGTGGGCCGAGACGGCGCGCGACATCACCGAGCCGAGCACGGCAACCACGACGAAGAGAAACATGCGCTGGAGGATCACGATCCGGTTGACCCCGAGCGTCGCCAGGTAGGTGCCCTGTTGCAACGGCGCAACCGCACCCGCGGTCAGATACAGCATGGCAACCAGGACCGCACAGAGAACGGAGGCGAAGGCGCCAAAGCGCAGGGCGGAGACGGTGATGACCAGGAAGAACAAGGAGGCGAATGGACTGACGTAGCCGCCCGACGCGTACGTGATCATGGTGGCGACGAGCATGTCGACACCGGTGGTGGCGTAGCTGAAGGCCCGGCCGGGCCGCTGGTGCAGGAAGAGAAGCAAAAGGGTTGTCAGGCAGACCAGGCCCCAGGCGGCGAGGATGGCATTGATCCGGCCCTGGTCATAGCCGGGATTGACGTTGAGGTTATTGAGGATCACGGCGAAGATCAGCAGCGTCCAGCGGAACAGGCCGGTGAGCCGCTCATTACTGAGATTGATCAGACTCTCGGCTGGGTCCTGGGAGCGCTGGCGGCCCTTGCGCGAGGCATTGCGGACGGCGGCCATTGCCGAAAATTATCCGGTTGCTTTGTGACGAAGAGCGTTACAGGACGGTCGCGTGCCGGGCACGGCTGGGCCGTCTAACCCGATAGAGCCACCCCGAGCAAGTCCGAGAGCACCGCTTTGACGTCCTGGTAGCGGGTAAAGGCCGTATCCGCCTGGGTCAAGGCGCCGTCAACCTCCTGATAGGCATGCGTCAGCGGCGGGATCAGATCCGTGGTCGTGACCTGGGCGCGCTCGGCGTGCGCCCCCTTGAGTTGCTCGCCGATCTGCTTGATCGACCCCTTGTAGCTGGCGGCAATCGTTTGTGCCTGCTGTAGGACCGTCTGCAAGTCATCCGGCGTCAGCGGCCGGCCCGCGTATTGCTTCCGCAGGGCGGCAACCTGCAGGGCGACCACCGCGGCGCCCTCCCCGGCTCGGCTTAGATCGGCGCCGATCGCCCCCAGGTGTGCGCTGGCGCTGACCTGTGATCCACTCCAGGGTAAGGCGCCAAGCACCCGGAGCGCCGGATCCTGGCTGGAGCGCCGCCGAGCATCGGTGAAGTCCTGCTCGGCTCGCTTGAGCTGGATCATGACGTTCCCAACCGACGCACTGTCCGCGGACCTTTCGGCGCCGGCGAGTGCGGCCTCCCCCGCTGCCAGCTCGCCACGTCCGTTCTGGAGGCTCTGTGAGACGCTCGCCGCCACGAAGGCGGTGTAGCCGGCCATCGCCAGCAGCGCCAGCAGGACGATGACGACGATCCCGGCGCTCCCGTACGACGTCCTCTGCCGTCCGCCGGCGAAAGAAAAAGCGGGCGCGCGATGCGCCCGCTCAACCTCAGCGTCGGTCCAGCTCAGACCCGAGCCCGGTTGCCGGTGACGAGGCGGATCAGCATCAGAAGAATCACGGCGCCGACGAAGGCAGCGATGAAGCTGATGATTAGGCCGCCACCGGTCACACCGAGAAGCGTCGAAAGCAGCCAGCCACCGATGAACGCGCCGACCACGCCGACGACGATGTCGAGGACGATGCCGTACCCGTGGCCGCTAACGACTCGGCCGGCGAGCGCGCCGGCAATACCGCCGATGATCAAGAACACGATGAATTGCATGACTTCCTCCTTTGGTCGAGACTGATTCCCGACTAATTGAAGCTGGTTTACAGGTAACCTGTCAATAGCGCTATCAGGAAAGCGTTGCTTAGCTGGCCCGGCGCTCTTCCAGGCCAAGCGGCGGATCGGCAGCCAGGCCACCGAAGAGATCGCGCTCGAGAACTCCCGTGACCCACGGCGACGGGTACACGCGGGCAAAGAGCTCCGGCCGCGTAAAGCCAGGCGGCTTCAGCGCCGTCGTGATCGCATGCGATGGTTCTGTGCCCAGCGCCCGGAAATACAGCTTGGCCGGACGTTCCGGTAGGCCGCGAAGCCGCTGGCGGGCCGCCTGGAAGGCGGCGAGCGCGGCCTGTTGCAGCTCCTTGTCAGCGGCGTCGCTGACGACGACATGGGGGCAAAGCCCGGCGATCACATCCGTCAGGAGTGGCTCCAGATTCGCCACCGTGACGTCACGACGACCGACGGCGAGGAGCAGCGCATTCTGAACGCCGACTCGATCTAAGGTTTTTCGAGCGTCCGCCGTACTCAGATGACTCGCGGCGATGCACGCCAGCGTGACGTGCGCGCCGGCGGCCGCATAGTGCGCGAAGCTGTGGCCGCAGAGCTCGCCGGCCCGGCTCGGATCCACGACCAGGCCCAGCAGTCGAAAGGGCACACGGATGCATCGACCGGGCCGAAGAATTCTTTCTGCGCGGCGCCAACCGACGACGGCTTCCGCCCCGGAACGCCTCGACCTATACCGTGGCGCGGGAGCTCGACAGCAGGCGGTCGTACGCATGCTTGAGCTGCGGATAGCGAAGGAAGATCAAGTGGGCAAACTCCTGCGTCAGGGCACGTGGCGGCCGGATCAGCCTCATGCCGGCTTCGCTCAGCAGGCGGTTGCCCTTGCGTCCATTGCAGCGCCGGCAGGCGATCACCTGGTTTTCCCAGCTGTTCGCCGCGCCGCCGCGGGAGCTGGGAACGACATGATCCACCGACAGCTGAGACGAGGGCATTCCCTTGCCGCAGTATTGACAGGTCCCGTCATCTCGCAGGAGGAGGTTGCGACGATTTGCCCGCAACATCCGGCGAGGGATCTGGATGTTGGAGAGCAGCCTGACGATCACGACGTCCTCGCCAAACCGTCGGCGAGCCATGGCTTCTTCGACGGCTGCCCGTGCTTCGTCGTCAATGAAGGTGACCCGCTGCTTCGTGAGCAGGACGACCAGCCGCCGCTTACTGATCACGTTCAGCGGCTGAAGTGAGGCGTTTAGTAGAAGGACGAGTTCGAACGACCTCCTCTGTCGGGCATGGGCTCCACGAGCGCCACTAAATATAGCGAAGATTCGTTCGCCTGTTGCCAGGCGGCAGATTACCTAGCTCGCGGCCCTCTCTCGACGCTCGACCGGGACGTAGGGCACATCCTTGTCCCCCACATACTCGGCCCGTGGACGGATCAGCCGGTTGTCGGCGTACTGCTCGAGGATATGGGCAGTCCACCCCGAAACGCGGCTGACGGCAAACACCGGCGTAAACATGTCGATCGGGATGCCCATCGTGAAATAGCAGGATGCGGAGTAGAAGTCGACATTCGCGTACAGATGCTTTTTCTCCATGACGACCTCTTCGACCTTCCGGGAGAGGTCGTACCAGCGAAGATTCCCCGTGTGTTCGCCAAGTTGGCGCGACATCTCGCGTAAGTGCGTCGCCCGCGGATCCTCGGTTCGATAGACCCGGTGGCCAAAGCCCGGGATCTTCTGGTGGGCGTCCAGCCGCTCGCTGATGTACGACTCGACGCGAGAGGGCTCGCCGATTTTCTGCAGCATCTTGATCACTTGCTCGTTGGCGCCCCCATGGAGGGGGCCTGCCAGGGCACCGATCGCGGACACGATCGCCGAATAGATATCCGCCAGGGTCGCGGCGGTCACGCGCGCCGCGAAGGTTGACGCATTCAGCTCGTGGTCGGCGTGCAGGATCAGGGCCAGGTCCATGGCCCGAACGGACAGCGGATCAGGCTCCGCGCCAAAAAGCATGCGCAGGAAGTTCTCGGCGTGGCTGCCGGCGGTGTCCGGTTCGACCGGTTTTCGGCCGCGGCGGATCTGCTCGTAGGCAGCCACGACGGTGGCGGTCTGGGCGGTGACGCGCATGGCTTTCGCGATGTTGGCATCCCGGCCGTTGTCATGGGCCTGCGGGTCGTAGAAGGCGAGCGCGGACAGCGTGGTGCGAAGGGCGTCCATCGGTGTGGCCTCGCGGGGGAAGTCCTTCATCAGTGTCAGCACTGGCTCCGGCAACCGCCGATGCCGGGCAAGCGAGGCGGTGAAATCCTGGAGGGCCTGCCGCGTCGGCAGGTTGCCGAACCAGAGCAGGTATGTCGTCTCTTCAAAAGACGACTGACGCGCCAACTCATGAATGTCGATGCCGCGGTAGGTCAGCTTGCCCTGCGGCCCGATGATGTCGCAAATCGCGGAATTCGCCGCGACGACATCTTCGAGTCCGCCCTTCGTCGCCGGCATGCGAATCAGTATAGGAAGGCGCCGGCGGCGCGCCGGCCACTCACGGCGACAAGGGAACGGTCTCTGACTGGCCGCCGACGTCGATCCTGATCGAAGGCTGTGCCGTTTGAATTTCAACCGCCCCGGAAGAGCCGGTCCCCGGCTGCACGAGTTGCAGAATGTCGATCCTGGCGTTCGACTCCGTGGTCAAGCTCAACGGTGCGCGAAAGCCGGACGCGCGACGAATCACGGGACAGACGGTGAAGCGGTTCGACGCGATGTGAACCACATGCGGCGGGTCGAGGATGAAGGTCCGAACGAGCCGCACAATCTGCCCGCCGGTCATGGCGGCGTAGTAAAGGTTGTCCGCCCGATCGAGTGCCATGCCTTGCGGCTGGCCGATGCCCGAGAGGACACGAATCGGGTGTCCCTGCGGGTCGAACTCGTGAATCGCATTGTCGCCCAGCGTGTTGACGAAAAGATGCGCGTCCTGGGTAACGACGACGTCGTCGGGCGTGGGCAGCGTCGCGAGACGCTGCTTGGCTGGATCAAGCCGCCACAAGGTGCCGCCCTCATCGGCGATGAGAAGGCGCCCGGCCGCATCCCGCGCTGCCCCCACCGGACGCGTCATGCCACTTGCCAGCTGGATTGCGCTTTTTCCATCAGCGCTGACGAGCCAGACGACGCCGTTCGGGCTGTCGGGGACCACGACATCATTGCCGTTCGCCAACGCCTGACCGTTCGCGTCTCTCGCCGGAAGAATGGGCCCAATGCCATCGATCCCGGCACCCGACGTTCGGTTCTGGAACGTCCGCCAAACCGTGACGGCGTGGGAGTGCGGGTCAACGGCCACGATCCGGTTGCGGCCTTGCTCGGCGACGAGAATCCGGTCGTCGGCCTGGACGACCATGCCTTCCGGCTCACTCAGACCGCTGGCAACGGTTTGTACCGAGCCATCCGCATTCAGCGCGAACACGCTGCCCACGTTGATGTCGCTGAATAGCAGCCGGTCCTGGTTGTCGAAGGCCAGGTCGTCTGGTGCGGAGCGGTTACTGAGCAGGACCTGTTGAGGCGGTGCGGGCGATCCGAGCGGACACGCCGAAAGGGGCGTGGAAGTAGCGCGAGGCGAAGGGGTCATTGCGGTTGGTGGTCCTGTTGGCTGGCATGCCGCCGTGACCACCACAAGCAAGGTGATGGCCAGCGCCCAACTGCGGTTTGACCGATGCGAAGGCCGGTTATAGGATGACGACGTGCTCAAAGTGATCCCTGCCGCAGAACTCGCTCGCAATCTCGACCCGATCCTCAAGGCGCTGGAAGAAAGTGGCACCACGCTGATCATCAAGCATGACGAGCAGCCGGCCGCCCTGCTGCTCCGCTTCGATGCCTACGTCGCCATGCTCGCGACGATGGACTACTCCGGTTGGGAACGTTGGATCGAGGAAGTCAGGCGCGCTTTTCCCAAGTCGGCGTTTGCTCCGCCGCGGCGGCCAAAATCCGTTGTTCCCGCCTTCATCGATCCGGCGGACATCGGATATGCGCCGCAGTTTGGACAACTCGGAAGCAGCGCCGGCCGCCGGCGGCTTGCCGAGGAGCTGAGCGGCATGGGCATTCAGCTCAACGAACAGCAGCTTGCGGCCGTCTATCCGCTGGTTCTCAATCTTGCCGAACGAAAGCGGGTCCTCTATGCCGAAGATCTGAAGCTCGCCGTCGATGAGGCGCTCGGTCGTGCGGCTCCCGGGCGCTTTAGCCTGAGGGACTTTCAGGTGAGCTCTGAAAGCGGTGTCTCGAGCAGCGCGAAGGTTTCGGTGCTTGACGGCGGCGAGCTGAAAACCGGCACCGCCTCGGGCAATGGGACCCTCGACGCCGTGTTTCGCGCCATCCAGCAGATCGCGGGCGTGGCGGCCGAGCTCGAGGATTTCAGCCTGGCCTCGGCGACCCAGGGAAGCGACGCGCTGGCCGAAGCGGTGGTGACCCTGAGCCGCGGCTCCGACGTAGTCATCGGACGCGCCGTGTCGCTTGACGTGGTTGAGGCCGCGGCCAACGCCTACGTCAACGCCCTCAACTGGTTGATCAGCCCGCAGCAGAACCTGACGGGATCCGCAGCGGCGAGCCAGCGCCAGAAGTAGCCTCCCCGCTGTTCGACGAGTCCGGGTGACGACTCGGCCGTTTCGCTTCGGGCTGAGCGCCAACCGTCCGCGGAGCGTGAACGAGTGGTCCGCCCTTGCACGCCAGCTGGATTCGCTTGGTTATCACACGCTGCAAATGCCCGACCACTTTGGGCCCCGACTCTCGATCGCTCCGGCGCTGGTCCTCGCCGCCCAGGCATCGACGCGGCTTCGGGTGGGCAGCTTGGTCTATGACAACGATTTCCGGCATCCGGCGCTGCTTGCCCAGGAGGTGGCGACGATCGATCTCCTGACCGAGGGACGATTCGAGTTCGGTATCGGCGCCGGCTGGCTGAGGCGTGAGTACGATGCCACGGGCATCGTCTTCGACCCCGGTCGCGTGCGCGTCGACCGCCTGGCTGAGGCGCTGGATATCATCACCCCGCTGCTCGCGGGGGAGTCGGTGACGTTTCAAGGGCGGCATTACCAGCTCAACGAGGCGTCTGCCGGTTTCGCCACAGTCCAGCAGCCCCATCCGCCGCTCCTCATGGGTGGCGGTGGTAAGCGACTCCTGACGCTCGCCGCGCGGCGCGCCGACATCATCAGCGTCATGCCCCGTTCGCGTGGCGATGGCAGTGGCCTCGACGACGCAGATGCCGCGGAGGACGCCTTCCTCGAAAAAGTCAGGTGGATCCGAGAGGCTGCCGCCGCTCGTTTCCAGGTGATCGAGCTCAATACGCTGGTTCAGGCAGTGACGCTCACGGACGAGCCCGAGAGGGAAGCCGAACGGCTCGCTGACGAATGGAAGATGCCGGTGCCGACAATGCTGGCCTCTCCCCTGCTGCTGATCGGGTCGGTGAACGCCATCGCCGAAACGCTTCTCGCTCGGCGCGAGCGACTCGGCATCTCGTACATCAGCATTTTCGAAAAAGACCTCGAGCCGTTCGCGCGCATCATCGACCGGATGCGAGCGTTCACCGTCAGCGCCGGCTGAGGCTGACCGCCAGGTCGACGGTCGGTGTGGACACCTCGTCCATTACCGCCGGCGCCCAGGCGGGCCACCGCGCGC
>VBHQ01000176.1 GCA_005880395.1 Chloroflexota bacterium
CTGGCGAGGCAAGCCAACGGCGATGCCGAGGGCCCGTCTCTCGCGACTCGGGATCGCCGGCGCCATCAGTATTCCACTCGCGGCCGTCAATCCGTTCGGCGTGCAGGCCTTGCTGTTTGCGGTCGGAACGCTGAGCTCGCCGCTGATTCAAAACAACATCCAGGAGTGGGCGTCGCCCGACTTCCACACGATGCCTGGCCTCCTCTTCGAGGGCATCCTGATCCTGATCTTCGCCGGGCTGGCGACCCGCCGCGTGAGCCTCCGCTCGAGCCAGTGGCTGCTCGCGCTCGCCACGCTCTACCTCGCCTTCTCGTCGCAGCGGCACGTGCCGCTCTTCGTCCTCGCCGCCGCTCCGCTTTACGGGCGCTGTGCCCAGGCGCTCCTGGAGCGAATTCGCCCGCTTTCCAACCATCCCCCGCGACGGGAGAAGGAGTTGTCCCTTGGCATTGCGGTGCTGAACCTTGCCTTGCTCGTCTCCGTTGGCGTGGGGATGATCGCCGATCGGGCCCTGCCTAACCTGACCACCGCCGGCGAGGCTGCCGCCATTCCGCGTCGAGGTCTATGGCTCGGCGATCTTTGGCAACTACCTCCGGGTGAATTACCTCGCCGGCGGGTGGCCGTCCGTGATCGCCGGAATCGAACCGGATGCGATCATCATGCCCTCCAGCCATCCCCTGATCGGGCTGCTGAAGCAGGATCCCGGCTGGCATGAATTCCACCGTGATGGAGTCGCCACCGTGTTTACGCGAGTAGGCTTCGGACCATGAGCCCGGCCGCACGCACCGCCGACGTCAGCGCCGTGATGCCCGCCTTCAACGAAGAGGCCAACCTCGAGCAATCCCTGGGCCGGGTGGCCGCCGCCCTGGCCGGCCAAACCAGGAGTTTTGAGATCATCGTGGTCGACGATGGGAGCCGAGATGGGACGGCGCCTCTGCTCCAACGGCTAGAGGGTGACCACCCGCAGCTGCGCGTCGTCCGCCATACCGCCAATCGAGGCTATGGCGCGGCGGTCCGCTCCGGCTTCGATGCCGCCCGGCTCGGCTGGGTCTTCCTGATCGATGCCGACAACCAGTTCGACCCGGCCGAGATCGGGTTGCTCCTGGCACACGCTCCAGAGGCGGACATCGTCGCCGGCTACCGGCGGCAGCGAAGCGATCCGCTGCGCCGCCGGCTCAACGCCCTGGCGTTCTTCACGCTGGTTCGCCTCCTGTTCGGCCCGCTTGGGCGCGACGTCAACTGCGCCTTCAAATTGATCCGGCGCGATCTCCTCGTCGGCATGACGTTGCACTCGGACGGCGCCCTGATCAACACCGAGCTGCTCGTGCTCGCACGCCAGATGCAGGCGCGCATCATCGAAGTTCCTGTCCATCACTACCCGCGGACAGCGGGCACGCCCACCGGGGCCAAGCCGCGGGTCGTCCTGCGGGCCTTCAAGGAGCTCCTCGCCTTTCGGGCGGAGCGTCGGCAGGTGGAGAAGGCGGCGTGATCCCCGAGCTCTCGATCGTGATCCCCGCCTACAACGAGGCGGCCCGGCTGCCACCGACGCTGGAGCGGGTCGAGGCCTACGTGGCTGCGAGCGGCGTTCCGACCGAGGTGATCGTCGTCGACGACGGTAGCACCGACGATACTGCCGACGTCGTGCGCCGGCACGCGGCCGGCTGGCCGCAGCTGCGCCTGCTTGCTGGGTCCCATGGCGGCAAGGGTGCGGCCGTCCAGCTCGGCATGGCGGCCGCCCGGGGCCGCTTCCGGATCTTCAGCGACGCCGACTTGAGCGTTCCGATCGACGACCTGGAAAAGCTGCTCAAGCCATTACGAGCCGGCGCCGGCGCAGCGATCGCCTCGCGCGCGCTCCGGGGTTCGGTAGTGGAGGTCCATCAGCCCTGGTACCGGGAGACGATGGGGAAGATCTTTAACAAGCTGGTCAGAATCTTCGTGCTGGGCGGGGTCCGGGACACGCAATGTGGCTTCAAGGCGTTTACGGCCGAGGTGGCCGAGCGCGTCTTCCCCGCGTTGCAGACCCGCGGATTTGGCTTCGACGTCGAGATCCTCTACCGGGCGCAGCACGCCGGCTATCGGATCGTCGAGGTCCCCACCCGATGGATCAACTCGCCGCAGAGCCGGGTGCATCCGGTCCGGCATTCGCTCGCCATGTTCTTCGAGCTGCTCGCGATCCCCGATCGGGTTCGCAAGCATCCGACCCCGGCGGGGAATTCGCATGAGCGCCGCGCGTCTGCCTGATTGAGGCGATTCGCGATCCACTGATTAATAGGATGCGGTGGGCGACGTGGTGACCCGGTAGATCGAAACCGTGGCGTCGCGGAAGACCGGCCGCAGATCGGGTTGCGCGTCGGGATCGAATCCAGTCTTCGCCTCGTCCGGCCCCCAGTAGAGCAGCGTGATCCCGTTCGCCCGCAGGAAGGTCGACAGGCTTGCGGGCTGGCTTCCCTGGAGCGCCTGCTGGACATTGCCGATTTTCTGGAAATAATCCAGCGTCTCGCTGTAATGGCCAACGTAGACGTCGACGCCTGACCAGGCGGGCAGCAGCTGGCCGGCCGCAGGCGCGGACAGCGCCCGGTCGCCCGTCTGATGGTGAACCGACAGCCACTGCATGGCCTGCCACGCGTCGTCACCGACGTAGGCCTCCGAGAAAGCACCGCCGGCAAATCGAAGCGCGATGGCGAACACGATCAGAGACGAAACCAAGCAGGCGGCGACGAGCGCGGCCTGCACACGACGGGCACGCCGGACACCAAGCCGGCCGGCCAGCTGGCGCAGGCCGACGGCCGCAAGCACGCCGATCGGCACGTAGAGCGCATCGAGCAAGCGCCGCTGGATGTTGGCGAGGTTGGGCAAGTACAGGAGGGCGGCAACCAGTGGCGGCCAGATCAGCATCAATGCGAGGGCGCGGTCGCGCCGGCGCCAGGCGACGGCGATGCCGACAACGGCCAGCAGCAGCGGGAGGCCAAGGCTGAGCGCCAGGCTCAACGGTGGCGGCGCCTGATGCCGCCACTGGCTGGCCCACGTCGCAGGCGCAGCGGTTCACCCCAGAGCCGCAGGAGGGCCTGGTAGGCAAGCCAGATGAGTCCGATGACCGGAATCATCTGCGGATGGATCGCGGTCAGCGCGATCAGCGCCAGCGTGGTCATCAGTACCGGCTGGACACGCGGACGCTCGGCGATGCTCAACAAGCCGACCAGCACCGCAATGATCAAGGCCGTTGCCCAGGCGAAGTGGGGGATGGCGAGGATGGAATACCAGCCGGTCAGCTCGGGCAGGTGCAGGTCGAGCGCTTCCAGGCGTGGGCCAAAGAGCGCCGGATTGCCGGCGACCTGCGCCAGGAAACCCGCTCCGGAGCCAAAGATCACCAGGACGACCGCGAGTTTCCGAAGACCCGGCTCGAGGAGCCGCCTGCAGAGCCGGTCGGTCGCCAGCACCAGCGCAAAGGCGCCAGACAGGCGCGCCAGATGGTAGACGGCGATCAGCGGCAGGTGGAGCAGCGCGGCCAGGTGTCCGAAGAAGAGATAGAAGGCGAACAGGAAGACGCCGCCATGCGGCTCGGTGGTGTAGGGATCGCTCCACAGCCAGGCCCCCTCGGCGCCCTGGCGCATTTTCGCCAGGTAGGTCGTGGCGTCGTCGGCGATGAAGAAGAACCCGGCAAAGTGCTGACCGGGCGGCGCCCACAGATACGCGAGGAGATAGGGCAGGAGGGAAAGGGCGGCGACGACGGCGGCGAAGACGAGCGCGAATGCGGGCCAGCGTGCCGGGCGGCTGACCGGCTCGGCGGCCGGCGAGCTCAGCGGGAGCGCAGCAGCCACGGCGCGACCAGAAAGAGCGCGAGGGTGGACAACAGCAGCGCGTTGGCCGTCAGCAGCACCAGGGGATCACCGGTCTGCGCCGCCTTGAAACCCGGCTGACCGAAGGCCGGGCCCGCGGGCCACCGTGCAAGCACGCTGAAGCCGAGCAGCAGCGCCACCAGGACGAGCGTTCGGTGCCATGGCCACTCGAGCGCGGCGATGGCCATGACCGCGAGCCAGAGGAGGGGCAGAAGGATGACCAGGTGATGGGGCCAGGTCACCGCCGAGAGCAGCGGCAGGAGCGGTAAAAAGGCCACCCCGCTGATGGTGAGGTCCTGGCCTCGCGTCGACCAGCGCCAGTATCCGAGGAGCAGCGCGGCCGCGACCGGCAGCAGGACGGCCGGCATGACGATCCATGCGTGGGTGTAGGGATTGGCGGTGGTCAATCGCGCGAGCAATCCGCCGACCGACTGGTTCGCGTACACGGCGGTGCCCTGGGCGAGCGCTGGCGCGACCCGAGTAAAGAAGATCCAGGTGTCGTGCCAGCGAACCAGCGCGCCCAGGGCGCTGATCCCGAGAAAACCCGACACCAACCAGGCCGCTTCCCGAAAGCGTCGCTCGAACAGCAGCCAGAGAAGCAGGAGCGCGGGCGTCAGCTTCAGGCCGGCGGCGATGCCGATGGCGATTGCGGCCCGCGGTCGGCCGGAGACGATGCCGACCACGCCGGCCGTGATGAGCACGAGCACGAGAACATTGGCCTGGCCTTGAACGGCGTCGATCCACAACGGGTAGAACGTCACGGTGCCGGCAATCAGCGCCGCGGTCGCCCAGGGTCCTGGCCGGTAGCGACGGACGACGAGGATGATGGCCAGGGCCAGGGCTGATTGGTTCAGGACCAGCCAGATGCCAGCGGCAATCGATGCTGGAAGGAGCGCCAGGGGGGCGAGCAGCAGCGCGAAGACCGGCGGATAGATGTAGGCCGGACGCAGCGTTGGATCGGGAAATGGGTGCTGAAGGAAAGTGCTGTACAGGGGGTGTCCGGTCAGGACGTCGTTGCCGGCAGCGAGGTAGGCGCCAAAGTCCTGATGGTGAAGCCCGGCCCGGATGAGCACCAGCGCGTAAATCGCCAGGCTGGCGCCGATCAGCGCTCCCTGGCCGATGAACGCCGGGCGAATCCTGGCGGCCGGCGGCGCCGCCTGCACCCGGGCGGCGGAGGAGCGGCTCGTCACTGCGGAGCTATAACGCTTGGGAGAAGGGGATTCTCACACTCGCCGTTACACCGTCGTCATGGCTGGCCCGCCGTCGCCGGCCGGCCGGCTCGGGGCCCTGCTGACCCGGGTCGCCGCCCGGCTGACCACCCCCTTCGCGTATCTAGCCGTGCTCGGCGGGCTGCAAATGGTCGTCATCTGGACGACCCGGATCCGATACCCGGCGTGGCTGGTCCTGCTGACCGCGCTGGCCTGGCTGACGCTCCTGCTGGCGCTTGCGCTGCGGCCGGGCCACTGGAGACTGAAGCTCGGGGGCGCATGCCTGCTCGGCGTGCTGAGCGCCTTCGTCCCCGTCATCGCGGCGATCGCCTACCGGGCGCGGGCCGGCCTGACGACCGAGCACGATGGCTTGCTCCAGCTCGAGTCGGCAGTCAGCCGCCTCCTCAACGGTCAGCCGATCTACGGGGTTGACTGGTCGAACACGCCGATGGCGGCGTACCACTGGGACCTCACGCCGGGCGGAAACCCGGCCCTTCATCACCTCGCGTATTTCCCGCTTGCGGTCCTGGTCGGAGTGCCGTTCCGGCTGTTGACCGACGCGCTGGGGACCGGCTTCGATTACCGGCTCGTGTTGCTGAGCTTCGCCGTGCTCGGCCTGCTCAGCATCCTGGCCCTGCCGGTAGGCCTCGACCGCCGGTTCATGCTGGTCTGCGCCGTTTTTTGTAGTCCCCTGGTCACGCTCTATCTGTGGCCCGGCCGCAATGACATCGAGTTCCTGGCGGTGATCCTGCTGGCGATCGCCGTGCTGGTGCGCGGCCGGCTTTTGGTCGCCGCAGCCGTGCTCGGCGCTGCCGTCGCGCTGAAGCCGTTTGCCTGGCCGGCGATCCCGTTCCTCCTGCTCGTGCTCTTCGCCCGGTGGCGGCAGGATCGCGATACCCGTGCATTGCTGATGAGCTCGCTGGCGCTTGCCGTCATTCCGGTTACGACGATCGTCCCCTTCCTGGTGGCGAATCCGCGAGGCTTCTGGACGGACACCGTGCTCTATGCCTCGGGCGGGATCCCCGATGCGTACCCGGTCGCCGGCTACGGGTTCGGCGCGTTGCTGTACGCCACCGGGCTCATCAGGCATCGCACCGACGGCTTCCCCTTTGTCCTGTTCCAGCTGGCGGTGATGGCCCCTGTCCTTCTCGTTGGCGCGCGCGCGTTTCTGCGGCGGCCGACCATCGGGCGCTGGATGGGGGGCTATGCGTGCCTCCTCTTTGTCTTCATGTTTTTTGCTCGCTTCTTCAATGACAACTATGCGGCGGTCGTCATCACGCTTCTGCTCTGCGTTCGGCCGGTTGGCGACCGACTGCTGATCCCGGCTCGGGGACGCCCGGCGGAACAGTTGGCCGCCTGATGGCGCTCGCCCGCCCGTACCTTGAGGATGGTCCCGACGCGGCAGCGCCCGGACGCTCCCGTTTCGGAGCCTGGCGTTGGCCGGCCGTTTCGGGCGCCATCGCGATGCTGCTGACGCTGCCCCCGCTCCTGCTGGCGGCTCTCCGGACGCCCGCCGCCTCCGTCTTCTCGGGCTACGTGGTCATCGCCCGCGACGCCAGCGTCTATCAGGCGATCTGGCGGCAGGGCTGGCAGGGTGCGTGGTTGTTTCGGTCGCCGTTTACTTCTGAGTCCCTGCCCGGCGTGCTCCTCTATCCCTGGTACCTGTGGCCGGCTCATTTGCTGGGATGGATTCCCGCTCCCTGGCTGTACCATGGCGAGCGACTCGGCGCTGGCGCCGCACTCCTGGCGGCGCTCTGGCTGCTCATTGGCGAGCTGTTTCGGCCACGGCTGTTGCGCCGGTGGGCCATGGTCTTCTGCGCCCTGGGCGGAGGGGTCGGCATCGTTCTACCCCACGGGCTGATGCTGGGGCCGCTGCTGTCCCGCGCCACCGAGCTGCAGTCGCCGGGCTCGAGCGTGGCCGACCTGGTGGCGATGGCGCCGCACCTGCCCTGGGCGATGGCCCTGATGTGCTGGGTGCTCGTGGTCGGCCTACGGCTCCGCCGGCCATTGTCTCTCAGCGAGCTCATCAGTGGACTCGTCGCCGTTGTCGGGCTGCAGCTGATCTACCCGCAGCTGTCCCTGCTGGTCGTTGGGCTGGTGGGCGCCTGGGCGCTGATCCAGGGCCACCGGCGGGCGGTCTGGTATGCGATCGCCGCGGCGCTTGTCCAGGCGCCATATCTGATCTATCTGTTCTCGGTCTGGCGCACGACGCCTGCCGCGTTCTCGGTGGTCCGGACCTCACTCGATGTCGGCGATCCCTTCGGTTTCCTGGTCCTCTCGCACCTGGTCGCCAGCGGCCTGATCGTGATCGCGCTCTGGCGGCGCCGGCTGCGCGGAGATCTTTTGCTACCCGCCTTGTGGATCGTCGGCATGACGCTCTGCATGTTCACCCCCGGCATCGATCGCACGCTGGGACGGACGTTCATGGCCAGCTCGATCCCCTTCGGCCTGTGCGCGGCGCCCGGACTCCTGACCGTGCTGCGCTCCATCCGGACGGCTGCCTGGCGCCGGCGAGCGGCGGCGCTGATCTTGAGTGCCTCGAGCCTCTACGGCTTGTTCAGCCTGGCCCAGCCCTACTGGATCGCGGCCTTACGTTGGGCATCCGGAGATGACGATCGACGCCGGACGGAAATCGGCCCAGGCCGTCGCCTTTTTCGGCAGCTGGAGTCCGGACCAGCGTGCCCGCTTTGTGAGGGCCAACGGCATCGACTACGTGCTAGCCCCCGACCCGGCTGCCGTCGTCCGGCTGGCAGGGGACCCCGAGCTTCGACGCGTCGATCGGCAGGGCCCGATGGCGCTCTTCAAGGTGATGCCATGACGCGTTTCGAGCGCTGGATGATCGCCATCACGGTGGCCTTTGCCCTCGCTGGGGCGGCGGTTGTGCTCCACCAGTCGAGTATCGGCCGGCGCAGTGCCGACTTTACGATCGACTACTCGGCGGCATTGCTGATCCGCCAGGGCCATCCGGCTGCGGTCTACCAGCCGGATCAGCTGGGGCCGCTGATGCAGAAACTTTCTGACCATGCCATCGATCAGCGGTTGCCCTTTGATGCGCCGCTGGCCATGGCGCTGCCCTACGTGCCGCTCACCTACCTGGACCTCGAGACGGCCTTTCACGTCTGGCAGTTGCTGACACTTGGCTTCCTGGCGTTGTCGCTCGTGCTGTTGGCGCGATGGTATCCGCTGGGTCGTCGGGCAAGGGTATTCGGCGGGCTGGGGCTGCTCGCCTTCCCTGCCACATGGGCGCTCCTGACCGAAGGCCAGAGCAGCGCGTTGCTCGTCCTGGGAGCCGTGTCGCTGGTGGGCGCTGCCCGCCGCGGCTCGTGGCAGCTGGCCGGGCTCGGGAGCTGTCTGATCGCGATCAAGCCGCAGTACCTTCCGGTCTACCTGTTGCTGTTCGTGACGCGGCGCCAATGGCAGCCGCTGGCCGCTGCGCTGGTCGCGGCACTCGCCGTCGCGCTGAGCCCACTCCTTGCGGGCGGCCTGGATGGACTCTCCTCGATGGTATGGAGCGCGCTCGATGCCGGTCAGGGTGTGATCCGCGACAACGAAAGCCTCATCGGGGCACTGGGGCCATGGCTTCCTGGGCGGATGCCGACGATTGCGGCCTTTTCGATCTGGATCCTGGCGTTAACGGCGTTGCTGCTGCTCGCGGTCCGGCGGCCTGCGCGAGCGGATCCGGTCGCGATCACGGTTCTCCTCACGTGCGCTGGGGTCCTGTTTGCGCCGCACGCGCTTCCGTACGACACGGTGCTGCTCGTTGTGCCGGCCTGGTTGGCTTTTGAGTTGGATCGGCGGGGCCAAATTCCCACGCCGGTTCCATGCGGCCTGGCGATCGCGACGGCGATGGTCATCGACCTGGCCTCGCCGCTGATCAACCTCGTCCCCTTGCTGCTGCTCCTTTCGGTAATCGGGTACGCCTACGTTCGCCGGCTCAGGCAGCAAACTCGGCTGGAGCTGACGGCGAGCGGCGAGCGGGCCGCGTAAGCGCGAGCGCGCGTTCGCGGCGAAGCATCTGCAGCAGCAGGAACCAGAGCAGGACCATGCCGGCCAGCTTGACCGAGGTGCCGGCAAGGACCAACGTTGTCTGCGCCGCGCCATGGACCTGCAGGTCGGCCGGCAGGGGAAACGCGCGGCGATCGAGCCAGCACAGCGCGTAGGCGGCCACCAGCGCCCAACCGTAGCGAGCCGCAGGGCGCCGGGCAGCGACCCAGGCCATGCCGGTCGCGAACGGAAGCAAGAGCGTGACCAGATGGTGCTGCCAGGTCACGCTGCTGGCGATCAGCAGGGCGCATACCAAAGCGGCCGCGCTCAGGCGAAGCGTCCAGGCGGGATCGCCACCGCTCCGCCCGCACCAGATGGTGAACCCGATCACGCCTGCGGCCGACAGAGCGATTACCAGCTTGGCGACGGACTGGGTGCCCGCCCCAAACAGTCCCGGAGCGAGCTCGGCGATGCGGCTCACCAATCCATCGATCGAGCCGTTGTCCCAGTTGGCGGTTCCGAGGCCAATGCGGGGCAAGACGACGGTAAAAAACTCCCAGCTTTGAGGGGCCAGCACGATCGTGATGGCGGTCAGGACCACCAGGAGCACCGAGCCGGTGATCGCCATGCGCCAACGGCCAAGGCGGGCGAGCATCGGAATGAAGAACAGCGGGCTGACTTTGAGGGAAGCCGCGAGCGCCAGCAGGACGCCGCCGATCCCATCCCGCCGGCGCAGCGCTGCCCAGAGCAGCGCGGTCAGCAGCAGCAGCCACAGGGTCGCGACTTGCTGAAACTTGAAATTCAGGTAGACGGGCATGAACGCGAACGCTGCAACCAGGAAGAGGCGGCGGCCGGCGCGGGAAAGCTCGGGGTTGATGCGGAGCAGCAACATGAGAGCTGCGAGAAACGCGACCTGCACCAGGACCAACCAGACCCGTGCGGCGGCAAGCAGGCCGAGCGGCGTGAGTGGCGCCAGCGCCTCCGCGAAGAACGGCGGGTAGATATAGGCGACGACCCACGCCTGGGTGCCCCAGCCACGCTTGAACGCGTCGTAGATGTCCGAGCCGTGGGCCGCAGCCTGAGCACCGGCGAAGTAGTTGACGAAGTCGAAGCGCAGGGCTGCCGGAGTCAACGCCAGCCACTGGACGATCGACCAGACGCCGTAATATCCGGCGACGACGATCAGCAGCAGGAGGAGGACGCGCTGCTGGAAGCGCGGTTCGTACAGCCGGCGGATGCCGAACCAGCGGCTCATGCTCGGGATGGCTGAGCCGGGTCGATGCGTCATGTCCGCGCGGCGGCGGCGTACTCTCGGTTCGCGGGCGTATCGCGCATCATGATGGTCGCCTTGTCGAAGGTTCGCAGCTCGAACCAGCCGGTATGCCCGGGGGCATTGTGATCCTGGCGCAGCTCGGTGATGATCGGGTCGTCCGAGTGGAAGACGACCCAGTTGATCTGATAACGGTCGAGCAGCTGTGGCTGGTCCGGGCCGAGCGACTGGAGATGTGAATAGTCGCGGAGAAGCTGGTCGCCGTCGAGGGCCGCA
>VBHQ01000177.1 GCA_005880395.1 Chloroflexota bacterium
TTATCTTTGGCATCGCCGTCGTGCTGATCGCCGTCGGTGAGTACGTCTATCGCGTGATCAACGCCGTCAAGAACCACTGATGCCGAAAACCCATCGCGTCACCTTCCTCAGGAGCGGGAAGACCGTGGAGGTTGGTGAGAACGAAGGCGTGCTGGGCGCCGGGCTCCAAGCCGGATTGAGCCTCGCCTACGACTGTCGAAAGGGCCGTTGCAAGACCTGCATGGTCAAAGTCGATGGCATCATCGACCAGGCGGATGCCTGGCTGATCTCCAATGAAGAGCTCGCTGAAGGGTACGCGCTGATCTGCGTTGGAAAGCCACGCAGCGACCTGCGGGTGCACGCCTGATGCGCTTCACCCTGATCGACCTCTTCATCGTGATCGCGATCATCTTCGCCGTCAGTAGCGGCTACCGGCGTGGTTTCTGGCTCTCGCTGGCCCAGTATGCGGGCCTGGTAGCCGGCGTCGTCGTCGGCGCGTCGCTGGCGCCGGTGGCGATGAACGCGCTGAACTTGAATGACCCGACGATCCGGTCGCTGGTCGCCATCATGATCCTGATCGTCCTCGGGACGATCGGGAGCAGCTTCGGTTTCTGGGTTGGCGAGCCCATCCGCCTGCGCCTGCTGGCTCGCCCACGAAGCGGGCGGGCCGACAGTCTTGGTGGGGCCATCTTTTCGGCGATCGCGGTGCTTTCGGTTTCCTGGTTCCTCGGGCTCAGCCTGGCACGGGTTCCCAGCCCAGCCCTGTCCACCGCGATCCAGCGGTCGGCCATCCTGCGATCGCTCGATGCGCTCGCGCCCCGGCCGCCGGCATTCCTGGCGCAGGTACAGGGGATCATCGCCGGCGTCAACTTTCCTTCGGCCTTCTCCGGACTGGAGCCGACGCCGTCGGCGCTGCCCCTCCCCGCGTCAGTCGATACGCCGGGAATCCGCAACGCACAGGCGGAGACGCTGCGCGTCCAGGGATTCGGTTGCGGCGGCATTGTCTTTGGCAGTGGCTTCCCGGTGGCGCCGGGCCTGGTCCTAACCAACGCCCATGTCGTCGCGGGCACCCACGGCACGACCGTGGATAGCACCGGTGGGGCGAGCTTTGGTGCCCGGGTGGTCCTCTTCGATCCCGAGCGCGACGTGGCGATTCTCTCGGTCCCACGACTGGCGGCGCCTGCACTACCTCAGGCAACCGCCGACTCGGGGACGCAAGGCGCGGCGATCGGATATCCGGGGGGTGGAAACGAAAAGGTGTCGGCGGCGGTCGTCGATGGGCAGGTCCGCGCCGAGGGCCGGGATATCTACGGCCAGAACCTCGTCGTGCGCAGCATCTGGATTGCGGAAGCTGACGTCCAGCCTGGTAATTCCGGCGGTCCGCTGGTTAACCTGAATGGCGATGTCGTCGGCGTGATCTTCGCCTCCTCGACAAGCAACCAGGGGCGGGCCTTCGCCCTCACCGATGCGGAGGTTCAGCCCGACATCGATGCCGCCCAGGGCCAGACCCAGCCGGTTCCCGTCGGCCCCTGCGCGATGTAAGCTCGCGGCTTCGGCTCGCCGAGCCGTGTCTGGCAGACTGACCCCATGCCGGAGCCACACGAGGGCGGGTACGCGGCCAGAGTCTGGCGGCATTTCGAGCAGCCGGTTCGGATCCTCGTTTTCCTGCTGATCGCGCTCTCCGTGGTGATGCTGTATCACCAGAGCGAGTACCTGGTCGTCCACCTGTTCAACGTGCTGCTGCTCTTCATTTTTGCCGCCATCATCGCGTTGCTGCTCACCCCGGTGGTTGACCGGATGCAAGAGTTGAGCCTGCTCAAAGGCCGCCGGATCGTCGCCGTCTTGCTCGTGTACATCGTCATCCTCGGCCTGATTGCCGTCGTGATCGCGCTCGTCATGCCGGTGCTGATCGGGCAGGCCAAGCAATTGCCGGCGTTGGAGTCACGGGCGATCGCCCTGGCCAAGGCGCTGCAGAGTGCGATCGACAATGCCGGGATCCCGCTCAAGCTGAGCCTGCCAACCAGCACGAGCGGCATCGCCACCGCTGTTCTCGGATCGCTATTCGGCATCCTGACTGGCACATTGGGAACGCTGATCAGTCTGCTGCTGGTCATCGTCATCTCGATCTACCTGCTGGCCGAAGGACGGCAGTTGATTGCCAGCATGCGCAAGTTGTTCCCCGGCCACGAGGAGGTGTATGACTTCACGCTGGTCGCCGTCGGCACGACCTTCGGCCAGTACGCGCGCGGGCAGTTGATCATGTCGCTCGTGATGGGCACCTACACGGCGGTAGCGATGACGCTGATCGGCGTCCCCTATGCGGTCGTCCTTGGGATTCTGACGTTCTTCCTCGAGTTCCTCCCACTGATCGGCGCACCCGTCGGCATGGGCCTCGCCGTCCTCATTGCGTTGATCTTCAAGGGGCCGCTCGTGGCCTTGCTGGCACTCGGCATCGCGCTCGGCGGGCACGCGATCGAGGCCTACATCCTTGGCCCACGCGTCACCGGGTCTGCGACCCGCATTCATCCACTCGTCGCCATGGCGGCGCTGCTGATCGGCGCCGAGCTAGGAGGCATTCTCGGCGCACTCTTTGGCGTCCCGATCGCTGCGCTGCTCAACGTTTTCCTGGGCGCGATGTACCGCGCCCAGCGCGGTCACGAAGCGCCGCTCTCCGCCAGTCCCTCCGGTGAGGTGCATGCCGAGGCCTTGCCTCGGCTATCGGAGGAGATCAGCGAGTCTGCCGAGGAGGGTCCGATCGAAGACGAGCCGGTCCCTCACACAGCCGGCGAACGCTAGCCCGCTCGCCCGTGCCGGTGCGCGGGCTAAAAGCCTGCCGTGCCGTTCGGCGTCCCGAGCCCGGTCGGACCGTCGTAGCCGGCTCCGGCGGTACAGAGGTAGCTCCCCGCACAGCTTCCGTTGCTCCCCGAGATCACGTCGAAGAGCGAACCGCTATGGCTGTAGGGATACGCGCCGTTGTTGATGGTGGCGCCGTTCCCGGCAAGCGCGTACACGGACGCCACGATGGGCGAGGCGACGCTGGTCCCGCCGAAGACGAGCCAACCGCTGGCGCCGAGGTAGGCATAGCTGTCATACACGGCCACGCCGGTGTTCGGATCGGCGACGGCCGACACATCGGCGATGGTCCGACGGCTACAACCGCTGTCGGTTTGCCATGAGGGCTTGGCGATGTAGGCGCTGCAGCCGCTCCCTGCGCCCGACCAGGCGGACT
>VBHQ01000178.1 GCA_005880395.1 Chloroflexota bacterium
CCCTGATTTTCATCTTCATCACCAACACCTTCTACAGCGCAATGGCGGCCCATGCCGGAAACGTTGATGTCAACTCCCCGGATTTCCGGCAGCACGTCAGCCCGCTTAACCCCTCCGGCATTGGCTCGCTGGCCGGTCTCGTGAAGGGCGCGTCGACCGACGCGTTTCACCTGGCGATGCTGGTTGGCGCAGCGCTGCTCCTGCTCGGCGCCCTGGTCAACGCCATCGGGATCCGCAATCCGCGGCACGCGGCCTCGACGGAGACCAGTCCGGCTGGAGCACCCATCGTCGCCGAGGAGCCGGCCTGATGGCCGTCCAAAGTGATGTCGTCAACACCATCGCCGGGTTTGCGCTCTTCGCCGACCTCTCCGGCCCGCAGCTGGAGGAGGTGGCCCACACCTTCGACGAGGCCTGGTTCGGCGCGGGCGAGCGGATCCTCCGCCAGGGTGTCAGCGGCTCGGGCTTTTACATCATCCTCGAGGGCTCGGCCGCGATCCGGGTCAACGGCGTCGACCGGTCGGTGCTGAAGGCCGGCGACTACTTCGGGGAGATTTCCTGCTTGCTTGGGGAGGTGCCGGTCGCCGATATCGTGGCGGCCCAGCCGCTTCGGTGTCTCGTGCTCCCGGCCGGGGAACTGGAAGGATTCTTGACCAGGCATCCGCGCATCATGTTCCGCCTGCTCCAGGGTGAGGCTCGCAAGCTGAAGCACACGACCGCGTGGGTGAGCTGAGCCCGAGCGCCCACCTCGATAAGCCGTTTCCGCCGGGCCGGTATCCGCTCATCGTCGTCGGCAGCGGACCCGGCGGCCTACAGCTGAGCTACTCGTTGAGCCGGCTTGGGATCGGCCACGCGGTCCTGTCCGAAGATTCCGCGCCGGGCGGGATGTTTCGGCGCTGGCCGGTGTTCCAGCGGATGCTGAGCTGGACTAAGCCATACACCGGCCTCCAGCGCAGCTCGCGGGCGTACGAGCGCTTCGATTGGAACAGCCTGCTCGCCGACGACGAGCGTCAGCGCGCGGTGATGCCGGCTCTCATGGATGGGACCTCGTATTTCCCGTCCCGTCCGGAAATGCAACGAGGCCTGGAAACGTTTGCCGAGAGGACCGATATCAAGGTCCGCTACGACTGCCGGTGGGAGTCGACTTCGCTTACTCCCTCCCCCTCTGGGGGAGGGCAGGGTGGGGCCCAGGACTTCATCCTCGGAACCTCCGATGGCGAATATCGCGCCCCGATCGTCGTCTTTGCGGTCGGGGTCGCGGAACCCTACAGGCCACCGATTCCCGGGCTGGAGCAGGTCCCGCATTACGGCGATTTCCAGCCGGTCGAGCATTACAAAGATCGCCGCGTCTTCATCATCGGCAAGCAGAACTCGGGGTTCGAGATCGCCAGCGGGCTGCTGCCCTGGGCCCGGCAGCTCATCCTGGCGTCGCCGAGCCCGACGAAACTCTCGGTCAATACCCATACGCTGGTCGGCGTCCGCGCACGTTACGTGCAGCCTTATGAAGACGCGGCGCTCGCGGGAGGCGTCATCATCCTGGAGACGACGATCGAAGCGGTGGAGGCCGCCAGCTCCGGCTACCGCGTGCGAACACGCAACACGGAGGGCCGGACGTTGACGATGGAGGTCGATGACGTGATCGCCGCCACGGGCTTTACCTGTCCGTTGCGTGACCTTCCCGGTCTCGGCGTCGCGACCTTTGGCCAGAGCCGGCTCCCCGCGCAGACACCCTTTTGGGAAAGCGCCACGCTTCCTGGAATCTTTTTCGCGGGGACGATCACGCAGGGCTCGGCCGGCTTGAAGAAACACGGAATCCCGAGCAACTCCGGCGCGGTGCAGGGCCATCGCTACAACGCGCGGGTGCTCGCCGGGCACTTGGCCGAGACGCGCTTCGGGATGCGGTTGCCGCGGCCCAGCCTGCCGGCGGGCGAGTTGGTCGCACACCTGCTCAGCGAGCTCAGCGTCGGACCGGAGCTCTGGCATCAACGGTCCTACCTTGCGCGGGTGGTGAGCCTCGATCGTGGGCAGGGCATCACCGACGAAGGGGTTTGGCCGTTGGCACATTTCCTGGATCACGGCGGTGCCGACGCTGTCGCCATCACCCTCGAGTCCAACGGCCAAGGCAACCCGTACCCGGCGGTCTATCTGCGAAAAGATGGCGCCGTGAGCGAGCACCTGATGGAGCCCAACCCCCTGCTCGATTTTCGGAGCGGCGATTATCCGCGGCAAATGCAGGCCATCCTCGAACCGGTTCTGGCGGCCGCCCCGGCACCCGCATGAGTCTGCCGTCCGGGACTGTCACCTTCTTTTTCAGCGACATCGAGGGTTCGACCCGGCTGATCCAGGAGCTGGGACCAGACTATCCGGCAGCCCTTCTGGCCCACCACACCATCCAGCGCGAGGCGCTCGCGGCACACGGCGGCCAGGAGCTCCGTACCGAAGGCGACTCGTTCTTCATCGTCTTTGGCAGCGCGCTCGATGCCTGCGCCGGAGCCGCGGCCGTGCAGCAGATGCTCCTCGCGCACGCTTGGCCGCGGGATTCGAAGGTCCGGGTCCGCGTCGGCCTGCACACCGGCGAGGCGGTCCTGGTCGGAAACGAGTATCTCGGTCTGGAGGTCCATCGCGCTGCCCGGATTGCGGGGGCAGCCCATGGCGGCCAGGTTCTCCTGTCCGAGACCACCCGGGCTCTGGTCGAACATTCGCTGCCGTCGGAGCTGTCGATCAAGGATCTTGGCGTTCACCGCCTGAAGGATCTCGCCCGCCCGGAACGGCTCTTTCAGCTCAGCGCCGGAGGCCTGCCCGCAGAGTTCCCGCCACTGCGCACGCTCGAGACGACGCCAAACAATCTCCCCATGCAACTCACCAGCTTTATTGGTCGCGATGACCAGGTCCGCGAAGCCAAAGCCTTGCTCAGCCGGGCGCGCCTGCTGACGTTAACCGGTCCCGGCGGGACCGGTAAGACCAGACTCAGCCTTCAGGTCGCGGCGGATGTCCTCGACCGGTTCCCGGATGGAGTCTTCTTTGTCCCCCTTTCCGCGGTTCAGGACCCGGGACTTGTTCCCTCAGCAATCGCGCAGGCGCTCGCCGTGCAAACGCCGGGAAGCCGCTCGCCGTTGGAAACGCTTGTCGAGTACCTGCGGGACAAGCGA
>VBHQ01000196.1 GCA_005880395.1 Chloroflexota bacterium
AGAGGTGAAGGTCGATGGGGTCGTGACCGCCGGCGGAACCGGCGATGCCATCGAGGTGGCGCTCGACAAGAGCAGGCAGCTCGCCCTGGCACGCGCCGCCGGGCTCCTCGTTCCCGAGACGCAGGAGGTTACCGCGCTAAAAGATCTCACGCCGACTGCCTGGCCGGTGGTGATCAAACCAGCGCGTGCAATCTACGAATCCGGCGGCGCACTGATCAGATCCATCGGCGCTGCTTGCGCCGACCAGGACGAGCTGGCCAGGGCGGCGGCGAGAGGCTGGTACCCGCCCCTGCTGGCCCAGCCTCTCATCCAGGGGGTCGGTGAGGGACTGTTTGGCCACGCCTCGGCGGATGGGGTCGTGGCCTGGAGCGCTCACCGGCGGCTCCGCATGCTCAATCCAGAGGGCTCGGCGTCATCGGCCTGCGTCTCGATTCCCGCGGACCCACATCTCATGGACGCAGTCGAGCGCTTGGTGTACTCCATCGGCTGGCGCGGCATGTTCATGGCCGAGTTCTTGAGAGACGCTGAAGGCAAGCCATGGTTCATGGAGCTCAACGGCCGCGCCTGGGGCTCCATGGCACTGGCGCGGCGCAGAGGATTCGAGTATCCAGCATGGACCGTACAGGCCGCCATTGACCCGAGCTTTAAGCCGGTCCCGCCGCCTTCGCCGCCAAATGTTCGTTGCCGCCACCTGGGCATGGAAATTACCCACCTGGCGTTCGTGCTTCGAGGCCCAAAGTCAAAGGCCTTCACCGGATGGCCACGGCCCTGGCCGACGCTGGGGGCGCTGCTGAAAGTCTCGCGCCGCGACAGGCTCTATAACTGGAATCGGCGCGAGCCCAGGGTCCTCCTAGCCGACACTTGGCAGACGCTCGGCTTTTACCGGCGGCGGATGACCAGGAGAATCTCGTGACCAGGGTGCGGGTCGCCGCGCACGTCCATTCGGACTGGTCCGACGACGGCGCCTGGTCGCTCGACGCCATCGCCCGTGCCTTCGCCCGGCGCGGCTACGATGCGGTACTGATGTCGGAGCACGACCACGGCTTCACGCCAAGCCGGTGGGAGGCGTATCAACGAGCCTGCGCCGACGCCAGTGCCAACGGGATTCTGCTGGCACCCGGGATCGAGTACCAGGATGGCGACAACGTCGTCCATATCCCGGTGTGGGGCGACGCGGTCCCGTTCCTCGGGGCCTCGCGTCCGACGCTCGAGCTGCTCAGGCTCGCGCTACGCGAGGGTGCCGTCTGCGTATTTGCGCACCCCTGGCGGCGCGACGCGCTGCTGCGCTACCGCCCGGAATGGGGCGCGTTGCTGAGCGCGGTTGAGATCTGGAATCGACGGTACGACGGCATTGCGCCTCACCCGAGCGCCATGGCCTTTGTCCGGCAGCATTCGCTCAGGCCCTTTGTTGCTCACGACTTCCATACGCGGCGTCAGTTCTTTCCGCTCAGCATGTCGATGCGCCTCATGCAGCCCCTATCAGCTGCGGCACTGGTTGAAGCCATCCGTCTCGGACAGTGCCAGCCCGAGCTGCTCGGCATCTCTGCGCTTCGCTTCACATGCGGCCTGGAAGGAGCAATCGCCCACGCACTCGAGGCATTGCGAAGGCAGACCGCAAGGCGGATCCGCGCGCTGCAGGCGTTCGCCGCTCCTTAACACCAGGAGCCAGCTGGATTGTGCTGAACCGGCCGGGCGATGCTAGCCGCTTGGGGTTGGGAGGTGAGGTCAACGATTCGACGCTGGCGCAGACATACGCAATCGACTAGCTACGGCTGACCTCGTACGAGCGAGCAGCAGCTGCTTGATCCAGCGGCGCGCGGGCTTTTCGACCCAGTAGAGCGCGAAAACCGAGCCGCCGATCAAAACGGGGAGATAGACGAGGAAAAATAAGGGCTGATGGCCGAGATAGGGATCGACTCCAGTGAAGCGCTTCCCGTAGTGGCCGGCCAGGTTCCACAGCGGCGTCTGAAGCAGATAAATGCCGTAGCTTGCCTCGCCAAGAAGGACAAGCGTCCGCGTTCCCAAGAACCGCGCAATGGCTCCACCGCCAAGGGCCAACCCGAGGATGAGGCTGGCAAACAGCGGCGCAAGCAGGCCATTGTGAAGATAGGGGAAGGGAAGGACCGAACTGGCCGCGAGCACAGCGACGATGCCCAGCAGCGAGATCGCCGATAGCACGGCACCTCTAACCGTCCGAGTACCGCGGATCCGCAAGTAGATGGTGGCGGTGACAACGCCGAGTAGAAACTCGGGTAAGCGAAGCAACGGGCTGTATTTGAGAGCCTGAATCCAGATCCCCGCCTGACCTGGCTCCGGGAAGCCGAGTCCGGCGCGATCGGGGTTCAGGATGGCGTAGATTGTCGGACCTGCAAGCGACGCCGCCCAAAGCACGACGACCGCGAGGACGAGACGGCGTGCCGGCAGCCGAACCAGCGAGATGGCCAGGAAGGGAAACATCAGGTAGAAAAACGCCTCGACCGACAGCGACCACGCGGGACTGTTTATCAATTCCGCGGTCGTGGGGGACCACGCTTGAATCATGATGACGGTGGGGAGGAGTTGAAGCCCGGCGGCACCAGCCGCAGTCAGCAGCGAATGAAGGCCCTGCGGATGGATGGCGAAGGGCAGCGCCAGGAGCAAGGAAAGCAGGTAGAGGGGATAAATCCGCGCCAGCCGCGCGACCCAGAAGCTTCTACGGTCAAGAGCGGGGCCACCGTCGATATCGAGGTAGGTGTAGGTCAGGATGAACCCCGAGAGAACGAAGAAGAGGCTGACTCCGACGTAGCCGGCGTGGATCACATTGCTGACGAGCCAGGGGGCACCAAGCAGGTACCAGCGGAGGTAATGGAACAGCACGACGTGCATTGCGGCGAAAAAGCGAACCCCCGTCAGCGCAGAGAGCGACGGCCGGCGTGCACGCGCAACCAGGTCGATGCGTTCGACCACCACCGGACTCTAAGTTTCACGGCCAAACCATGGAATGGGATAGCTCGGTGGCTCGTGGGCGGACGTCCCGGCAGACGTCGGGCGCGTCCCGGTTTTAGAAGCCGCCCATCGGCGAATAGCCGAGGTATTGGTCGGCCCATAGGCAACGCGTTCGAGCAAGTATGTCGGCTGCTCGCTTCAGCTTAGCGCCCTCGCCGCCTTCGTCGACAGCATCATTCTGCAGCCGGAAGCGCCGCCAGAAAGGCCATCAG
>VBHQ01000197.1 GCA_005880395.1 Chloroflexota bacterium
CCGAGGGCGAGACCGCACCGGTCGCTCATCGAACCGGTCCCTTCAAGCGGTTTCTTCAGCTTTCCCCAAGTGACCGCCGTCTTTTAATCAAGGCGGCCCTCACGGTGGCCGCCTTCAGGATCGGTCTACGGCTTCTGCCGTTTCACACCCTCCAGCAACTGAGCTCGTCCGACACGCGAGCCATCAGATCGGTGGAGGCACCGTCCGTTGAGCGAATCAGTTGGGCGGTATCCGCGATGGGGCGACGGATCCCACTCGCAAGTTGCCTGACCCAGGCGCTGGCGGCCCGATATCTTCTATCCCGTCGCGGCATCTCGTGCCAACTGTGCATCGGCGTGATCAAGAGCCTCGACGGCAAATTTCAAGCCCACGCCTGGGTCGACGTCGCCGGCCGAACCGTGATCGGTGGACCGGCGACCGAACGGTACGCAAGGCTGCTGGCCCTGGGCGAAGCTCGCTGATGCAGTCGATCGCCGGACTGTGGTCTCCCGGCGCGGCTCCGCTCGGCGATGGGGTGGACGGGATGCTGGCGCGGCTGCGGGGCTTCGGTTCCAGGACCGCCGCCGTCTGGAGCGACCGCCTGGTAGCGTTCGGGGCGCTCGGATACCAGACTGCGCAGCTGACGACAGCGGCCGACCGTGGTCTGACCGTTGTCGCCGACGCGCGAATCGACAACCGGGATGAGGTCGCCGCGGGCCTTGCCGACCGAGCGTTGGCGACCGGTGGACTTCTAAGCGACGCCCGGCTGATCCTGGAATCTTACTGGCGCTGGGGAGACGACGCGATCGCGCGACTCGCCGGCGACTATGCGTTTGCTATCTGGGACGCGAAGCGCCGGCGCCTGGTCTGCGCTCGAGACGCCTTTGGCATCAGGCCGCTCCTCTTCGCACAAGTCGGCGGCGGGCTGGCCTTCGCCTCAGAGCTCGCGGCCCTGCTAAGTCTGCCCGGCTTGCGCCGGCAACTGAATGAGGAGCGCCTCGCTGCGTATCTCGTCGACGACCTGGAAGAGACCGGACAGACCCTGTTTTCGGGCGTCTCTGCGCTCCCCGGTGGCCATTTGCTGGTAGCCGAAAAGTCCACGGTGCAGGTCCGGCGGTACTGGGAGCCCGCGTTGGAGCCTTCCGCCATCCTGGCCAGCGATTCGGACTATGCAGAAGGATTCCGCGAGCTCTTTATGGAGGCGATTCGCTGCCGGATGCCCGCGTTGGGCCCGCTTGGGACCACCCTCAGCGGAGGCATGGATTCCTCCGCGATCACCTGCGTCGCGAGGAATGTGGCAGGTCAGCGTGAGCAGACCCTCCACAGCTTCACCGCGCTCTACGAGGAGAGCCCTGAGTGTGACGAGCGAGAGTTCAGTGATGCCGTGGTCAGCGCTGGCGGAATTCAAGCGCACCAGGTGCTTCCGGAGCGATTCAGCCCGCTCGCCTGGTGGCCAGGGCGGTCACCCCGGAATGATGAGCCGTCATGGAACCCGCAGGTCGCGCTGGTGCGCGCCGTTTACGACGCCGCCCGCGAAGCCGGTGTCACGGTCATGCTTGAAGGCTATGGCGGCGACGAGATCGTGTCGCACGGCCTGGCGTATCTCACCGAGCTCATCAGCGGTCGTCACTGGGTCACTGGCATTCGCGAGATGCGAGCGGTCTCCACGGCGTCAGGGCAACCCCTGGCGCGCATCCTCTGGCGGCGCGCAGTTCTTCCGTTTGCTCCTCGATGGGCAATAGGCGCGAGGAGAGGGCTTCGCCATCGACGCGGTCTGTTGCTCTCCGGCGTGCCTCTTCAGCCCGACTTTGCGCGTCGCACCCACGTCTTCGAGCGTGACGCGGCCGTCCGCGAGGGCCTGCGTCCAGCTCGGAGCGAATGCAGTGATTACCTGCGCCAGCTGAGCCCGATGGCGTGGGGAACGCTGCTGCGCACCGCTGCAAGCGCCGCCTCGATCCATGGCATCGATGTTCGATACCCGCTGCTCGATCGACGCCTTGCCGAGTTCTGCCTTTCGCTGCCCGGCGATCAAAAACTCCTCGCAGGCGTGTCCCGGCTGATCATCCGCAGGGCCCTTGCGGACGTGCTCCCCGAGCCCATCCGGCGGCGGCGCAGCAAAGCCGATCTCGGTCCGAGCTTCGTTGCCGGATTGCGCGGCGCGTGGTCAACCTGGCCTGCTGGCTCGATGAAGCCTTTGGGCAGCAAAAAGCGCCGGAGCGCCCGCTGGCGGCGGCGGTCGCGACTGCCTGACACCATGAGCGCCTTCGAAGCGGACTACGCCGCCTATCACCTGACGATCCGGTCTTCTGTTCCCCTCCCGGACCTGCCACGCTCGGGTGACCGGACCGAGCCCGATATCGTGATCTCTCGGGCCGCGCTCGATGGGCTCGGCGCCCAAGGCCCGACTGACGGGGCCAGCCCCAACCGTGCTCTACCGGACGGGAGCGCCTACCTCAGTTTCCCGGGAGCCGGGCGCTTTCTCGTTCGCGAGGGCAAGGAGATCATCGTCGACCCCGTGCCAAACGTCGACGCGGGCTTGCTGCGCCTCTACCTCCTGGGGCCCGCCCTGGGGACGGTCCTGCATCAGCGCGGACTGGTCGTCCTGCACGCAAGCGCCGTCGAGGTCGGCGTAAGCGGGGCGCTCTTCCTGGGACAATCCGGCAAGGGGAAGTCGACGTTGGCGGCTGCTCTACACCGCCACGGTCACCGGGTCATCGCGGACGATGTGGCCGCGTTGACGGTGACCGCCGCCGGCCCGGTCACCGTGATCCCAACATTTCCGCAGTTGAAGCTGTGGCCGGACTCGACCCAGGCAATGGGCGACGATCCGGCGCAGCTCCCCAGACTGCATGCCGGCGCCGAAAAGCGCCAGCTGCCGCTCGCCCAAGGATTCGCCGACCGATCGGCGGAGGTTGGCGCCCTGTTCTGCCTTCGGGTTGGCGATGCGCCGTCGCTCCAGCGGATCGCCCCACAAGAGGCGCTCTTCGAGCTGCTGAGTCACTCCTATTGCGGCCTGCTCCTCCGCTCGCGGGTCGATTCCGCCTACTTCCTGCGATGTGCTCAGGTCGCCCGGGTCGTGCCCGCCTACGCGCTGACTCGAACCGCGACGTTACGGGACATCGCCGAAACCGTCGACGCAGTCGAGGAAGGCATGCGGCGATGATCCGCGAGGCGGTTCGGCCGGGAACCACCGCGACCGTGCTCTACGGGCTGATTCGGGCGGCGATGAGCGAACCCGCCGCGGACCCGCGGGCGGGCCTGGGTTTGGATGGCATCGAATGGAACGAGGTCAGCGACCTGGCAGCCCAGCACGGCGTGCGGCCGCTTCTGCATCAAGCCCTGACCGCGTTGCCTGATGTGGACGTCGCAGCCGCGTTCCGGGAGCAACTGCGCGATTCGTGCGCTGCAATCGCCAGGCGAAACCTCTACCTGAGCACCGAGCTCATGCGGGTCCTGGCCGCGCTCGAGACGGCCGGCATCGAGGCGCTTGCGTTCAAAGGGCCGGCCCTGGCGGTCTTGGCGTACGGGAATCTCGCCCGGCGGGAGTTCGTTGACCTCGACATCCTGGTCCATCGTCAGGACATGGGAGGGGCCCGCCAGTGCCTCAGCTCGGTGGGCTTTGTCTCGAGATACGCACTGAACCGTGCGCAGGAGCGCATCATCATCCGGCGGAACCGGACCTATGACCTATTGAGTACGAACCGGCAGGTTGCGCTCGACCTGCACTGGGCTTTTATCCCTCGCTATTTCCAGCTCGCGCAGGAACCTGACGACCTCTGGCAGCGCCTGGTCCAAGTGCGGCTGGCCGGCGCGCTGGTCAACAGCCTGCCACCAGACGATCAGCTCATCGTGGTCTGCCTCCACGGATCCAGATCAGGCTGGGTGCAGCTCAAATGGGTCTGCGACGTGGCCAGCGCGAGCCGATTGATCGGCGACGCGGACTGGGACCGCGTGCTGCGGAGGTCGCGAAGGTGGGGCGCGGAGCGCTGCCTGCTCCTCGGGTTAGCCCTGGTCAGGGATCTTCTCGGAATAGTGCTTCCGGCTCCGATCGTTGGCGCGCTCGAGCGGGACGAAGCGGTCGAACACCTGCGGGGCCGGGTCAGTACCTGGATGATCGCGGCACCCGGGCGACCCCGCAGCCGCACGGAGGAAACCAGCCTGTATGCCGCGCTCGCTTCCACCCGACGGACCCGCTTGCGTATCTGGGGCGGACTGGTTTTGGCGCCGACGCACGAAGATGCGGAGCACCTGAGCCTCGGCCAGGGCGTGGCGTTTCTCTACGCCTTTCTCCGGCCGTTTCGCCTACTGATCAAGTATTTGAGGCGACTGCCCGATGCGCCCCGAAGCGTCTCGGCAGCACCGCCAGGAGGCTGAAGGGATGGTGCGCCTGGTCGCCAGGCTGGCGAAGCAGGAACCTCGCCGGCTGCTGCTCGCCTTGATCCTGATGGCCGTGCTCGCGGCCGCCGACGGCATCGGGGCGGCGGTCCTCATCCTGCTCCTGCAGGCACTGGGCATCGATATGCAGGCCGGCGGCGCCGGGCGTCTGAGCCGTGCGCTGACGTCGGTGCTGCATGGGATCGGGCTTGCCTCCACGCTGGTGCCGACGCTCTCGATCTACGTCGCGACCCTCTGCAGCTTCGCGTTGCTGTCGCGCTGGCAGAGCGTGGTCAATTTCAGGATCCAGGCCAACTTTGTCGCCGGCCTGCGCGAACGCCTTTACCGCGCGATCACCTACACGAGCTGGGCCTTTTACTCGCGGAAACGATCGGCCGACTTTGCCCACGCCCTCAGCGTCGAAGCCAACCGGGTCGGCCAGGCGATCCAGTACCTGCTGCAGCTGATTGGGACCAGCCTGCTCGCCCTGGCGTACCTGGCGCTAGCCATGCTGCTCTCCTGGCAGGCGACCATCGCCGTCATCGGGTCCGGGCTGGTCCTGATCGGGGCGCTCTGGCCGTTGGTGCGGGTGTCACGCCGGTTTGGCCGGGCCTTCTCCGACGCCAGCACCGAGCTGCACGCCGCCGCCGCGGAGCACCTGAGCGGCATGAAGCTGGTCCGCGGCTACCACAGCCAGGAGCGGGATATCGAACGATTCGCCTGGCTCGCCAACCGTCTCAGCGAGCTCGTCGTCGGCACGATCCGCAAACAATCGACGGTGAAGGCCTCGTTCGACATCGGCACGGCGCTGATCTTGGCGGCGATCCTACTGGCCGGTCACGCGGTCCTCAACCTGCCTGCCGGTACCCTGCTCATCCTTCTATTCTTGTGTGCTCGATTGGTGCCCAGGCTGTCG
>VBHQ01000187.1 GCA_005880395.1 Chloroflexota bacterium
TGCGTTGCTACAAACCGCTGTCGCTACTTGCCGATCAAGATCTCCGTCGCCTTGATGATGACGGTCACCCGGTCGCCGCCGTTGAGTCCGAGCCGCTTGAGCGATCCGTCGGTGATCGCTGCCACGATGGTTCCGGCCTCGACCTTGACCTCGACCTCGGCCGTGACCGTGCCCGACTTGACACGAACGACCTCACCCTTGAGCTGATTGCGAGCGCTGAGCTCCATCTCGATTCCTCCCTGTTGTCATGCTGGATACACGCCGACGTCGGTCGCCTTGAACGATAGCCAGACGTTTCCTCCCTCGTGAAGCGCGAGCTCCGTAAGCGCCGTGGTCGTGACTTCCGCCACGACGCGGACATCGCCGTCGACGCGGACGCGAACCCGATCACCGATCACCTCGATGCCGTTGGCCCGGCCCGGCCAGATATTGCGCGGGCTGCCCTCCGGCCGCTGACGGTGCAAGGCAACCGCACGTGGGTGGACGACGACGAAGACCTCCCCGGAGGCAGCGCCGGCTGCCACGACCACCGGTCCGGCCGCGAGCCGGACCGATCCGTGCTCGGCCCGCCCCCGCAAGAGGTTGACGCCGACGAGGTCGGCCACATACTGCGATCGCGGGCGTTCCGTGACCTCTGCCGGGGTGCCGGTCTGCACCAACCGCCCTTGCTCGATCACCACCAGCCGATCAGCGAGCGCCGCAGCCTCGACCGGGTCGTGGGTGACGACCAGACGGAGTCCCGAAAACGATGCCAGATGCCGCTTCAGGTCACGCCGAAGCTCGGCCCGCGTCGTCACGTCAAGCGCCGCGAGAGGTTCGTCGAGCAGCAGCACCCGCGGACCCGGCGCGAGCGCACGAGCTAATGCCACCCGTTGGCGCTGACCCCCCGACAGCTCAGCCGGGTTGGCTTTCGCATATCGTCCGATTCCGACGCGGTCCAGCCATTCAGACGCTTTCTCGGCGGCCGCTCGCCGGCTTGCCCCACGAGCCCGAAGCCCGAAAGCGACGTTATCGACGGCGTCAAGGTGCGGAAACAGCAGATAGTCCTGGAAGACCACGCCGATCGGCCGCTCCTCGGTCGGCACGTAAATCTTGCCGGCCGCATCCTCGAGGGTTTGACCGTCCAGCCGGACATACCCTGCGTCGAGCGGAACCAGCCCGGCGATCGCTCGCAACACTGTCGTCTTCCCGGCACCATTCGGTCCAAGCAGGGCGACAACCTCGCCCTCCGCGATGGTGAGCTCGACATCGAGCTCGAGACTCCCCAACGACACCCGGACCCTGGCATCGAGACTCACGCCGAGCCCAACCAGCGATGGCGCAGTCCAATCAAGACTGCCAGCGAGATCAGCAGGAGCACGAGGCTGAGGACGAAGGACGCCTCCTGGTTGGTCTCGAGAAGCAGGTAGACCGCAAGCGGCATCGTCTGGGTGATGCCGGGAAAGTTCCCGGCAAAGGTGATCGTTGCCCCGAACTCTCCCAGGGCACGCGCCCAGCAAAGAACTGCGCCGGCGAACAGCGACGGCGCGATGAGTGGGAGGGTCACCTGGGTAAACACTCGCCAGCGGCGGGCACCCAGGGTGCGGGCAGCATCCTCATAACGGCGGTCCATCGAACGCAGGCCGGCTTCGACCGTGAGGATCAGGAAGGGCATCGCAACAAACGTCTCCGCCATCACCACGCCCGCGGTGGTGAATGGAAAGGTGATGGCGAAGGTGCTGGCGAGCCAGGAGCCGAGCAGCCCCCGCCGGCCGAACGCAAGCAACAGGGCAATCCCGCCCACCACCGGTGGGAGCACCATCGGCAGGGTGGTCAGCGCACGAAGCACGGCTCGACCGGGAAACTCGACCCTGGCATAAAGCCAGGCCATGGGCACGCCCAGCACCAGGGCGATGCCGGTCGCCGAGAGCGAGGCGATCAGGGAAAGCTTGAGCGCCTCAAGGGTTTCAGGCGCGGACAGCGACCGGACGGCGTCGCCCCAGGGCGCCCGAAGCACGAGGCCGACCAGGGGCAGGACAAAAAAGGCCATCCCTATCGCCGCCAGCGCCATCACGGCGACCGGAACACTTGGGCGTCTCATCGCAAATCAGGCGTGGAGGAAGCCGAAGGACTCCAGCATCGATTGGCCGGTTGCTGAAAGCACGTAGGCGATGAAGGCATGGGCCGCGACGGAGTTCGCGGAGCCTTTGACACTGACCAGCGGATAGGTCGCGACGACGTTATCGGCGGCCGGGATCGGCACCCCCTCGACCTTGCCGTCGGCTGCCCTGACATCGGTGGTGTAGACGATGCCAGCGTCTGCCTCGCCCAGTTCGACCTTGCTCACCACCGATTTGACGTCGGTCTCCAGGCTCTTCGGCGTGACCGCCACGCCCGCCTTGGTGAGCGCCTGAAGCGCGTACTTCCCGGCCGGCACCGTCGGCGCCCGACCGTATCGCCGTCACGCTTCAGCTTGTCCATGTTCGTCGTGTCCGCCGACGCGAAGACGTCGGCTGGCGCACCCTGTTCGATCTGCGTCACCAGCGTGGGGGTGCCGGCGAAGTTGAACTGCACGGTCACGCCTGTGTGGCTCGACTGAAATGCCGACCCGAGCGCTTTGAACGAGTCCGTCAACGATGCCGCTGCGAACACGGAGATCTTGCCGCTTACCGGAGTCGATGTCGCTGCGGTCCCGGTATTTGGAGTGGTCCCACAACCGGCGAGAAACGCCGCGGTGATCACGAACATGGCCGAGCGATGCATCAATCCCCTCCCGTGACTACCGGTCACCTTCAGCTTTCTGGCAACTCGACAATCACGTTGGTTGCCTTGACCACCGCCGCCGCGCGCACACCTGGCGCGAGACCAAGTTCATCGGCTGCCTCGCGCGAGATCAAGGACACGAGTCGATGAGTCCCGGACTGGATCTCGACTTGCGCCATGACGCGGTCTTTGACGACGCGCGTCACCATGCCGGGGAAATGGTTGCGAGCGGATCGACCGATCGTGGTTTCGGGCTTGATTTCTGACGGTGCCGCGCTCATGAACCGCGCGAGCTGCCGCCCGTCCACGACTCGCTGTCCGCCTAGCGTCCGGACGGTGGGGAGTTTCCCACTGTCGGCCAGGCGCCGGACGCTGTCGACGCTGACACCGAGCAACTCCGCCGCCTCACCGATCTTGTAGGACGGCACGACCTATAGAGTCTAGCATCTGCGAGCTTTGCTCGCACAAAAGCTTGCTAGAGCACGATTCTATGCGCTTGGGCCTCGGCGAGCCTCGGCCGCCACCGCGTCGAGCACCTCGTCCTCGGCGGGCACCTGGTCGAGGGCACCCAGCGAGGCGAGCGCCTCGCGGGCGGCCATCTGTTCGGCGGCCCGCTTGGTGCGACCGGTCCCGACGCCCCGGATGCCATCACCAAAGGTCACCTCCGAGGTGTACTCGCGGCGATGCCCGGGGCCCGACGCGCCGATGATCTCGTATTGCGGCGTGGTGAGGAACCGCTCCTGCGTGACTTCCTGGAGCCGGCCTTTGTAGTTGTCGTCCGGCCAGGCCTGGACATCGATCAGGCTGCGGCTGAAGAGTCGGTAGGCAGCGCGGTAACCCTGGTCAAGGAAGATGGCGCCGATTACCGCCTCGAACGTGTTCGCAAGGATCGACTGCAGTGACCGTGCGCCGGTCTTGTGCGCCCCCTTGCCGAGCAACAGATAGTCGCCGAGGCTCAACCGGGATGCCAGCCGCGCCAGGCTCTTGGTATTCACCACCGACGCTCGCAGCCGCGTCAGCTCACCCTCATCCGACGTCTGGTAGGTGTGATAGAGGTGTTCCGCGGCGATCAGTTCGAGGACGGCGTCGCCGAGATACTCGAGACGCTCGTTGTCCGCCGAGCCGCTCTCCGGATGCTCATTGTTGTAGGAGCGATGCGTCAGCGCCTGCCGTAGCAGGGCGACGTCGTGAAATCGGATGCGAAGGGTCCGCTGGAGCTTCTGTAACGGCTCGTCCGCCTGAGCGAGCTTGGGCTCAGGTGGTGATGCCGAGCTTTTCCTGGACGTAGTCCCAGGCGGCTCCGACGGTCTGAATCTTTTCGGCGTCCTCGTCAGGTATCTCCATCCCGTATTCTTCCTCGAACGCCATGATCAGTTCGACCAGGTCGAGGGAATCCGCATTCAGGTCGTCGACGAACGAGGCATCGGGCGTCACTTGCTCGGGCTCCACGCCGAGTTGCTCGGCGATGATGCCCTTGAACTTTTCGTAATTATTCCCGTCCATTCGACTCCCCTTTTGGCTAGTACGAGCGGGTCAAATTCTAGTCGAAGCCGCCGTCATCGTCCTAAATTGGCAGACCGCCGTCAATGCCCAGGACCTGGCCGGTAATGTACCCGGCCTCAGGAGAGGCGAGAAAAACGATCGCCGGGGCCACGTCAGCGGGGGTGCCGAGCCTCGGAATGGCGGCGGCGTGCCGTGCCCGTTCCAAGAGCTCGGCCGGGAGCCCGCTGGTGAGCTCGGTTTCGATGAATCCAGGAGCCACGGCGTTGACGGTGATATTCCGAGATCCGACCTCCTTGGCCAGGGCCTTCGTGAGGCCGATCAAACCCGCCTTCGACGCGCTGTAGTTGGCCTGGCCGGCGTTGCCGGCGACCCCCGCCAGGGACGACACATTGACGATCCGGCCGTATTTTTGCTTGAGCATTGGCCGGAGCGCGGCCTTGCTGGCCAGGAAGGCCGCCTTCAGGTTGGTCTCCATCACGACGTCCCAGTCGGCCTCGCTCATCCGCATCACCAGGGTGTCGCGGGTGAGACCGGCGTTATTGACCAGGACATCGAGCCGGCCGAACTCCTTGACAACCGACTCGACGGCGAGCGCGGCCCCCACCTGGGCAAAGTCAGCCTGGATGGCGAGCGCTTTGCCGCCGGCTTTTGAGACTTCCTCGACGAAATGATCGGCCTCCGGCTTTCGGCTCTTGTAGGTGATCGCCACCCGCGCCCCGGCGGCCGCGAACAATTCAGCCGCCGCCCGGCCGATGCCCCGGCTGCCGCCCGTGACCAGCACCACCTGATCGCGAAAGCCGTCAGGCATGCGTCGCCACCTGGAGGAAGCCGTGCAAGCTCGACATGTCGTCGATATTGTGGAGCACCGCGCCCGGAATGATCTTTTTGACCAGGCCGGTCAGGGCACGGCCTGGACCGACCTCCACGAAGGCATCGGCACCCAGCTGTTGAAGCCGGCGAATCGACTGGGTCCAGCGGACCGGCCCGGTGAGCTGGCCGACCATCAGCCGCCGAACCTCCAATGGCTCCGCGTGGATCTCGGCGTCGCCGTTGAAGACCTGCGGCAGGCGCAGCGATTGCAGCGGAATCTTCTCCCAGGCTACGGTGAACCGATCGGCCGCTGATGCCATCAGTGGCGAGTGAAAGGCGGCGCTGACCGGCAGCCGGACCAGGCGGCGCGCACCCGCCCGTTCGAGCAGCGGCGTCGCGGTCTCCAGGGCGGCATTTGTCCCTGCCTGACCCGGAGCGCGCCGCCGCCGCCATCGCCTCCCCCCGCGCCCGCACCGCCGTCAGCGCATCCAGCGGCGTAAGGCCGCCGGCCGCCACCAACGCCGCGAACTCGCCAAGACTGTGCCCGGCCACGGCCCCGGGCACGACGCCTCTCGCGCCAAGCAATTGGAGCAGGGCGAGGCTGTGGAAAACGATCGCGGGCTGAGCATGCTGAGTGGCCTGGAGCTCGGCCTCTGGTCCCTCGAGCATGAGCCGCCCAAGGGGCATCCCTAACCGCTGCTCGGCTTGACGAAGCAGCGCCTGGCTACCGGCATCCTTCTCCAGCAGATCTCGAGCCATCCCGACGAACTGGGCGCCCTGGCCTGGAAACAGGAAGGCGAACGTGGTTAGCTGGCCTAGTCCGTCTTGATGACTTCGCGCCCGTCGTAGTAGCCGCAGTTGCGGCAGATCGCGTGCGGCCGCTTCGGCTGGTGACACTGCGAGCACTCGACGAGGGCGGGGCGCTTGATCGCCAGGTGAGCGCGCCGCTCACCCTGCCGGGCATGGGCGTACCGGGTCTTTGGAAGGGCCATGAGCGACCAATTATACGGTCAGGTCAGCTCGAGCGCGATCAGTCTCGAGAACCTCCTCTATCGAAGCCGCCAGGAGCGGAAGGCCGGACAGAACCGAGAGGCCGAGCAGCACCTCCTGCTCATGGCTGAGAGGCAGACGATCGATTGCCTCGTCGAGTTCACTCCGATGGTTGCCGTCCAGTTCCCCGTGCTTCGCCATCGTTCTGAACGCTTCAGGCGGGAAACCCGTGCGGGAGAGGAGCTCGGCGATCAGGCTTGGCGCCGGTGGGTATCCCTCCATGAAGGCGAAATAACCCAACAGCGAGACCGGGTGA
>VBHQ01000189.1 GCA_005880395.1 Chloroflexota bacterium
GCACAGTCACGAAAACTGGTTCGCGCATGTCCCCGGCCTCAAGGTCGTCGCTCCTGGGACCCCGGCCGACGCGAAGGGCATGCTCAAGTCGGCGATTCGCGACAACAACCCGGTGATGTTCATCGAGAACGAAGGGACTTACGCGGTCAAGGGAGAAGTTCCGGAGGGCGAGCATCTCGTACCGCTGGATAAGAACGAAGTCAAGCGCGCTGGCGATGACATCACCATCTGCGCTCATTCGCGCATGCTGGTCGTCGCCCAGGAGGCCGCCGCCGAGCTGGAGAAAGAGGGCATCAGCGCCGAAATCGTCGACATGCGGGCGCTGCGCCCGCTCGACATGGCCCCGGTCATCGAGTCGGTCAAGAAGACGAGCCGGCTGATCACGGTCGAGGAAGGCTGGCGGTCCTACGGCGTTGGAGCGGAAATCGCCTCGCGCGTCTACGAGGAGGCGTTCGACTATCTCGACGCCCCGGTGGCACGGATCGGCGCCGCCGAGGTTCCCGCGCCGTACAACAAGGCGCTCGAGAAGATCGCGTTTCCGGGCAAGGCGGACGTGATCGTCACCGCCCGAGCCCTGCTCGGCAAGAATTAGACGCTGATGGCCAACGTCCAGATGCCGCGCCTGTCGGACTCGATGGAGACCGGCAAGATCCTGCGCTGGCTGAAGAAGGAAGGCGAAGAGGTCAAGAAGGGCGAGCCGCTGGTCGAGATCGAAAGCGACAAGGCCAACATCGAAGTCGAGGCCTACGCCTCGGGCAAGCTGAGCAAGATCGTCGTCCCCGAGGGCGAAAGCGCCCCGATCGGCGCGGTGATCGCTGAGATTGGCGGCCCGCCGGCCAGTGCGAGCGGCGCGGAACGTGCCACGCGAGCGCCTGAGACAGTTCGCGGAGACGGCGGGGCGGCACCCCGGTCGGAGAAACCATCGGCGCCCGAGGAGCAGCCTCCTGCGGCCGAGCCGGAACAGAAGGCCAAGCCGGTCAGGGCTGAGGCGCCCAAAGCGCAGGCCACCAAACCCGAGGCCCATGTTGCGCAGGCGGAGAAGGCCATGGCCGGCACGGCGCAAGCGGCCGCGGACTCGGGCGGCGAACAGTACCCCCACGGCGGCCCCGACGACCGAATGGAAGCCGGCGCCGCGGCGCAGGCCGCCTTGAGGGCCATTCGGGGACCAAATGGACGTGACGACGCGACCGCAGGCGAGCGCCAGCGTGTCTCCCCGGTGGCCCGCCGCCTGGCGGAAGAGCACGGCGTCGACCTGCGCCAGGTGCAGGGCACCGGCCCGGGCGGACGCATCACCAAAGAAGACGTGGAAGCGGCGGCACAGCATGCCCAGCGACCAACGGCAGCCCCCACCCCGAGCCTCCCCCAGAGGGAGAGGGAGCGGGTCGCGCGACCAAGCGGCGAGGTCGAGGTCGTCGAACTCTCGAAGCTGCAGACAACCGTCGCGATGCGATTGGCGCAGAGCAAATTCTCAGCGCCCCATTTCTATGTCACCTCCGAGATCGCGATGGACGACGCGGTGCACCTTCGCCAGATGTTCAATGAGGCGGTCGATAAATCGGAAGCGATCAGCATCAACGATCTGATCATCAAGGCGGTCGCGCTCGCGTTGACGAAGTTCCCGGAAGTCAACGCCTCCTGGGCCGACGGCCGGATCGAGCGGAAGCGCGACGTCAACATCGGGATCGCCGTCGGTCTTCCCGATCGGCTGATTGTGCCGGTGCTACGCAACGCCGATCAAAGGCCACTGAAAGAAATCGCGTCTGAGTCCAAGCAACTGATCGAGCGCGCGCGGACAAACAAGGCATCCGGGCAGGATTATCTCGGCAATACGTTTACGATCTCGAACCTGGGCATGTACGACGTCGAGCAGTTCACCGCCATCATCAATCCGCCTGACTCGGCCATCCTCGCCGTCGGCTCGATCATCGACAAGCCCGTTGTCAAGGACGGCCAGGTTCTTCCCGGCAAGCGCATGCGCGTGACGATGTCGGTTGACCACCGGGTCATTTACGGCGTGACTGCGGCCCAGTTCTTGCAGGACGTCAAGCGCCTGCTGCAGAGCCCGATGGCGCTCGTCCTTTAGCACGATCCGGCCGTGGATTAAGCCGGCTCCCAGACCGCGTAGTCGTGCGCGAAGACGACGCGGCGAGGATCCAATTCTTGAAGCCGCCCAATCCATGGGAGATATGTCAGCGCCTCCTCCTTGACACGTCCCTCGCGGCGCGCTCGCCAGGCAAGCTGATCCGAGCCATACTCGAAGGCCGTGTTGCGTGCCTGCCCCGCCAGCACGACGGTGCCATAGCTAGAGCGCACCGCGACGCTCTGGTGACCGTCGGTGTGTCCGGGCGTTGGAACCAACAGGACACCCGGCAAAATCTCGGCCTCGCCGTTAAGTTGGTGATAGCTCGCGCCGGTGAAATCGATCAGGTGAGGCAGGGTGTAGTCCTTTGCCGTCCGCGCGGCCTTCAGCTCGACCGCCTGCACGAAGATCGGCCGGCCCGCCAGCGCCAGGTTGCCGCCGCAGTGATCAAAGTGCAGATGACAGTTCGCCACCCAGCGGACCTCGCTGACATCAAGGCCTACCCGCTGTAGCGCGACCTCGAGGGCCGTCCGCGTGGGTCGATATCGGATATCTGCCTCGGCGTCTCCTTCGCCCAGTCCGGTGTCGAATAGCAAGACACCATCCGAATGGACGACCGCGTAGCCGAGAAGCGCCTCGACGCGAGGCTTGCCAGTCCCGGTCTCGTCGGCAGGTCGTACGAAGTAACCGAAGTCAACCCGCCTCACGATCGGCGACGATGGCACTACGCCACCGACTCCGCGGCAGCCCTTCCGGCGGTTCGTCCCGAAAACAGGCACCCGCCAAGGAATGTCCCTTCCAGCGAGCGATATCCGTGCATGCCCCCGCCGCCGAAACCGGCGACTTCGCCGGCAGCGTACAGCCCTGGCAGCGGCTTTCCGTCGGGCCCGAGAACGCGGCCCGATAAATCGGTATGCA
>VBHQ01000198.1 GCA_005880395.1 Chloroflexota bacterium
AGGGCACGTTCGGCGCCAACAACACCAGCTCCGCGTCCCCAAGCTCGACGACCGCAGTGAGCCCCAACGCCACAGGAGCCGTTGCCATCGGCCTGATCCAGTCGCCTGCCGCGGTCACCTACAGCGCTGCGCCCAGCTTCACGACTGGCACGACGAATAACCTTGCAATGATCGAGTCGACTGGTGGAGGGTCCACGGAGGATCTGATCATCGGATGGGACCTGCCTGGCTCTACGGCGACTCAGATCTATTCCGGTACCTACAGTGCCTCGAACGAATGGTCTGCCGAACTCGTCTTCTTCGAGCCCGCCGGCAACACCCTTGACAACACGGCCGGCAGCAACCCAAGGGGGACGATGGGCCTGACCTTTACAAACGGCATACAGGAAGTCTGGGAGACCGGATACACGGTCGCCACGCAGACGGTCGCCGCTGGGACGTACACCTTCACGTACTGGACCACCAGCTGCAGCGGCAGCTGTACGGTGACCGCAACGCTGACTTTCGGCTACAGCACGACAGCGACCTGCAACTCGATCACCGCGCTCGCATCCTGGAGCGCGTCGATCGTCAAGGGCACCTCAGGCGGCACTACCAGCACCACCACAGGCAGCTCAGCCACGATCCCGGCGAACTCTTATCTCTGCTGGCAGATCGCGGTCACAGCAACCAGTGGTGGCGGGTACTCGTTGGAGTACGACACCAGCGCGTTCCCGACCCGGATCGACACGCCGACTATCACCGCCCCGGAGTTCGGTTTGGCCCTGCTTGGCCTGGCGCTGGTCGTCCCCCTGGCGGCGCGCCGCCGGCTGCGCGACTGGTTACCGTTCCAGAGCCGGTCTGCGACGCGTCCCTGACCTGCTAGAGGACTCGCCCGCCTGGCCACGGCGTTACACCTGAGGGCCTCTCGTCCCAAGGTGCAGTTATGCCCGTAATGGAGGTCGTAACGTGAGCGGCAGCCGCCGGCGCACTTCGCACGGCCAGTGCTTTCACTGTGGGCTTCCCCTAACGGAGTGGGACGCACACGACGACGGCCAGGGTTATCGCGTCGAACCCACGCAGCCGGCAGCACCGCCTCGTCCTGCGCGCCGACTGGCATGGATCGTCATCGCGTCCATGCTGCTGGCTCTGGGCGGCCTCGGCATCCAGGCTGCCTACGCGCCCATCGCCGAAGCGGCGGGCAGCACCTGGTACCTGCACGGCGCGGGAGGCCCGTTCATGCCCACCAACATCGACAACAGCACCCCCACCAACGCCGGCTGTTGTTTTGGCAACGGCTTCGGCTCGGTCGGGACCACCTATGTCTGGCCCAGCAGCTTCACAGTGTCGGCCCAGACGCTACCTGCGTCGGCCGCCGGCAGCTATACGTTCGACTACTGGCTGAACGCCTGCGTGGGCAGCTGCACGACCACCATTAGCATGACGTTCGGCTACAGCGCCGATGCGGCCTGCTCCAGCATCACCACGATCGTCAACTGGAGTGACACATTCACCCCCGCCAACGCTGCCATCGTCCACGCCACGTCAACCAACCCCTCGGCCGTGGCGTTGGTGAGCATCCCGGCCAACTCGTACATGTGCTGGCAGATGGTCGCGACCGCCAAAGGCTCGAAGACGATGGACCTCTATTACGACTCCAGTCAGACGCCGACCTTCGTGAACACCCCGACCATTACCGTCCCCGAGCTCGGCCTGGCCCTCCTCGGGCTGGCCCTGGTCGTCCCGCTGGTCGCCCGGCGTCGGCTCACGAACTCGCCAGCCTAACCTCGTCCAGCCGTTACATCCGAGGGCATCCCGCGCCGAGGATCAGGCATGCCTGCCATGGACTTGTAACGTGAATGAAACACCTGCGCTACTAACTGATATCGGAACGCTCCGGCGGCAGATCACCGAGCGCCTGGCCGCCCAGCAGGCTGAGCTGCAAGGGCTGACCCGGGCGGACAACCCGCTCGACCAGCTCGAAGACGCCCTGGCAGGCCTGAAGGCTGCGAAGCCCTGGCAAGACGAGCGCCAGACGCTGGTCGACAAGCTCGAGGAGCTCACCCAAGCCCAGACGGTGGCCGAAGCCGGTTGGCAGCGAGCGGAGCACCTCGCGGGCCAGGTGCGCGACGGATTGCGGGCGCAGCTGGAAGAGGCACGGGTCCTGCTTGCCCAAACCCAGCATCATCTGGATGAGCGGAGCTGGGCTCTGGGCGCCGACGAGGCCGAGTCGCTGGCGGAGCGAAGGCGGCTCGCTGGCGCTTTCGCAGCGACGCAGAAAGAGCTGCGCGAGATGCAAGCGCAGCAGCAAGCGCAGGAGCGTCAGCGCGTAGACCTGCATTCCCATGTGGCGCGTCTCGAGCGGGACCTCCAGTCGGTGCGGGGTGAAACGCTCGCGGAAGAACGCGATGCGTCGCGACGGGGTGTGGCCGTGGCCGAACGAGTGCACGAGGAGCGTCGGCTGGTAGAGGCAGCGAACCGAGGCCTGGAGAGCCGCTTATCTGAACTGGCTGCACTTCAGGCAGAGCAGGAGGAGCTCAGCCACGAGCGCGCCGCGTTGCTGGACCGAATGACGATGCTCGAGCGAGCCTCGGAGGTCCGGGTGACGCCAAGCAATGCCGAACAGGAGAGCTGGAACCTCCAGCGGGGCCAAGTAACGGTCCAACTTGCCCAGCTCCAGCAATCGCTCCAGCGAGCGACCGAGGACGCGGAGACAGAACGAGCCGGACTGCTCGCCGAGCTGAATAACGTCCGTCAACAGCTGAGCCAAGTCGCTCGGCCGCAGGAGGGCTGGCAGCAACTGGTCGACGATCGGGCAAAGCTGCAGGCTCGGGTCCAGGACTTAGAGCAACACTGGATGGCGCGCGAAGCGGCCGTCGCCCAGGAGCGCGCCCTCTGGCAGCGCTACGCGGATGGCCTCACGGCAGCCGAGCCGCTGCTCGATGAGCGGGCTTCCCCGCCGGCGCCAATCGCAGCTGCCACGTCGAGCGTCCGGATAGCGCCCGAAACGCCACGTGATGGCGCC
>VBHQ01000051.1 GCA_005880395.1 Chloroflexota bacterium
CCTCACGCAGTAGATCGAGGCTGCGCACGCCGTCGTACTTCGGGTCAGTGTCCGGAAACAGGGTGCCGATGTCACCAATGCCGGCGGCCCCGCACAGCGCGTCGATCAGCGCATGGCAGATGACGTCGGCATCACTGTGACCTTGAAGTCCGAGATCCCAGGGCAATTCGACCCCGGCCAGGATCAGCCGCCGGCCGACGACCAGCCGGTGGATATCGAACCCGGTGCCTACACGCACAAGGGGTCGGCGGCAAGCAGGGCCTCCACGAGCAGCACATCCTCCCGGGTTGCGACTTTGAGATTGCGCTGGGAGCCCGAGAATACCTTTACGGGCCTGCCGAGTTTTTCGATCAGCTCCGCGTCGTCTTCCACGACGATCCGCTCGCGGACGGCTTTTTGATGCGCTTCGAGGAGCCAGTCGTAGCGGAAGACCTGCGGGGTCTGCACCTGCATGAGGTCCGCGCGCTCGACCGTTCCGTGAACAAACCCCGAACGATTGACGTGTTTGTAGGTGTGGTGGACGGGAATGGCGGCCGTCGCCGCGCCATACGTCCGAGCCGCTTCGATCCCCTCGTGGATGAGCTCGTCACTCACCAGCGGGCGGGCGCCATCGTGAACGATCACAAAGTCGGGCGGACCCGCGCTGAGGCTCTCCAGGCCGATCCGAACCGAATCCTGGCGGCGTTCGCCGCCCAGGCGAATGTCGATTGGCTTACGCCAGCCGTCCTGCTCGAGCTCCCTGGTGACGTCCAGCAGATTTCGCTGCGAGATCAGCAGCGTGACGCCGGTGACTTCGGAACAGCGATCGAACGCCTCCAGCGTCCGGCGGATCAAGGTGCGGCCGGCGACCGGCATCAAGACCCTGGCGCTGGATTCCCCCTGGTGAAGCCCGGCTCCCGCGGCCGGGATGATGGCCTGAACCTGCACAGTTCACCCCTTTTTGCTGGGTTTGGTGGCTTGAAGTATATCGGCGAGGTCGCCGCGGCTGCTCCGACATAAAGTCGCGACAGGGGCCGCTTATCCTCCGAACATGACCGAGGCGATACAGCGGGTTCTGGGTGACCGCTGGACCTATTTGCGGATTGTCTATCTGCTGCTCGCGTTCCCGCTGGGGACCACCTACTTCGTCCTGCTCATTACCGGCCTCTCGGTCGGCGTCGGTCTCTCGATCATCGGTGTCGGCCTGGTCATCCTTGCGCTGACGGTCGTCGGCTGGCTGTTCGTCGCGCGCTTTGAACGGGAGCTCGCCATCCATCTCCTGGGGGCGAGCGTGCGTCCATTCTCGTTACCCGGAGAGGCGCTACGGCCGTGGCCGCGGCTGCTGAAAACCCTGGGCGAGCCCACTACCTGGAAGGCCCTTGCGTACCTGTTGCTCGAATTCCCGTTTGGGATCATCACGTTCACCCTGACGATCGTGCTGTTGTCAATCTCGCTCGCCTTCATCGCTGCCCCATTTGCCTACCTCGCCCAGGTTCTGTTCGGTCCTTCGCAAATCCAGGTCGGGCCCGGATTTACCCTCTTTCCCAACAACCCTCCCTTTGGCGGCGAGTTCTTGCTGGCCGTGGCGATCGGGGCCCTAGGCGTCGTGTTAGGCGTGGGATCGATGGCGCTGCTGAGCGGGATCGGCTGGGCCTGGGGCCGCTTTGCCGAGCAGATGCTGGGCGTCGACCCGAGCCGCCTGCAGCTCGCCGCGGCTGAAGCCGAGGCCGCTTCGCAACGTCGACGCGCCGAGCGGGCGGATCACAGCCGGCGCGAACTGATCGTCAATGCCTCGCATGAGTTGCGAACGCCGATCGCCAGCATCAGCGCCCACGTCGAGTCGCTCCAGAAACCAGAACGCGAGATGGATGCAGAGAGCCACCAGTATCTTGGAGTTATCGAGACCGAAACCAAACGCCTCAGCTCGCTGGTCGACGATTTGCTGGTCCTGGCGCGGGCTGATGCCGATGAGCTGCGGCTGACGGTGGGGTCCGTCAATGTCGCCGAGGTGGTCGCCGGGATCACGACGGCCATGGCTCCGCTGGCCCGTCAGGAGCGGAACCTGAGCCTGGTGCACACGAGCGATCCGGAGGTTCCGCTTGCGCTTGCCGATCCGGCGCGCCTGGGCCAGGTCATCGCGAACCTGATCCGAAACGCGGTCAACCACACGCCGGACGGTGGCATCATCACGGTCACGACCCAGGCGGATCCGGACAGCGTCATTGTTTCCGTGGCCGATACCGGCATCGGCATCGAGCCGCATGACCTGCCGCGGATCTTCGACCGGTTTTACCGGGCCGATCAGTCCCGGGCCCGCGACAGCGGCGGGTCCGGGTTGGGGCTGGCCATTGTTCGCGAGCTGCTGACGGCCATGGGCGGCTCGATCACGGCCGAAAGTACCGTCGGGAGCGGCAGCACGTTCCGGATCCGATTGCGGAAGGCGCCTTGAGCATGGCCTCCGTGCTAGTCGTGGAAGACGAGGGAGCGCTTAACGACCTGTTGCGGGCGGAACTGGAGACGGAAGGGCACGCGGTCCGGCAGGCTCGGGATGGGAGGACGGCCCTTCGCATGGTCGAGGAGGAAACGCCCCAGCTGGTGATCCTCGACTGGATGCTGCCGGGGCTGGATGGCTTATCCGTCTGCCGGCAGCTTCGCCAGCGCTACCTGATGCCGATCATCATGCTGACGGCACGTGGCGAAGAGGTCGATCGCGTCCTCGGGCTCGAAGTCGGCGCCGACGACTACCTCGTCAAGCCGTTCAGCATGCGGGAGCTGCTGGCGCGAACCCGGGCGGCGCTCCGCCGAGTCGAGCTGGAGGGCCGGCGAGGCGCCGGCAATTCGGCGCAGGAGGTGATCGCACAGGGCGAGCTACGGGTCGATCCCAGCTCGCATCGAGCGACGATGGGCGACGAGGAGCTGGCGCTGACGCCAAAGGAGTTCGACCTGCTCCTGCTGTTCGTCTCCAATCCGGGGCGGGCCTTCAACCGCGAGTTCCTGATCGAGCGGTTATGGGGCCATGACTACGAAGGGTTCGACCGCGCGGTCGACAATCACATCCGCCGGCTACGTAGCAAGCTCGGCGATTTCGGCGAGAAGATCACGACGGTCTGGGGACTCGGCTACCGTTTCGTTCCCTAGCACACGTTTGACGCTGGTTCGCAGACGATTCGACGTCAGCTCGCGACAGGGGCCAGGGAAACTTCCGTTGTTCGGTTGGGTCGTAACGACGGAACGTAAGGAGGCATGACGAATGTTCGAGCGCTGGGGACGGATCGTCTATCGATTTCGGTGGGCCTTCATTGGCGTTTCCGTCATCGCCTTGCTGCTGTCCATCCGCGGACTGGGCATCCATGGGAATATCGACGGCCCGCAGCCGGCGAGCCCGCTCGAATCTGACCGCGCCGCGACCCTGGCGAGCGCCGAACTCAAACAGGCATCGCAGGCCGGAAGCTCGTTTCTGCTCCTCTTCAGCAGTAAGAGCCTGACCATCACTGACGCGGGGTACCGATCGGCGCTCATGCACGCCGTCGGTCCCCTGACCGGCAGCCCTCACGTCGTCTCGGTTGTCACGCCGTACGACGCAAATGGACAGGGCCTGGTTTCGAAGGACCAGCACGAGGCGGTGGCGGTCGTCAACGTCAAAGATGGCAGTACCCGGGCTGCCGGCTATCTCCGCCAGCTGACCGACCTGGTCCATCCGGGACCGCTGGCCGTGGTGGTCACCGGCAATGTGCCAATCAACCACGCGTTCAACACGACGTTGGAAGCCGACCTGCAGCGCGCCGAGCTCGTCTCGCTGCCGCTGGCCCTGCTCCTGCTGCTGTTCATCTTCCGCAGCGCGATCGCGGCGCTGCTGCCGATCGGGGTGGGCGTGCTCACGATTCTCGGTGGCGTGAGCGGCACGCTCGCGCTCTCGAACCTCACTTTCGTCTCGCAGTACGCCTTCAACATCGTCACCCTGATCGGCCTCGGCGTGTCAATCGACTACTCGCTGATGATGGTGTCGCGCTTCCGAGAAGAGCTCAAGACGGGCGCCTCGACGGACGCCGCGCTAATGCGGACGATGGCGACCGCCGGGCGCGCGATCACCTTCTCGGGAATCACCGTAGCGATCGGCCTCTCATCGCTGCTCTTTTTCCAGGGGACGTTTTTGAGCTCCATGGGGATCGCCGGCGGGCTGGTCGTGGCGCTGAGCGTTGTCTACGGATTGACCCTCCTGCCGGCCCTCCTCGCGGTGATCGGTCATGGCGTCGACCGGCTCCGGCTTCCGTGGCAGCGGCGGACCGGTGGCCGCCGTTTCTGGTACGCCACCGCCGTCCGGGTGATGCGCCGGCCGGTCCTCGTGCTGGTGCCGTGTCTGGCGCTGCTCGTCGCCCTCGGCACCCCTTTCCTGCAGATTCGATTGGCGAGCGTCGGCGTGGACGGCCTGCCGCCGACCAATGCGGCACGCCAGGGATACGACCGGCTGGTGAGCGATTTTGCCGCGTTCGGCAATACGGAAATCCCGCTCGTGGCCTACTTCCCGACCGCGAACCCACAAGCTGGGGCAGCGGCGGAGGCAGTTGCCGGACTGGAGGACCGATTGGCCGGGCTGCCCGGCGTGGTGCGCGTAACGCCGCCGCAGTTCGGCGCTCATCTGGCCCAGCTGACGGCGCTCTCAAACCTGGACGCGTCCAGTGACGGCGTGCGGAATATCGTCAAGGCGATCCGCGCTATCGGACCGCTGACGGGCGGCGGGCAGATCCTCGTGTACGGGCAGACGGCCAACGACCTCGACGTGATTGGCTTCATCATCGCCCACATGGCCTATGCGCTCGCCTTCGTGCTGGCGGTGACGTTTGCCGTCCTGTTGCTGATGACGGGCTCGGTGCTGCTGCCGCTCAAGGCGGTGGTCACCAACCTGCTCTCGATCTCCGCGTCGTTCGGTGCGATGGTTTGGATCTTCCAGCAGGGCCATCTGCATCGGCTGCTCAACTTCACGCCGCAGTCGATCGATCCAACCCTCCCCGTCATCATGTTCGCGCTGGTCTTCGGGTTGTCGATGGACTACGAGGTCTTGCTGATCTCGCGAATCCAGGAACGCTGGCAGGCCACCAACGACAACCCGCGGGCGGTTGCCGAGGGCCTGGAGCGAAGCGGGCGCCTGATTACGGGCGCCGCGGCGATCATGATTTCGGTCTTTCTCGCTTTCGGCCTCGCCGACGTTGTGATCATCAAGTCGATCGGGATCGGGATCGCCATCGCGATCGCTGTGGATGCCACCGTCGTGCGAGCCTTGATGGTGCCCGCCATCATGCGGCTCCTCGGGCGCGCCAACTGGTGGGCGCCCGGCCTGCTTCGAAGGATGCAGCATCGCGCCAGCCTGGCGGAGGCGACCGTCAGCCCGGCAGCCTAGCAGACGTTACTCGGGCAAGTCGGACCGGCACGTACGATCACGCCATGGAACCGACGCCGGCTGGCGGCCAGGACATCGGCTGCTGATCGACGCCGCCGCCTCAATCCCGTCGCGGGGCCGGCTCAGCACAGCGAGTCCACTAATCACGTTCGTCGTCCTTGGACTTCCCGCCGGCGCGCTCGGTGTGGCCTGGCCGTCAATGCGGTCGTCGTTCGCTGCGCCACTGGCGGGGCTTGGGTTGATTCTGGCCGGCATCACGGTCGCCTATTTCCTGGGCAGCGCGAGCTTCGGCCCGCTCAGCGCGCGCCTCAACGGCGGCCTATTACTGGCCGCAGGCTGCTGCCTCGCTGGCCTTGGCATGCTCGCGTTTTCGGTCGCCTTCTGGTGGTGGGTTGTTCCATTGCTCGGCATTCTCGTCGGTGCGGGCTCGGGCCTGATCGACGCCTCGGTAAATACGCAGGTATCGCTCTCTCGCGGCATCCGCTACATGGGGTGGCTGCACGCCGCATGGGCGGTGGGAGCAGCGCTGGGCCCGCTGCTCGTCGTCACTTCCATCGCCATGACCGGCTCATGGCGGATGGCATTTGCGGCGGCCGGCATCGGCTTCATCGGCTGCGGTTTGCTGGCTGGCTATCAGCGCGTGGAATGGACCACAATCCCTTCCAACAGCGCTTCCGCGTCCCAGCCGGCTGCACCGGCGAGCTACCGTTCGGCGACGGCGTTAATCGCGGTTATGTTCCTCCTTGGCGCCGGCCTCGAAGCCACCACCGGGGATTGGTCCTACACGCAGCTCACTCTCGCTCGCGGCGTCGCGTCAGCTGCGGCAAGCGCCGGCGCTAGCCTGTTCTGGGCCGGCCTCGCAGGGGGACGAATCGCCCTCGGGACGCTCGGCCATCGCGTGGCGCCGAGCCGGTTACTCGATATCAGCGTGGGCGCATGCGCCGTCGTCGCCTTGGCCTTCTGGCTTACCCCGGGGGCCATCGCGAATTTTGTGGTGTTGCCCCTGCTGGGCCTGGCCGTGAGCCTGATCTTTCCGCTGCTGCTGTCGATGACGCCCGGCCGTGTTGGAGCCGCGATGACGGGCCACACCGTGGGCTATGGCCTGGCGGTTGGGACGCTCGGCGGCGGGGCGATTCCCGCCCTGGCCGGCCTCGTGCTGCAAGGGATCGGACTCGGGACGCTCGGCCCGATGCTGACCGGCATGGCTGGGGCCCTGCTGCTGATCCACTGGGTCAATCGGCAGCCTTAACTAGATGCGGTCGCTTGCGATTCGCTCCGCGTGGGCGAGATCGGCCGGCGTGGTTATCTTGATGTTGTCTGGCTCGCCTTCGATCACTCGGATATCGCCGCCCGCCCACTCGACGACGGAGGCGGTGTCGGTGCCGACAAATCCCTGGCGTGCAGCCTTGTTGTGAGCCTCGAGCAGCCAGGTCGCCTGAAACGCCTGCGGTGTTTGGATCGCGAAGAGATTGCGAGGGTAAGCTGCGATCGAACCGTTCTCCACCAGGACGGTATGCCGATCGACCGGCAGCCCGGGTACGCAGCCGATGGTTTCGTGGCTGGCAAGCAAACGACGAAGGAGGTCCTCGCTGGCAAACGGGCGCACCGCGTCGTGGACGAGCACGGTGTCGATCTGGCCAGCGTCGATTCGAGGCGCGATTGCCCGAAGACCGGCAAATTCCGAGCCGTGGCGGATGTCGCCGCCCGCCACGATCGATCGGAGCTTGCGAAACCGACCGGGTAGCTGCTCAAAACGCGGCAGGTCTGCCGAGCGACCGACGAGCACCATCTCGTCGACTAATGGGCTCGTTTCGAACAGCGCGAGTGAGCGCTCGAGAATAGAATGCCCCCCGATGTCGAGGAAGATCTTGTTGACCTGGGAGCGCATCCTCGTCCCTTCCCCACCAGCAACGACGATCGCCGCGGCGGTCACGGGCGCCGGATAACGCGAACTCGCACGCCGCTAATCTCGCAAAGCGCGACCAGGCTGTCGACCTGGGACTCACGGCCGGCAACCGTTGCCAGGGCGCGGGCAAGCGCCTCCCGGCTGAAACTCCAGGGACCGACCGCAATCACGAGCGAATCGCGCGGAACAGTCCTGATGACGAGCCCATCAGCGACCTCTTTGCAGGTGTCAGCTACAGGCATGGCGACGACACTGATATCGCCCCCACCCTGACCCTCCCCCGCAAGCGGGGGAGGGAAATCGGCCTGGGAATTGATCACCAACCGCTTTGCGGCTGCCACCTCGGCCAAGGCCTGCCGCAGACGTGCGACCAGGTCGGGTCCTTCGGCGACCGTCAGTACGGCGACGTCAGCGTCCGCTGCTGCCGCCCTGGATCCTCCGCAATGGTTTGGGACGTCCCATCGTCGATTCGCTCGCCGGCGTAGCGAAGATCATGCGGCCGGCCGCCGTTTGCAGCACCGAGGTGACGACCACGCCGATCGTCTGATTGATATAGCGCCGTCCGTTCTCGACCACGATCATGGTGCCGTCATCGAGGTAGGCGACACCCTGATTCTGCTCCTTCCCCTCCTTGATGACCTGCACGTTCATCTCCTCGCCGGGAATGACGACCGGCTTGAGCGCGTTCGCGAGGTTGTTGAGGTTGAGGATGCGGACGCCTTCGAGCTGGGCGACGCGATTGAGGTTGTAGTCGTTGGTCATGATCGCGAGGCCTCGCTTCTTCGCCAGCTTGATCAGCTTCATGTCGACCTCGTTGAGCTCCGGAACGTCGTCGTCGATGAATTCGATGTTGACGAGTGGCTCTTTTTGCAGGGTGTTGAGGACCTCGAGGCCGCGCCTTCCACGGTTGCGGCGCAAAGCATCGCTGGAGTCGGCGATGTACTGAAGCTCGGCGAGGACGAAATGCGGCACCAACATTCGCTCACGCAGGAAGCCGGTCTGCGCGATGTCCATGATGCGGCCATCGATGATGACGCTGGTATCCAGCAACACGCCCGAGTCCTGTGTCCGACCTTCTATCAACCCGCCGGCACGCGCCGGCCCGAGGACGAGCGCCATCATCTCGTGGCGGCGGTTGAGCCCGAGGGTGACGCCCCAGTAGGCGAAGACCAGCGCGACGATCAACGAGATGACGAAGCCGAGATACCAGGGCAGCTTGGCCAGAAACAGGCCGACCAGTGCCGCCAGCAGCAGCCCGACCAGCAACCCTACGGTCGCCGCCACCAGGTCTGGCAGCGGGGTGACGTTTAGCTTATTTTCGAGCCAGAAGAAGGGCTTGGTCGTGACGTACGGTAGACCGAAGAAGCCGAAGAGCGCGCCGGCCAGAGCGGTCAGCAGGAGCACGATTGCTCGCAGCGTGTAGCCCTGGATGTGCGTCTCCGTAAGAATGAATGAGGCGTAATAGACGCCCGCTATGAGTCCAAGTACCAGGCCCAGCAGCCGGAAGACGCGTTCGACCCGCATCGCGATCACCTCCTTTGCTCAGGATGGGCGACGCGATGAGACGCAGCCGTGCAAACACGAGCGCCATCGTGCCCTAATTAAAGCATGAAAATTCGCCGCCCACACCGGTTTTGGCCGCTCCGTGTTGCGCTGAGCGTCGGCCGTCTCGAGAGGGCATGCTGGGTCGTCAGCCTGGGACTGTTTGCCGGCCTCGTGGCGGGTCCCACTGCGGCCACCGCCGGCGGGCCGGCCAGCGCCTCGCAGGCAGCGGTAAGCCGTACGACCACGGTGGTTATCTCGGTCGCGCCAAGCCTGCTCGCCGAGCAACGCTGCATCCACCGGGTCATCGGCTCGAGGCCGCCATGGCCGCCGAATATCGGCAAGCAGCTCGAACGAGAGTGCTTTGCGCCGCAGTTGCAGCGGATTGCGGTGGTTACCCCGATGCCGCAGTCCTGCGCCCGGCCATACGTCTTCGACCTCGCACCCAAGCCTCGAATCCGCGACTGTTTGCTGGGTTAGGCCGGCGCCAAGACTGGAGCAGCCCGCTCGGCGAACGCCACCTTGATGGCGTCGCCGATCATGTCGACCCGCTGGACCTCCATGCCTTTGAGGGCCGGCTCGCGAATCTCGCTCGCGCCGGGGATGATGGCGCGTTTGAAGCCAAGCCGATGGGCTTCCAGCAGCCGGCGCTCGAGCTGACTGACTCGACGGAGCTCACCACTGAGTCCGAGCTCGCCGATGGCGACGGTGTCCCCGCCGGTCGCCCGATTGCGCTTGTTGGATGCGATCGCCAGCGCGATCGCGAGGTCAGCGGCCGGCTCGGTGAGGCGGACGCCTCCGGCGGCGTTGACGAAGATTTCCTCTTCACCGAGTTGAATGTGCGCCCGGCGCTCGAGGATCGCGACCAGCATGTGCAGGCGATTCAGGTCGATGCCATTGGCCGAACGCCGCGGCGGGCCGGTCCTGAAGGAAGGCGCGGCTCGGATCACTGACTTCATGCATGCCGCTGTCACGCATTTCAAAAACACCGATCTCATCAGTGGAGCCAAATCGATTCTTCTGACTGCGCAGGATGCGGAAGCTATGATGCCGTTCGCCTTCCAGATAGAGCACGGTGTCAACGATGTGTTCGAGCACTCGAGGCCCGGCGATTGCCCCTTCCTTGTTGACATGGCCGGCAAGAAAGATGGGGATATGGCTGCTCTTGGCGAGAAGCATGAGCCGGCCCGCCGACTCGCGCACCTGGCTGACACTGCCGGGGGCGGATGTGACCCCGCTGAGAAAGACGGTCTGGATGGAGTCGACCACGGCCATCATCGGCCGCGATTTTTCCAACTGCTCGATGATGGCGTCGAGGTCGTTTTCCGCCATGACCAGCAAGCGATCGCCCGGGATGCCGAGCCGCTGCGCACGCAGCTTGAGCTGCTGGACGGATTCCTCGCCGGAAACGTAGAGAACCGAGCCGAACGTCGCGGCGACCTCGCTGGCCAGCTGCAGGAGCAACGTTGACTTGCCGATGCCGGGGTCACCGCCCACCAGGACGAGCGAGCCAGGCACGATGCCGCCGCCGAGCACCTGGTTGAGTTCGCGCATGCCCAGCCGCAGCCGGTTGGCGTTGGTGAACTGGACTTCCGCCAGCGGCATGGGATGGGCGGCGGCGCCAGTGACCCGCCGCGCCCTTGCCCCTTGGCTGGAGGGCTTGGCCTGGACCTGTTCCTCGACGTAGGTGTTCCAGTTGCCGCACTCGGGGCAGCGACCCAGCCACTTAGTCGACTGGTTGCCGCACTCCTGGCAGGCGAAGATCGAGCGCGGAGCCTTTGCCGTCTTCACGTCCGGCGCTCACTATAGGGCCGGAGTGCGACAGCTGTCTGTCGGGTTTTAGTCGCTATCGAACGATGAGGGGCCGGCGAAGTTGCCGGCCCCTTTTTCGCTTCAGTGAGACGTGACCCGACGCCGACGGACCGCGAGGCCTACGCCCAGCAAGGCAGCGCCCAGAACTAACCCCATTGGCGCGCCTTTGCCGGGAACCGCGCCACCGGTCTGAGCCAGCGTAGCCACCTGGCTACTCGTCCCGGTCGTGGTCGAGCCCTGGCTGGATTGTGAGGGCAAGGCACAGGGAGAGGTCGCGACCGCCGCGACATCAGCTCGAAGATCGTTGCCCGCCTTGATCAGGCGCTGCGCATCTTGCGGCGGGATCGGCGTATTGGCAAACTCCGCCGCCTCCAGCCGCGTCGCCATTTCATCACCGATTTGGTTTCGTCGGTTGGTGAATGAACCGAGCCTGCCTTCTCGGTCATTGAACACGCCGTTATCGGCGCTTGACTCGGCACAGGTCGAAATGATCAGGCTGTTCAAGCCGAGCTCGCCGACTGGCGCCTCAATCTGCTTGTAGACCTGCGCCAGCTCGAGATTCTGGTTTTCATTAACAAGCAGCGCCGGGGGAACGGAGGTCTGGTTCATGATCTCGAAGAGCACCCGGCCCTGGTGCTGGTAGTCGTCCTTGAGCCCGGTCAGCGCAAGGATCGTTGGCCGGATGTCGGTGTGATCAGACCAGACGTCGCTTCGGACGCCTTCTGCCGGATTGGCAACGCCCGGCCCAACCATGCCAAGCCACGTGGTCACGATTTCCGGCTGGAAGTCGCCGTGGTTCCAGGCGAATTGCGAGTTTACGGTGACCCAGGGGGACGCGGTTGGGCAGCCGGTGGCGCCGGTGGTGCAAAGGAAGTAATCGGGGTTGGCAAATAGCGTGAAGCTGGGCGTGCGTGCCGCGTCGGCAGTCACCATATGGAGTAGCTTCATCTCCACTGAGTTGGCCAGCCGCTGGGTCAGCTGATCGGTCTGGCCGGTTCGCGGATTCGCCGCCGTTAGCTTGGCGCTGTCCTGCTCGAGCTTGCGAGTGACCGCATCTTTCGCATCGGGATTGCCGGTTATATAGACCGTCGGCGCGTCATCCGCGTGCACCTTGAAGGGCGTCGCGTTTCCTTGCTCCGTGGCGAGCAATCCGGTTAAGTTCGCATTGAGCTCACCGAGCTGGCTATAGGTGCACGGCAAATTCACACCGTCGCAAGCCGGGTTGTCGGGGGGACCGCTCGAGAGATGGTCGTTTTCATCAGCGGTGAAGACGAAGAGGGTGTTGCTGCGATCGATCCCATCAGTCTTCAGGCGCGCGAAGAACTTCCCAAACGCCGTGTCATAGGACTTCAGGGCTGCAACGTATCCGGCCTGCCCGGGGCCATAGGCCGGCCCGCTTGGATGCGCATCGTGGGCATCAGAGACGTAGGCATAGGTGACCGGGATTCCGTGCTCCTGCATCGCTGCCACATATCCGAGCGACACCGAGGCGCTCATCCCGTCAAACCCTGGAAATCCGGAGATGACGTTGCCGTCTAGATCGGTGATCGGGCCAATCTTCTCGGCCGTGTACTTATGCCCATAGAGAGCTTTGAACCCGGTATAGAGACCCGGCTCGGCCGGCAACTTATCGTCTTTTGCGTTGTCGCTCGTTAGGCATAGAGGTTGAAGCAGCCCGCAATGGACGCCAATGCCGACAAAGTCGGCGAATGCCTGGTTCGGATGGGCGGTTACCTCCTTGGCTTCATCTGAGTTCGCTCCAAACACCGTTGGGATATCGATCGCGGTGTTTTCGAGGATGGTATTGGCCGTGGCGACGGCACCGACGTTGCAGCCCGCACGGGTGAAGGGCACCCACGGCGCCGGGGCATTCTTTCCATCTGCCGTGAGCATGTTCGGCGTGGTATCGGTTGGGGCACCGGAGGGATCGAAGAGCGGCGATGTCCAGTAGGCGAACGACACACCGGGATTCGTCGTCCCATCAGGGTTGAAGTAGCGGAAGCTATTGGACACCGGTACGCCATGACGATCGCCGTAAACGCCGGTTAGCGACGTGAGAATGTCGGTTGCGGTGTGCGAGATCAGTGGCGTGTGATGGTTGCTGAGCAGGACGCCATTGTCCTTGATGAAGTTCAGGAGATTCGGCATTTGCTCGAGATCGGACGGCACCTTCGGGTTATCCCTTGTGAAGTGGGTGTTGTCGAACTGGACGTAGATGACGTGTGATACCGCACCGGATGGCGAGGCGAGGACGCAACTCGGGGCTTCTCCCGCCGCCCGTACGGGCAACGGCCCGCCGATACTCGCCCCAGCCATGGAGCCGAGCGGAAGCATCAATCCAGTGATCAATCGAGTGACCAGACGTAATCCCGAGCAGGCAGCCCTCATACCATCCTCCTCCCTAGTCGCTTTCCCCTGATGAGTCAGTCCCCGCGAGCGAGAATCGAAGCATCAAGAATAGCGCGAATACCATAAAGCACGTTTAGTAA
>VBHQ01000199.1 GCA_005880395.1 Chloroflexota bacterium
GCCGTCGTGCCAGAACGATGCCGAGTCACCCTTTGCCTCAAGGCGAGCCAGGTCGAAGAGAGGTTCGATGCCTGCGTAGCGGTCTCGCAGCAATTCGTTGTACCGGTTTCGCTTCACATTTTCCAGCTCGCCCCAGCGCGCTGACCCGCCTAGGCTCTTGAGGCGGCCCTTGAGGCCTCCCTGCACGGTAGTGAGCGGCGTGGTGACGTGCACGAAGGTGACTGAAGGATGTTGTCCGCTGCGGGTTTCGGATGCGATCCGGTACGACTCGAACAACCGGGAGGCATCCGTCCCCGCGTCGAAATCCGCGTAGCAAAGCTTGAAGAAGGCAACCTCGGCCCACTGTCCGGGAGCCGTTGCCATCAAATGGTCGAAGTGCGCAATCTTCGAGAGTGGCCGTCCATTTTCCCCGATCTGGGCGTGCACGATTGCCGGACCCTGATCCAACCGGTCGACGGGAACAACCCGGAGGTGTGCCTCCGGGTCTTGAGCGGCGAGCTGTTCGGCTCCAGCCAGTACACCGTCCCCGACTGATTGATGGCCGAATAGGATTCGGCGCTTCGCCACTCGACGCGAGCTCTCACTCAACCCGCAGCCCCGTTTGGCCCTGCCACAACCTCGAGGCCCGAGGCCTTCAGGGGCGTCAGCTCGCGGACTGTCTCGAGCAGCAACGGCCCGGCGTGCAAATAGGCGGTGGTGCGGCGCTTTTGATCGATGTCCTGGTAAGCCCGCTCGATCTGCTGCTGCGTATATCCCAGTACCCCGCCGACCTCCGCGGCGGCGACGGCGTGGTTTTTCGCATAGAGAATTAGGTCGAGCTGCCGATACGGCACGGAGAAGTAAAAGTCCTGCTGCGACTGAGGCAGGCTGTAGGTGTCGGTGGTTGGTTCGCGACAGAGAATCTCCGGGATCACTCCCAGATGCCGCGCCAGGGCGTAGGTCTGTGTCTTGTAGAGACTCGCAATCGGTTTGACGTCAGCGGCCCCATCCCCCAGCTTTACGAAGAATCCCTGGTCATACTCGAGCCGGTTGGGGGTGCCGGCGACCGCGTATACGAGTCGGTCTGCGTGGAAGTACTCGAGCATCTTGCGGGTTCGTTGCTTGAAATTCGTGGCGGCGACGATCTCCAGATACGCTTGCGGTGTTAGCCGCAGGCGATGTTCCTCACCATCGGGCGTCTGCACCACGACAAAAAACAGATTGAGGGCTCCGGATCCAAGTCGATCACCGTGCATGACGATCTTCCACGGCATCTCCGGCGCAAACGATGGAAAGACGGAGCGGACCGCGGCGTCCCGCGCCGCGTAGCAACCGGCTTCGGCGAGGATAGGGGATATGTCCTTGACCTCGTAGGCGATGCCGAGCGCTTCACAGAGTTGCTGTCCAAGCTGGACGCTGCGCACACTGGAGTCCCGCTCGGGCAGTAGCAGAGCGTAGACGCGCCGGGGTCCGAGTGCGCGCACGCCGAGGGCGGCAACGCAGGCGGAATCGATGCCGCCGGAGATCGCCACCACCAGTCCACGTCGCCGGAGGGTCTTGAGGACGGCCTCGCGCAGCTTTTCCGAAAGCTCGGCGGCCTTGGCATCCAGGTCGAGGTCCAGCACGTGGGGGCCGAAGGCCATTGTCAGGAAACCCTTGCGCGCAGTTCGCTCTTGGCAACCTTGCCGACCCTGGTGCGCGGCAGCGCCTCGATGAACCTCACCGTCTTGGGCACCATGAACGGTGGTAGGTGCTGTCGGCAATAGTGGCGCAGGTCGTTCTCAGACAGCATCGAATCGGCACGCTTCACCACGAAAGCCACCGCTGCCTCGCCGTCGACCGGCTCGGCCTCGCCGACGACTGCCGCCTCCAGCACGTCCGGATGGCCAGTGAGCCGCCCTTCGATCTCCGCAGCGCTGACGCGATGGCCACCGATCTTGAGCATGTCCCGAGCGCGTCCGGTCAGAAAGAAAAACCCGTCGTCATCCTTGCGCCCCAGGTCGCCAGTCCAGAGCCAGCCTTCACGCAAGATTTCGGCAGTCGCCTTCGGCGCCCGAAAATAGCCGGGGGTGACATTCGCGCCCCGGGCAACCAGGTAGCCTTCCTGGTTTGCTGGCAGCGGCCAGCCGCCCTCGTCGACGACGCGTAGCTCAACACCGGGTATGGGGCGGCCGATCGAACCCTCCTTGTCCTGGGCGTGCTCCGGCGGCAGGTAGGACAGGCGTGCGGTTGCCTCCGTTTGCCCATACATGACGAAAAGGTGGGCGGGGGCGAACGCCGCGCGCACCCAGCGAGCCGTCTCCAGCGTCATGGCTCCGCCGGCCTGCGTCAGATAACGCAGCGACGGCATGCTGATGGCGCGAGGATCGACCTGACGCCTGATCAGCTCGAAGGTCAGCGGCACACCCGCGAAGCCGGTGCACTGCTGCTCACCGATCGTCTCCAGCACCAGGCGCGGGTACATGAACCGGTGATCGAAGAAGATCGAGCCTCCGACCTTGATGTGGGTCTGGAGCAAACTCTTGCCGTAGCAGTAACAGAGCGGCAGGATTGCCATCGCGCGGTCGGCCGCCGTCAGGCGCAGGTACTCGCAGATCGACTTGGTGTTGGCGGCGATGTTCGCGTGGGTCTGGATCACGCCACGTGGGGTCCCCGTGCTCCCCGAGGTGTACACGATTAAGGCCGGCGCATCGAGCCGCCGGACCGGCGTGCCATGACCGCTGGGTAGGTCCTCGAGTGTGCCGTCGTCGCGCAGCCAGGTGGCGGGAATGGCGCCGAGCGCGCTCCAGAGGCGATCCCCGGGACGCCGCGGGTGCACGATCCAGAGGTGGGCGAGCCCCACCACCGCCCCAACCTGGCCCCAGAAGATGGCATCCCGCGCGTCGATCACCGCATGGCGCGCCTCGATCTGGACCGCGATCGCGGTCAGCGCCGAGGCCCCCCACTCGCGATTCACTTCCACCGCGCAGGCGCCCAGCGACTGGATCGCCAGGCTGGCGGTAACGGTGGCCGGCAGGTTCGGCGTGGCAACGAGTACCCGATCGCCGGCCGTGACACCCTGGCCGCTGAGCTG
>VBHQ01000206.1 GCA_005880395.1 Chloroflexota bacterium
CGGCATGACCCCACGGCAGACGGTCGCGGTCGTCCTGGCATCGGTCGTGATCCTCGGAGCGGTTGGGGGCATCCTGGGGATTCCGGTCGGGCTGACCCTGCATCATGCGATCCTCGAGGACATGGGCCAGATCGCCTCGCGCACCGAGTTGCCGGCGTCTTTCTACGCCGTTTTCTCGCCGCTGCTTCTCGCCCTGCTCGTGCTCGCCGGTATCGGCCTTGCGCTGCTCGGCGCCTTCATCCCGGCGCAGTGGGCTGCGCGCTCACGGGTCACGTCCGTTCTCCATGCCGAATAGGCGCCGCAGCTGAGCTCGCACTCTTCCACCCGCCGTCACGGTTTGATGTCTGGACTGCCCTCTTCGTAATCCGGTCGGCTGAGTTTCTCCCCTTCGATGTCAACGTGGTCCGCCTCGTCGGGCCCAATGTCCGGCCGGCCTTCCACGCCCGGCTCGGTCTCGCCTTCATGCTTGTTCGCCGAGGGATCTCGGTCCATCTTGTGACCTCCTCGAATGAGAATACAAAGGTTCCCGAAGCAGGGCCGGCTACGTTCCTGTCCAGACGGGTTTGCGTTTGGCGAGGAACGCCTCCACGCCCTCGCGGAAATCCCGCGACATGTAGCAGCGCACGATCAAGTCAGTGTCGGCGTCTTCAGGCATCGTCCCGTCGCGAAGGCGCCGCAGCGCAACTTTGGTGGCCCAGAGGGTGAGCGGCGCATTGGCGGCGACCTCCTCGGCGATCTCCTGCGCCCGACGGACAAGCGACGGTTCGTCCCTTGTCACTTCGGTGAGCATCCCCGCCGCCAGCATCTCGTGGGCATCCATCAGGCGCGCCCGCATGATCAGGTCTTTGAGGCGCGCGACCCCGATGATGGCGCTGACCCGCGCGTAGTTGGACATCGAGAGGCAGTTGCCCAGCGTCCTGGCAATCGGAAAGCCGTAGCGGGCGGAAGGCGAGGCGATGCGCAGATCGCAGGCCGCGGCGATCGCGCCTCCGGCTCCAGTGCAGGCGCCGGCGATCGCGGCGATCGTGGGCACCCGTACCGATTCCAGGGCCTCCATCAACTTCGTGCCACCGGCCTCATAGCGCAGCGCGTCCTCTTCCGTGCGGAAGTCGCGGAACTGGCTGATATCGGTGCCGGCCACGAAGGCCTGGCCGCCAGCGCCGGTGAGAACGACGGCGCGGACCGACTCGTCGCCGTTGACGACGTCACAGACTTCGCCGAGCCGGTCGTACATCTGCCAGGTCAGCGCGTTGCGCGCCTGCGGCCTGTTGAAGACGATCCACTGGACGTTGCCTTTGCGCTCGAGCAGCAGCTCGTCGTCGCTCGAGGCGTTTGGACTCGGGTTACTCACTGCGACGAAACGGTCTCGGCGATGCCGATAACCCCTTTTGTCAATAGCCGATCGATCTCCTCAGGGTTATAGCCGAGCTCGTTGAGAATATCGGCCGAATCCTCGCCAAGCCGCGGGCCGGCAACGTCACGCCGCACCGGCGTCCGCGAGAATCGCATCGGCGACCCGAGCTGGCGTACCGCGCCCAGGGTCGGGTGCGGCGCGTCCCAGAAGTAGGTGCGCGCCAGCAGGTGCTCGTCGGTGAAGACCTGACCGTAATCCTGGATCGGAGCACAGGGGACGCCTGCCGCCTCGAGCAACCGCAGCCAGTGCGCCGTCGGTCGGGCGACGGTCAGCTCTTCGATCGACGCGATCAACGTATCCCGGTGCTCATGGCGCAGGTTCATGTCGCGATACCGGGGATCTTCGAGCATCGCCTGCAGACCGAGCGCGCGGCAGAACGCGATCCAGGTCTTGTCCGTTGCCGCGCCGATCGTGAACCACCCGTCCTCGGACCGGACCGCTTGATAGGGAGCATTGGTCTGGTGCGCGGATCCGAGCGGTCGTGGAATCTCACCGTTGGCAAAGTACTTTCCCGCCTCCCAGATGGCGAACGAGACACCCGACTCGAGCAAGCAGACATCGATGAACTGGCCGTGCCCGGATTTCTGCCGTTCGTAAAGCGCGGCCACCGCCGCCAGCGTCCCGTAGAGCGCACAGACGAGGTCACAGATCGGAACTCCAACCTTGACCGGGTCGCCGGCGGGCATCCCCGTGATACTCATCAGGCCAGAGCGAGCCTGGGCCATGATGTCGAGGCCCGGCTGATCCTTGAGCGGGCCGTCCTGTCCCCAACCGGACGCGGCGACGTAGATGAGACGCGGATTGCTTGGACGGAGCGAGGCATCATCGAGCCCGAGCTGCCGCATCGTGCCCGGGCGCAGATTCTCAAGGATGATATCCACGGTCGCCGCCAGCCTGCCAAAGACTCCTTTGCCTTCCTCCGTCTTGAGGTCAAGAGCTAGCGATCGCTTATTGCGATTCAGGCGGATAAATGGCGAGCTTTCGCCGTCGACAAAAGGGCCGAGGCCTCTGACGACGTCGCCGCCGTTGGGGTTCTCGATCTTGATCACCTCGGCTCCCAGGTCGGCAAGTTGCATGCCGGCGTAGGGAGCGGCCATGTAGTTGCCAACCTCGAGGACGCGAATCCCTGCCAGCGGTGCTTCAGCCACGCTGCCTATGCTTCGGGCGCCGATTGACTGGCCGCACCGCCCGAGTTTAACGAGCCAACTCGGGCTCAGGGTCTTCTTACGTGTTTGCGGCATGATGGCCAAAGATGGGGAAGCGAGGGAGACGCTTTACCCGGCTGCGCGCCATCGCCCGCCTGGCGATGCTGGTCAGCTGCGCCGGAATTGCCGTGGCCGTTCCGGCGGCGGCCTTCCCGACGCTGGCCGTCGACCCGCCGCCCCCGGTTCTCAACCCCCCGCTGGTCGGGTTCTCCTTCAGCCCAATGGCCGTGACCGATGGCTTGCCCGCCGACGACGCGCTTGCCAGGCTGCTGCAGGCGCTGCAGCCCGATATCGTCCGGCTACCGGTGTACTGGGAATCGGTGGCACCATCCGCGACGACCTTCGACTACCGGGAAGTCGACCGACTGATCCAGACCATCAACACCCATAA
>VBHQ01000052.1 GCA_005880395.1 Chloroflexota bacterium
CTTATCCATTTGAGATAGAGGAACATCGCCGGCACGATGACGGCCAAAAGCCAAATTTGCGCACGTTGTCCTGCTGAACGCGCCCGAACCTCGTTGGCTAGCTGGACGTTGAACTGCACGGTAGCTGACAGCTCCACGAGCAACGACCGCGCTTTCTGAGTTGGCAGGTGGTGTTCAGTGGAGACAGCAAGCGTTTGCCAGATGAGTCCCAGATTGCGGGTCGGTGTGCGCTCCCGGACCTGCTTCACGGTCTCATGCAGCGGACCATCGAGCAGGAATCGCTGAATAATCAGATCGAGCTCTTGGCTGAGCCACGGATCAGTGCAGCGGGCTCGCGCTTCCCGAAGGGCGTCGAGATAGGTGCCACCGGCCGTCAGGCCCGTGACAAGGGATTGAAGCAGTCGGCCCGCCTCAGCCTCACTCTTTTGTGCCTGAACATGCACCAGCCAGGCCAGGTAGCCACGGGGAACCAGGAGACCAGCAGCACCGGCAGCAATAGCCAGCACGGGTGATTGAAGCCAGCCGACCGCAAACAGCGCCGGTGGGGCGACCAAGCTGAGGATGAGGTGGTGACGCGCATCGCCGGCGATTCGTGCCGCGGCGAGTTGCCGTGCGCTACGAGCGATCAATCGAGTGAAGAGTCGGCGATCGTGTTTCCTTGCGGGAACCACAATGCTCAGACCGAGGCTCAGCACCGCGATGAAAACTAGAGCACTCGCTAGGACATCCATCGCATCCCCTGCAACTGAAGCTTGCGCAGCAAACGTGATCCGGGGCGATAAGCCGGAGCGCCGCTGAAGTCGACGCTGATGCCTTGCGCGTCATTGGACACTTCCGCGCTGAAAACGGTTGCCAGCTGGTAGCGATCGTCAGGGCCGACGCCCAGCAGCTCGGCGATCTCGAGAACATACCGTCGGCCATTGCGGAGGCGGCTGACAAAGACGACGAGGTCAAACACCCGAGCGACGTAGCGGCGGATCTCCGCGGGACTCAGCTGAGCGAAGTCACGACTGATCAAGAGTTCCAGCCGCGCGAGAGCGTCTTCGCAGCTACCGGCATGGATTGTGGTCGCCGAGCCATCGTGCCCTGTGTTCAGCGCCTCGAGGGCGTAGTACGCCTCCTTGCTATGACGGATCTCGCCGATGATCAAACGATCGGGGCGCATCCGAAGGGCGTTCTGAACAAGGTCCGCGACATCTAGCCGACGCTCCTGTGTGGTCTTTCCGGCCAACTCGCCGGAGTGGACACACTCAAGTTTCACCCAATGCGGGTTGTCGAGCTCCAGTTCGGCCGTGTCTTCGATGGTGATCACGCGCTCGTCATCGGGAAAAGCGCTCACTACTGAACGCAGCAACGTGCTCTTACCGGACCCGGTGGCCCCGGCGATCAAGATGTTGGCCCGGGCGATTGCCATCGCTTCCAGGTACCCGCCCATCTCGGCCGAAATTCCGCCGGTACTCACCCAGCTCGGCAGCTCCGGGTGACGCTTATCAGGCAGGAGGTCGAGCCGAAGCCGATTGAACTTTCTAATGCAGAGGGTTGGGCCTCCGACTGGCGCGTAGACGGCGTTTGCGCGGCTGCCATCGACCATGCGAGCGTCCACCAGTGGCTTATCCAGGTTGATTTCGCGGCCGACCAAAGCAACAAGCTTTTGGATTACCTGTTCCAGCTGCGCCTGGTCGCGAAAGCCATGGGGAATGAACTCAAGATGTCCGCGGCGTTCGACATAGATTTCGTCGAAGCGGTTGACGAGAATATCGGTGATGTCCGGGTCCGCCATCAGCGGCTCCAATGGTCCCAGGCCGACGATCTCGTCGAAAAGGGTTTCGAGAAGCAGGGGCGTCGGAAAAAAGTCCCGTTGCATGACCGCAGCACGGATGCGGTCGCGGAGTATCTGATCGCGGTTCACATTCTTCGAAAATGGGTTGATTACGTCGGGATCGACTTCCAGCGTGAGCTGTGCACGGACGAAATTTCGAAGCGCCTCACTCTCGGCCGTTGGCGGCCGCGCTGTGACTTCAGCCAGCACGGCGGCGCCTGCCAAGCCAGGCGAACGGCGATAAGCCAGAACGGTTAGTCACCGGCAGCTGAAGACCCGGATAGATGGATGCTGCAAGCTGGGTTAGCGCGTCAACAGCGCTTGTCCGATGCTGAAGGGAAAGCGGCTGATGTCGATTTTCCGCCGTATCAAATGCTGTGTCGTACGGCACGCTTGCCGCCAGCGATCCGTTGAGGTCACCCATCGCTTCATCAAGGCTCACGCCCTCGCGCATTTTGTTGGAGACGTAATAAAGTTTTTGCCCGAGCCCCAAGCGCCTAAGCGCCTCAACCCCTCGATAAAGCGATTGGATCGACGCAGCCGTGGGCGTAACCACGCAATAGATTCGTGAGGCCGCTTCAAGCAGGTACGTTTCGAGATCCCCCAACGACGCTGAAATGTCAACGATCAGGAATTGATTGCCCGCCGTTTTCAGGCTGCTCAGGATGTGGGCGGCCTGGCCAACGCCCATTAGCTCGGCACGGTCGCCTGACAGGCATTTAGAAGGGCCAAGCAGAACGTCCAAGCCACTCGCCGGGTGGTGGATTACGAAATCCCGCGGGTCAGGCGTTTGCACGCTCGAGTCGCAGAGGTAATCGAGCATCGTCGGCTGGGCCAACCCAAGGCGCGCCGACACGTTCGCTGATCCGAGATCGAAGTCAATCAGGGCCACGCGGAGGCGCTGCGCGGCCTTGGCGGGCGACTCGCGGTAGTAGCCCTTTAGCGCAAGCAGACAGGCGACTTCGGTTGCCAACGTCGTCCGTCCGGTCCCGCCCTTGCAGGAGAAGAACGTAATGATCTGGGGTCCACCAAGGTAAACCGGCGCCGCAATTGCAAGTTCCGATGGCCGCTGTGCTGCGGCGATTTGAAAGTTAAGCGCAGGACCGTCAGGAAGCTCGATCACGTCATCGGTACGTTCGTCGCGAAACTGGCCGGGCGACTCCGCAACTTGCAGGGCGTGTGTCGGGTCCGCGACAACCTGAAATTGCGGTTGTCGCAGCACCTTTTCTGGTAATTCAGGCCCAGTGATCGACGCCGGCCCGGTAGCACTCTTCGAGGCGTAGTGTTCCCCAAGCTTGAACTCGACCGCGGCCAGAGTCCAATGGATCAGCGAACGCCCCGCAGGCCTGACCCATGCGATGGCGGCCCCAGTCAAGGCGGCGAATGTGGCAGCCAGCAATTGGATGGGCGCCGGCAAAGCAAGGTGAAGAATCGTATAGGCAGCAAGCAAGCCGAGCAATAGAGCGGCGAGTCGCTGGACCGAAAGCCCAAGAACGAACTGCTCTTCGCCGGTCAGACCCTGTGGAATCCGAACTCCGCGCATTTACCTGACCCCCTTCAGGTGTCGTCGTTACCTTGTCAGCGCGAGGGAGTCGGTGATTGGTTGGCTAGGCGGCGTTCGTTGCTTGGACTGCGCTGGGTTTGTTTCGCGCAGCGCCCTAGCTCAGCGGTCCTTGGGATTTGGTGCCTGCACCAGGATTCGAACCCGGGACCAACTGATTAAGAGTCAGCTGCTCTACCAACTGAGCTATGCAGGCGCACGGGCTATTTTATCTAGCCATTTACGTAGCCTGCGTTACTCAGTGAATCTATCGATCACCCCCCTTAATCGTCAGCCGGCGCGCCGTTGATCGCGCGGCTCTAAAACCTGTTCGCTCGCGCTCTCGGGGTTGACCATGACAACCTCGAAGAGCTCCTCGAAGTTGACGTTGAAGAACTTCATCAACGCCTGACGCAATTTCGGGCCCGGCCGGCGCGCTCCGGACTCGAGTGCCGGAATATAGTTCTGGCTGATTCCCAGGTGATGAGCGAGCTCGCGCTGCGTGAGACCTTTCTTCTCCCGCATTGCCCGTAGCCCGGTCGCCCGGACCTCAACGTTCATCTTGGCATCATTACACCTCGTGGTATATTTGTCAAGACATGCCTACAAAACCGTCTAAGAAGGCACCGTCGAACTCAAAGAGCGGACCGAGGGCAAGCCTGCCGACCGGCACGCTCGTCCTTTCAGGCCTGACTGCCTTTGGCTATCACGGCAACAATCCCGCCGAGCGAAAGCTCGGCCAGACTTTCAGCGCCGACATCGAGGTCATGCTCGACACGCAGCGCGCTGCCACAACCGACCATCTCGTCGACACCCTCAGCTATCCGGTCGTCGAACGAATCGCCCGCCAGATCCTCGAGGGAAAGCCCGCTAACCTCCTTGAAACGGTCGCCGAACGGATCGCGAGCGCCCTCCTGAAGCAACCACGGGTCGTCCAGGTGACCGTGCGGGTGACCAAGCGGCCACCACTCGCAAATCTCGCCGCCTTCACCGTCGAGATTACGCGGCCTGTCGAGATCTCGAACCTGCCTCAGTAGACTCAGGCCCGTGCCTGCCCGAATAATCGATGGCCGCGCCCACGCGCGCGCTATCCGCGAGGAGCTTTGGCGGGTGATCGTGGCTCATCCGGACCAGCGCCCCCCCGGCATCACCGTGATCCAGGTCGGGGATGATCCCGCATCCACAACCTACGTGGGTGGAAAACAAAAAGCCGCCGAAGAGGTCGGCTTCAAATCGGCGGTCGAGCACCTGCATGACATCACGCAGCAGCAGCTGCATGACTGCATCAATGCGCTCGCTCGCGACGACAGCATCGATGGCATCCTCGTCCAGATACCGCTGCCCGAAGGACTGAATCCCGACCAGGCCCTCGAACAGATCCCTCCCCATAAAGATGTCGACGGGCTCCATCCCTACAACGCCGGTCGCCTCGCGCAGGGCAATCCCACCTTCATCCCCGCGACGCCGCTTGGCGTACTGGAGCTCCTTCGTCGTGAGCACATCGATGTCACCGGAAAGCGCGCCGTCATCGTCGGGCGCTCGCGGCTCGTCGGGCGTCCTCTGGCGCTGCTCCTGATACAGAACCACGCGACCGTCACGATTGCCCATTCGCAAACCTCCGATCTGCCCTCGGTCACCCAGCAGGCAGACATCCTCATCGCGGCTACCGGCAAGCCGCGACTCATCACTGGCGACCACGTCAAGCCAGGCGCCGTCGTGATCGACGTGGGGATCAGCCGCGATCCGCAAACCGCAAAGCTGGTGGGCGACGTCGACCGGGCGAGCGTCGAGCCGATTGCCTCCGCCCTGACTCCCGTCCCGGGCGGCGTTGGTCCGATGACCATCGCCATGTTGCTGGTCAATACCTATCGTGCCCACCGCCAACATCTCCGCCAGGCGTGACCTATCCAGAAGCCCTCGACTACCTGACCTCGCTCGGCCGCTTCGGGATCAAGCTGGGCCTCGAGCGGACGCTCGCCCTGCTACATGCGCTTGGCGATCCGCACGAACTGTTCCAGGGCGTCCATGTCGGGGGGACCAATGGCAAGGGCTCGGTCTGCGCCATGGTGGCGAGCGTCCTGCAAGCGGCTGGCTACACCGTCGGGTTGATGCCCAAGCCGCACCTCATCTCCTACACGGAACGGATTCAGGTCGATCAGCATCCCATCGCCGAGGCGGACTTCGCCGCGCTCCTGACGGAAATCCAGCCTGCCATCAACAAGGTTGCGGCTGAGCTCGGTCCGCCAACCGAGTTCGAGATCCTGACCAGTGCGGCCCTCTACTACTTCGCGCGTGCCGGCATCGATCTCCTCGTTTGTGAGGTCGGCCTCGGTGGGCGTCTCGACTCCACCAACGTCCTGGACCTGGGCGTCAGCGTCATAACCAATGTCGCGCTCGACCATACGCAGCACCTGGGCTCGACACTGGAGGCGATCGCCGTTGAAAAGGCCGGCATCATCAAGCCCGACAGCCTCGCGGTCACCGCCGCCCGGCCACCCGCGCTTGGCGTTATTGAAGAGGCCGCTCGCACGCAGCGCATTCCGTTGCTCCGGCTTGGCCAAGAAGTCACCGCCGCCGCCGTCGATAAGGGATGGGCCGGCGTCGAGGTGACCATCACGACGCCGGCTGGCAGCTATGAGCGTCTGCGCGTCCCGCTTCTCGGTCTGCACCAGGCCGAAAACGCGGCGCTCGCCGTGGCGGCCATCGACGCGCTGCGCTCACGCGGTTGGGAGATATCAGATGGTCCGCTGCGCGATGGGCTGGCGCGGACCCGCTGGCCAGGTCGCCTCGAGATCATCGAGCGTCATCCGATTGTGCTCGTCGATGGCGCGCACAATCCAGCCGCCCTCGAAAGGACCGTGGAGGCGGTCCAGAAGCTCGCATACGAACGAGGGCTTGTCGTGGTCTTCGGCGCCATGAAGGACAAGGACCTACCAGCGATGCTGGGGCAGCTGGCGAGGCTCGGTGCGCCCGTGATTTTCGCCCCGATCAACTGGCACCGGGCGGCGTCGCCGTTCGAGCTCGCGGCGCACTTTCGTGGCGAGGTCGAGGCGGAGGTCTGTGTACCGCTGTCCGCGGCAATGACCAGGGCTCGCGAGCGAGCCGGACCCGACGGCATCGTTCTCGTTTGCGGTTCGCTCTACCTCGTGGGCGAGGTGATCGCCTTGCGTCGTGGCACGCCGGTCCCGGCGGGCTAGCTCCGGGGCGAGAGCACCAGCTTGCGATGCGGTGACGACTTCTGACGCGCCCACGCATCTGGCGCGGCTTCGAGCGGCAGGTTTTCGTATTCGACTTTGATCCGCCCCGCGGCCGCATGCTCGGCCAGCGTCCGGTAGGCGGCGGCCTGCTCCTCCCATGGAACGAGAAAGCTCGTATACCCCAGGACCGAGAGATACCGCCCGCGGATGGTCCCCGATTTCACCGACGCTTCGGCGCCGGCAGACTGCCCGATTTGCACGAACCGGCCTTGTGGGCTCAACGCCTCGAGCGCCGCCACGCCGGGCTGTCCCCACAGCGGGTCGATCACCACATGGAGCTGGCCGCCGCTGGCTTCGCGGATCCGCTCGGTCAGCCCGTCCAGGTTCTTGAGGTCTACGATCGCGTCGGCCCCTAACTGCTGAGCTCGCTTCAAGCCATCCGGGTCGCGCGCCCCGGCGATCACGCGGCCCGCCCCCAGCAGCTTCGCCGCCTGGACGGCGATGATGCCCAGCACCCCGCTCGCGGCCAGCACCAGGACCGTCTCGCCCTTGCGCAACTGCGCCCGCCGGGTCAAGCCAAGATAGGCGGCAATCCCCGGCGTCCCCAGGGCCGCCGCCACGCCGTCATCCAGACCGTCGGGAATTGGCACCGTCTGTCCGCTGGTCACGGCGCGCTCGGCCATCGCGCCGTTCGGTAAGGCGGCTCGGAAATACACTCGTTGTCGCTGCCCAGAATCTGCCAGACGACCGATCCCCTCGCCGCCGGGCACATAGGGCGTTGGCGGTGACCCGGCATAGAACTTGCCACTCGCGATCGAGATGTCGACCGGGTTCAGCGGCGCTCCGCTGACCTCGACCAGGCGACCCGGGTCAGCCTTCGGAGAATCGACCTCCTTGACAACGGGAGGCTCGCCGTAGCGTTCGATCACGGCCGCGCGCATCGGATCCCAGCTTACTCGTCATCGCTTACGCGAGAGCCCCAGCGACACCGTCTCCGCGACCTTCAAAATACATGCCGACAGCGAGCTCAGCCTTTCAGGTAATGGTTGAAGAACGCGACCGAGCGCGCCATCGCGAGGGAGAATCCCTGCGCGATGTTGTGATCGGAGCCTGGATAGGTGTAGAACTCCACCATCTTGCCCTTGCTTCGCAGCTGATCCGCCAGTTTCTGTGAGAAGGCCAGCGGCACTTCCACGTCCGCAGTGCCGTGGTCGATCTGCACCGGCGCCATGACGTCGCCGAGATAGGCCATCGGCGAGATCGAGTCCCAAAACGCCGGGTTCTTCTCTGGCGTTCCGTACTGAGAGAGCCAGGCCTGACGCCAGTTGCCCTGGGCGGAGGGCGGCGGCCCACTGCCGGGCGGCGGATGCCAGTTCTCGAGGATGTCCTGGTAGGTGGCGGTCACGCCTGCCCAGATGACGGCGACCTTGATCCGCGGATCCACGACCAGCGCCCGCAGCGTCAAGTTGCCGCCCATCGAGTGTCCCCACATGCCGATACGGTTTGGATCCGCCGCTGGGTATCGCTGCAGCGTCGTCACCGCGTTCAACACGTCGATGGCGTACGCGGGCGAGCCGTAGGCGCTGGTTGGCTGCCCCTCGGAGCTGCCGTGGCCGCGATAGTCCGACTTGAAGACGATGTAACCGGCCCGAGCGAAGGCGTCGACGTAAGCGACGTATCGCTCGGTCGTGCGGTATTGCTGCGGCGGGATATAGCCGTGGTTGAAGATGATCACCGGCCAGCCCCTCGCAGGGCGCGCGCCGTTCGGGACGGTCAGCAGGCCAAAGATCTTGAGGCCATCCGAGCGGTAGGAGGCGATAAAGCGCTGGTAGCCGGCGCCGGCCGCCAGCGTCTGCTCGATCATGAGGTCGCTGCCGGGATAGTCGCGCTGGCGCATGGCATCGATCGCGAGCGGATTCAGAATGGCCTGCGGAACCGCCACCGCCGCTCGCGACGGCTGGGTCGACGGCACCGTCTGCAGCGATGGCGCGGTGGAGCACCCGGCCACGGCCAGCGCGGCTAGCGCAGCCAGCGCGCACGCTAGGCGTCCGCTGATCATCGTCCGAGGATAGCGGCGGTGGCCAGGTCTACGGCTCAGCGAGATCGAGTTCGGCCTCAGCCGTGCGCTTCGTCGTCAACCGGTTCGACGTGGACGACGGCATCGGTGACCACCGGCAGCTCGCGCTTGATTCGCTCCGAGACCGCATGACCGACCTCATGCGCCTGCGCCAGCGAGAGGTCGCCATCGACGTGCACCGAAACGTCGAGCATGACGTGCATCCCAGCCTGGCGCGCGCGGAGGGCATGGTAGCCGTGCAGTCGGGAGTCGGTCTGCAGGATTTGTTCGATGGCCGCCAGCGTCTTTCGGTCGGGCATGGCGTCGAGCAGTACCTGCGTGGTGCGGCGCCCTTGCTCGATGGCCGTGGTGCCAATAATGACCGCGACCGCCACGCCGGCCAGCGGATCGGCGACGCGCCAGCCAAAGAGCCCGATCAGGGTGAGACCGACGAGGACGGCAACCGACGCCCACAGGTCGGACGAGAAGTGCAGGGCGTCCGCCTCGAGCGCGACGCTGCCACCGTGAGCGCGGGATACCCGCTGCAAGTACCGGCTGACGACGATATCGATCACGATCGCGGCGAGCACGACGCCGAACGAGTACCAGGCAACCCGCACCGGGGCCTGGACCACGATGCGCCGTACCGACTCGATGATGATCGCGATGCACGTCGCCCCCAGCAGGAACATCTGGATCAGGCTCGAGATGTTCTCCGCCTTGGCATGGCCCCACGCATGGTCCTCGTCGGCCGGCTTTTGGGCGGTCCGGATACCGGCAAACGCAAAGATGCTGGCGGAGAGATCAAGGAACGAATGCGCGGCATCGGCGAGGATGGCCACGCTGCCGGTGAGCAGCCCGACGAGCAACTTGGCGCCGATCAAGACCAGGTTGACGGCGACCGAGTAGAGTGCCGCCGCGGCCTTGCTGTCCCGCCCAGCGCCGAGATCGCCCGACAGGCCGGGGTGCCTGAAGACCAGGTGGTCCGCTTCGACACCAATACGTTCCCCTGGCCCGGCGCGTCGATCGACCGGCTGCCGCCCGAGCCCCTGAACGAGTACCCCGACACCACCTACGGAGCGCTCACCGAGGCGATCGCGCAATACGCCGACGTGCCAACCGATCGCATCACGATTGGCGCCGGGGCTGACGAGGTCCTCGACATGGTTGGCCGGGCCTTCATCGCCGAGTCCTCCAAAGTGGTGCTCTCGCGCCCGACCTACCCGATGTTCACCGTCCTCACCGAAATGGCCGGCGGCGCCCTGCATGCCGTGCCATCGATCGACCTCCGCCTGGATCGCGAAGGCTTCCTCGAGCAATCGCGGGACGCCCAGCTCACCTGGTTGAGTAATCCCAACAATCCGACCGGCGAGCTTCAGCCACTGGACTTCGTCGAAGAGCTCGCTGCTGGCAGCCACGGCGTGGTCGTCATCGATGAGGCGTATTTCGAGCTGTCGGGCGTCACGGCGGCGGGCTTGATCGAGCGACTGCCGAATCTCGTGGTGGTTCGGACCTTGAGCAAAGGGTTCGCGCTGGCCGGCGTGCGTGTCGGGTACAGCCTCGCCGGCCCCGCCATCACCTCGATGCTCCGGCGCGTGCGGCCGCCAGGTCCTGTGAGCGTGACCTCCGCCGCGCTGGGCGTCCAGGCGTTGCACGACATCGCCGGCATGCGGCAACGCGTCGCGGCGGTCATCGAAGAACGGGCCCATCTCCAGGCCGAGCTGGCCCGGCTCGGGTTCGAGGTCCGCGATTCCGCCGCCAACTTCCTGCTGGTCCGAACCGGACGGCAGGCCGCGTCGATGCTGCTCCGCGATGGCCTGGTCGTTCGGACCTTCCCGGCGACGTCGCCGCTCGCCGACTTCACTCGGATCACCGTCCGGCGTCCCGAAGAAAACGCTCGTCTGCTCAGCGCCCTCAAGGGCTCGCTGACGCCTCACTAATCGCGATACCCGGGCTGTCATCAAGCCGACCCACCGTAGCCTTTTGCCCGCGGTGCCCGTTGGAGTGGGCGTGGGTGGATCACCCTTGCCTTCAGCGTCCTTAGCAATTTCCAATCTGCGAAAGCGCATCATTCATACGAGCTAATGGCTGTTCGACTTCCCGCAAGACGCCGCCGGGCGTCCCGTTTGCATCCCGTGCGCCTGATCGCGCTGACACTGTTTTGCCTGCTCCTGTCGGGCACTGCCGGCGCGGCCGCCTACTTCTTTCCGGTTGTCGTCGCCGGGGTCGGCCAGACGGGACAGACGGTGATCGTTCCGCCCACGACGACCTCCGGCGGCAAACCGATCGCGGCGCCAACCGCGGCGCCGGGCTCGCCCTTCACCGTTTTGCTGCTCGGCTCTGACGACGACCTGAAGTTCGATCCCAACCATGTGTTGACACAGTCGATGATCCTGGTGCGCGTCGACCCGGTCAGCAAGCACGTCGTGATGGAATCGATCCCCCGGGATCTCTGGGTCCCGCTTTCGACCGGCGGCAGCGCCAAGATCGATGCCGCGTACTCCTACGGTGGAGCGTCCGCGGCGATCGCGACGGTGGAACGCAACTTCCACGTCCATGTGGACGAGTACGCGTGGATCGGGCTCAAAGGGTTGATCAAGCTGATCGACCTTCTTGGGGGCGTCGACGTCAACGTCAGCAATCCGGTCCTCGACGACCAGTATCCGAACGACATCAACGTCAAGTACCTATACGGATACGCGCGGGTCGCGGTATTGCCGGGGCCCCAGCATCTCGATGGCACCCATGCGCTGCAGTACGTCCGCTCCCGCCACAACGACATCAATGGCGATTTCGGTCGTTCGGCGCGTCAGCAACAGGTGCTGCTGGCGCTCAAGGCGAAGGCCAGCTCGCTCAACGTCGCCGACCTGCCGTCGATCGTTTCCGCTCTCAGCGGGGAGTTCAAGACGAGCATGGGTCTCGACCGCGTTCGGAGCTTGCTGAGCCTGGCCAGTGCCTTCGATCCCACGAAGATCCAGCAGACCGTGCTCTACGTGCCGACCTACACCAGCTACGGACAGATCTCCGGACAGAGCGTCCTGCTTCCGCACTGGTCGCAAATTCTGGCCATCACCCGGCAGAACTTCCCATGATCGCCAGGCGACTCGCCGCCATCCTCTTCCTGCCGCTGATGCTGGCGTTCGGAACCGGTGTCTATCTCTACCTGGGAACGATGAAAAGCACGGCCGTCAAGCAACACGCGCAGCTGCCAACGGTGACCAAACCGAGGTTCGTGCTGCCAGGGACCATGTTCGTCGTCCAGGAAGGGCGTCTCTTCAAGCTCAGCGGCGGCGGCTTCACCGAAATCGGGCCATCCGGCGACTGGTCGCAGCCGACCCTGACGCCGAATCACAGCCAGATGGTCGCGGTGTTGCGAGGCGGCTGGTCCAGCGACCTCTACCTGCTCGACGTCAAAGGCACCGTCATCAAGCGCCTCACGAAAGACGATTCGAAGTACATCACCTCGAACCACTGGGCCTTCTACCCGCAGATTTCCGCCGATGGGCAGACCGTCTTTTTCGGCACCGACAATCCAAAGTTTTCGAACCTCGATCCCGGCGTGGATCTTTCGGTCTGGAGCATGCCGATCAACGGCACGCAATCGCAGGGTCGTCGCTGGACCGATCCATACTGGTACACGGGCGGCGACACCAGCCCCATCCCGGTGGCCGGCGGCCTGCTGTTCGTGCGGCACTCGATCGACAACACCACGGCGTCAGACGATGAGCCTTGAAGTGGCGCCGTTCAGCGACGGCGCACTGGGGCCGGTCCGTGTGCTGCTCCAGGGTGGGCTCTATGCCTCGCCCGCCTGGTCGCCTGACGGCACCGCGCTCGCCTATTACGCGCCGGCGGGCATCACCGGACACTTCCAACTGTGGTACCTCAGTGTTCCGGCAGCGCCGACGCCCGCACCCACGGCATCGGCTGGCGCGAGTCCGGCAGCAACCCCACTGGTGTTTCCGACACCACAGGCGAGTCCCATCCAGGTGACGCAAGGCGTCGACCTGACGGCGACATCGCCTCCCGCCTGGTACTAACGCCGCGCCACCCGTTGATTCGCCTGCCCTGAGCTAATCTGGGAACGGTCGCGAAGGAAGGATGTTCAGTAAGCCCATAACCTGGCTCGCTCTTTCGGCTGCGGCGGCGGTCGCGGCGATCGCGTTCGCGGCATGGTCGCTGACCTCGCCGAAGCCGACCACCGCCTCACCGGCCGTGCCATCTGGCCTGGCCGCCGACATCGTCATTCCGCCCAAGTCTCAGGCCGCCCCTGACTTCGCTCTGACCGACCAAAACGGCCAGACGGTCACCGTCAGCGGCCTGAAAGGCAAGGTGGTCGCCATGACGTTCCTCGATTCGCACTGCAAGCAACTGTGCCCCATCGAAGGCGACCAGCTGAGCCAGACCCAGCGCGCGCTCGGCGGCAAAACGCCGATGACCCTGCTGGTCGTCAGCGTGGCCCCGGCGACGGACACCCCGGACAGCGAGCGCGCCTTCGCCGCGACCCATCACTGGACCGGCGACTGGCACTGGGTGAGTGGCACGCCCGACCAGCTGGCGCTGGTCTGGAAGGCGTACAGCATCGCGGTGCAGAACTCCCCGGACAACATCCTGCACAGCAGCGTCGTCTACCTGATCGACCCTGACGGCTTCGAGCGCGCGGGGTGGGCGGCTGGATTACAGCCGGCTCTGCTGGTCCACGACGTCAGGCTCCTGAATTCGCAGACCTGACCTCGGGTCAGGCGCTCGGCGCACGCTAAGTGCGGTGTTATTGTGAACGCCAAACGGGCTGACGGGAAGCGCATTCGCAGAGGTAGGAAGGGTGAGACCAACACTCGACGCGCCGCCGCCTGCGTCGGCAACGCCGGCACCGCTGGCACGCATCCTCGTCATCGATGACGAGCCCGGCATCCTCGGCTTTGTTTCTCGGGGGCTCACCGAGGAAGGCTATGCCGTCGACCTCGCGGCCGACGCCGCCTCAGGCATGCGTGCCGCGGCCGGCCACGATCACGACCTCGTCATCCTCGATCTTCTGCTACCGGACCGCGGCGGAACTCAAGTCCTCCGCGACCTGCTGCGCGAGCATCCCCAGGCACCGGTCATCATCCTTTCCGCGCTCGGAGATACCGCCTCGAAGGTCACCTCCTTTGAACTGGGCGCCGAAGACTACCTCGCCAAGCCGTTTTCGCTCGAGGAACTCCTCGCCAGGGTGCGGGTCTGTCTTCGACACGCGCGGGCTCGGGCGACCCGGATCACCGCCGCCGGCCTGACCCTCGACCTGATCAGCCGCCAGGTCTGGCACGGCGATCGCCACGTCCAGCTTCCGGAGCGGGAGTTTCTCCTCCTCCGGGAGTTGATGACCAATGCCGGCGAGACCCTCGGCAAAGAACACCTCCTGGCCGCGGTGTGGGGCTATCGATTCGACCCCGGCTCCAACGTCGTCGACGTCTATGTGCGGCGGCTTCGCGCCAAGCTCGGCAGCGAGGCGATCAAAACCGTCCGCGGCGAGGGCTACCGAATTGACGCGGCTTAATCGCTGGCCCTGGCCAAGCCGGCGCTGGCTCTGGATTGATCTCGCCTGGGGCGTCTTCGCGCTGCTCAACCTGGTCGCGATCCTCGTGTTCGCGAATTGGGAGACGGTGCCCTTTCACTTCATCTGGGTGAGCCTCACGATCCTCTACGGATTTCGGGTATGGCGGATGAAGCCGACGCTCATCCTGCTCGGGGTGATCATCCTCGCCACCGGCGTTTTAATCCTGATCGATGTCCTGCGCGGCGCCCAGCCGGTCGACGAGCTCACCGAGGTCCCGCTGATGTCGGCGATGTTTCTCGTGATGGTCTGGCACGCGCAACGGCGGCTTGTGGCGATGGACAAGATGCAGGAGGTTTCTGAGGCGAACCTTCGCCTCCTCGAGCGCGAGCGACGCTTCATTCAAAATGCCTCCCACGAGCTGCGCACGCCGATCACAGTGGCGATCGGCCATGCCGAGCTGATCCAGCGCGGCAGCGACCCCAGCCGTATGGCGGCGGATACCCGGGTCGTGATCGAGGAATTGATGCGGCTCCGCCGGCTTTCCGACCGGCTCCTCCTGCTTGCCGCGGCGGACGACCCGGACTTCCTCCACCGCAAGCCGATCGAGGTCGAGCCGGTTCTCGTGCACGCACTGCAACGCTGGTCTCCGACGCCCAGGCAATGGCGGCTCGGCGTGACCGACGAGGCGGTGGTCGATGCCGACGCCGACCGATTGGCGCTGGCGATCGACGCGCTGGTGGAGAACGCCGTCAAGCACACGTCGCCCGATGATTGGATCGAGCTGTCGGTTCGGCGAAATCACGAGGTCGAGATCACCGTTGCCGACTCAGGAGCCGGGATTCCCAGCCATGACCTCGAGCGCGTCATGGAGCGGTTCGGCCGCTCCGACGTCACCCGCAAACGAGGGATTGATGGCATGGGCCTCGGGCTCTCGATCGTCAAGACGATTGCCGAGGCCCACGGTGGCGACCTGGAAGTGCGCAGTCAGGTGGGATCGGGCAGCGAGTTTGTGATGACCCTTCCGCTCTCGGCGCCTACGGGCTCGACGATGCCGACGCCGCCGCCGATGCCGAGGCCGATGCAGCCGGCGTAGGCGTTACCGATGGGGCCGTGGCCACGGACGCGGGCTGGTTGAAGCCGAACCAGTGCAGCCCCGCCAATCCCCAGA
>VBHQ01000054.1 GCA_005880395.1 Chloroflexota bacterium
CCTTCGCCATTCCTGATCTGGGTGTCTTTGTTCCGCTTCTCGGAGTGGGCGATAACGCGGCGCCCGGGACGATGAACGTCATCACGTTCTCCTTCAAAACGAAGGGCCCCGGGATCTACCACTGGCAGTGCTTCGTCCCCTGTGCCGCCGGAACCGTATACGGTAACGGCGGGCCCATGCAGACGCTCGGCTACATGGGCGGCGAGCTGATCGTCAGCTAGCCATGAGCCTGCGAATCGAACCGGCCGACCGACCGCATGCGATCCGCCTGCTGGTCATGTGGGTGATCCTGTCGATCATTGGCATCATCGCCGTCCTGCAAATCCATTACCCGCCTTACGACCAGACCATTCAGGGTGAAGACCAGTCGAAGACCCTGGCGCTGTTGACCGCGATGGCGACACCGGTCTTCATTGGCGTCGTCATGATGGTGATCTACTCAGCGATCTACTTCCGCCGTGCCACAGCGGAACTCGTCGACGGACCACCGATGCTGGGCAACACGCCGGTGCAGGTTGCCTGGATCGGGATCAGCGCCATCGCCGTCCTTTTCCTTGCCTTCGTCGGCGTCACGACGCTGGCGAGTGACAACGTTGCCAAGCTGGTCAACGCTCCGGGCCGTTCGATCAATACGGGAGGCCAGACGGGCAGTGCTACCGCCGCCGAGCGAGGCAAGGAATTGCAAGTCCAGGTGGTCGCCCAGCAGTGGTACTTCACCTATCGATACGCCGATTACGGCGGAGTCGAGACCACGCATCTCTACCTGCCACTGGACCGCCCGGTCGAGCTCCATGTGACATCCCTCGACATCATCCATTCGTTCTGGGCTTACGAGCTAGGTGTCAAGGCTGATGCCAACCCTGGCGTCGACAACGTCTTTCACGTTACCCCGCAAAAGACAGGCAGCTTCACGGTTCGTTGCGCCGAACTCTGCGGACTGTGGCATGGCCAGATGTCCGACACCGAGGGCAAAGTCGTGAGCCAGAGCGACTTTGATACCTGGATCGCACAGCAGCAGCAGGATTACGCGGTGATTCAAAAGGCCGTGCCGAGCTACGCGCCGTTTTATTTTCCCGAACCAACCGTCAAAGGGAGCTGAGAATGGTTGTCCCGAACGCGCTGTCTGACCGAAACCTTTCCTTTCCAACCGGCCTGATCACCGGCATCGTGCTGGCGATCCCCGGATATTTCATTGGCGTCTGGACGGGCAACCTCTTCGGCCTGTTCGATGACCAGAACACGGGGGTCATCCTCGGCTATGCGTTCGCGGTGATCGGGTTCCTCGTCGGCCTTGGCTTTCTCAATTATCCGCTGGCCCGCCTCCTCGGCTGGCCGGTGACCGCGGTTCCCCAAACTGTCGAAGAGCGAACCTGGGGACGCTACTTCAGCCTCAGCCTCGACCACAAGGTGATCGGAATGCAGTACCTGGTCACCATCCTCATCATGCTGCTGTTCGGCGCAATTGGCGCCATGCTGATCCGGACCAGCCTGCTGGTCCCCGACGCCAGCATCACCCCACCCGGGCAGTACATCATGCTCATCGGCCTGCACAGCGTGATGATGATCTTCATCACCAGCGCGGTGATCCTCGGGCCCTTCGGCAATTACCTCGTGCCGCTGATGATCGGCGCCCGCCGCATGGCCTTCCCCAGGCTGGAAGCGCTCTCCTTCTGGGTCGTGCCTCCGGCGGCCGTGATCCTGGCGGCGGCGGTGTTCTGGGGCGGCTTCCCGACCGGCTGGACCGGATATCCGCCGCTCTCGGAGCAGGCTGGCCAGGGGATGGACAGCTACATCGTCGGCTTCGTGCTGATCGCGATCGCGCTGGTGACCTCGGGGATCAACATGCTGGCGACCATCATTGCGATGCGGGCGCCCGGCATGACCTGGACTCGGCTGCCTATGTTCGTTTGGGGCATCTTCGCAACGGCAATCCTCGGCCTGCTGGCGGCGCCGGTGCTGGCCACCGCCCTGGTGCAGTTGGCCATGGACCGGACCACCAACACCACCTTCTTCGTGGCCGCGAACGGTGGCAGCAACTACCTCTGGGAAAACCTCTTTTGGTTCTTCGGGCATCCCGAGGTCTACATCTTCATCCTGCCCGCTTTCGGCATCATCATGGAGCTCGTTCCGCACTTCGCCAGGAAGCCGCTCTGGGGTTATCGCACCGGCGTCGTCGGCCTGTTCGGGGTCACCCTGCTCAGCTGGTTCGTCTGGCAGCACCATTTGTTCATGAGCGGCATCGCGCCGGTGCTGCGGCCCTTCTACATGCTCTCGACCGAGCTGATCTCGATTCCGACCGGCATCATCTTCCTCGTCACCCTCGGGACGATGTGGCGAGCCCGTATCTGGTTCAGCGTTCCCATGCTCTTTTGCATGGGCTTCCTCTTCAATTTTCTGATCGGTGGCATCTCCGGCGTCTACCTGTCGGACGTGCCGACGGACGTCACACTGCACGGCAGCTACTTCTCGATGGCGCACTTCCATTACACGATCGTGGGCGGCGAGATCTTCGCCATGATGGCCGCCTGTTACTACTGGCTGCCCAAGATGACGGGCAAGATGCTCAGTCCGCTGATTGGGCGCATCCATTTCTGGTGGATGTTCATCGCTTTCAACTCCACCTTCTTCCCGCTCTTCCTGCTCGGCATCCTTGACATGCCGCGGCGCGTTTCGGTCTATGCGGCCAACCTCCAGTTCCTGAACGATTGGGTCACCGTCTCCGCCTATCTCCTGTTCGGATCGATGCTGCTCTTCGCCGGCAATCTCGTCTATTCGCTGTTCTTCGTGCCGGGTATTGCGGTCGCCAACCCATGGCATGCGCGATCGCTGGAGTGGCAGGTGCCAACCCCGGTCCCGGCGGGGAACTTCGATCGCGTCCCGCTGATCGTGGGGGGCCCGTACGACTACGGCCTGCCGAATGCCAAGCCCGCTGCGGACACGTTTTTTTTCGCGGCCTGGTGGTTCTCGTTCTTCTACCTGCGTGCGCTGAATAACGACCAAGCCTGGCGTCCACAGGGGGTTGGCCCACCGAGCCTCGGCTTTGGCCTGGTTGTCCTCGCGCTCGTGGTGCTGATGGCCGGCACCTACTGGGTGATGAGCAGAGCCCTTTACGGCAGCTTCTCGTTCAGCTTGCTGGCGCCCGTGAGCCTGGTGTTTGGCATCGCCGCCTGTCTGTTCCAGGGCTTCGGGATGTGGCACCTGGGATTCGGACTCACCCAGGGCGGCTATGCCAGCGTGTTCGCCGGCCTGACCGGCGCCTGGCTGATCCAGCTGCTGGGCGCAGTCGCCTGGCTGGCAACCGTAGTCGTCCAGGGACGCCCGTCAGGTGACACGGTGGTGCGGCCGCACTCGGCGGCGACATTTGGCTGGATTCTCGTCTTCCTCGCCGCGGTCGGCGTCATCAACTACCTCCTGCTCTACCTCGTCAAGTAACCGGGGCGATGGCCACGGGCGTGAGCTGGTTGAATCCGCTGACCTGGCCCATCGAACCGTGGGTTCTGCTTGGTGTCGAAGTCACCGCCATCCTGTACTTAAGATCTCGCTCAAGAATTCCCTCCCCCGCTGGGGGAGGGTCAGGGTGGGGGCGTTGGCGCCCACTCTGCTTCTGGCTGGGCCTCGCCACCATTTTCTTTGCCCTCGACACGCCGGTCGAGTGGTACGCGCGCCAGCTGTTCTGGGTGCACATGACCCAGCACCTGCTGCTCATCATGGTCGCGGCGCCGCTGCTGGTGGCAGCCTCACCGTGGATGCAGCTCTGGCGCGGATTGCCCCTGGGCGTTCGGCGACCGCTTGCCCGCGTTGCGATCAAGCACCCGGCACTGGCGGTGCTCCGCCGGCTGTTCGCGTTGATCGTCACGCCAACCGCCGCCTGGATTCTGTCCAGCGCCAACCTCTGGTTCTGGCACTGGCCTGCGGCGTATGACCTGACCCTTCGCAATCACACCATCCATCACCTCGAGCACGGCCTCTTCCTTTGCCTGGGCATCCTCTTCTGGGCGCAGGTCATCGACCAACATCCATTCAGGCTCCGGCTTTCGCCGTTCAAACGCGTGGCGTACGTCTTCACCGCGACCATCCAGGCATGGGCGCTTGCCGCCCTGCTCGCCTTTGCGACTTCGCCCTTCTACGCGTACGCGTTGCTGCCCTTCCGTCCAGGCGGCATTTCCGCGCTGACCGATCAGCAATATGGCGCCGGCATCATGTGGGTGCCGGGGTCGATCACCTACTCGATCGTCTTCATCGCCTGCCTCTATCTCTGGTTTGGGGCGGAGGATGCGCGCGCCAACTCGTTCACGCCTCGTCAGGTGGGGGTCGCGAAGTGATCGCCGAGCGTGCGCCTGTGATTTCCTCGCCCCCGCTTGCGGGAGAGGGCCCAGGCCAGATATCCCTCCCCCTTTGGGGGAGGGTCAGGGTGGGGGCACTCGACTATCTCAGTCTGACCAAGCCCCGGATCATGCTGCTGCTCCTGATCACCGAGCTCGGGGCCATGATCGCTGCGGCGCGGGGCTGGCCGGGAATGTCGCTCACGCTGACCGCGCTTGCCGGCGGCGCGCTATCCGCTGGCGGCGCGGCGGCGATCAACTGCTGGTTCGACCGCGATATCGACGCGGTGATGGCCCGCACCTGTACCCGGCCGATTCCATCAGGCCGCATCGCACCCGGCCGCGCCATCAGCTTTGGCGTCGGCTTGGGCGCGGCGGGGTTCTTCTTGCTGGCGGCGACCACCAATCTGCTGGCCGCCGGGCTGGCGCTGGCGGGCGGGCTCTTCTACGTGCTCGTCTACACGGTCTGGTTGAAGCGCTCGACGCGACAGAACATCGTGATCGGCGGTGCGGCCGGCGCCTTTCCTCCGCTGGTTGGTTGGGCGGTCGTCACCGGGTCGATCACGCTACCGGCGATCGCGCTGTTCGCGGTCGTGTTCTTCTGGACGCCACCGCATTTCTGCTCGCTGGCCTTGCTCCTGCAGCGGCAGTATCGCGAGGTGGGCGTGCCGATGCTGCCGGTCGTCGCCAGCGACGCCGGAACACGCCGGTCGATCGTCGCGTACTCGCTGGTCTTGCTGGTTGTCAGCCTCGTTCCCGCGCTCTGGTTTGGCCCGGTTTACCTGGTTGGTGCGCTGCTCCTCGGCGGCACGATTCTCTGGATGGCGTGGCGCGGTCTCAGCGCCGAGGGCCTGCGCTGGGCCTCCCGTCTATTTCACTTTTCGCTGGTGTATCTGGCTGCCATCTTTGCGCTGGCCGCGGCCGGCGCCGTTTTGTCACACTGAACGCCACCATTCAGACCCGCGCCTACCCTGGGCTTCCCTGGTCGCTGCGCGTCAAGATTCTCGCCGTGCTGCTCCTGGCGTTCGCGGTGATCGTGCTGGTCGGCGTCGAACTCTTGAGCCGCCCCGCCAGCATCAACGTCACCGTTCAGGGCGGCAGAGCGAGCGTCGGGGCGCTGGCCCCGGACTTCACGACCCAGACCATCGACGGCACGCCGGTGCATTTACGTCAGTACCGCGGGAAGCCTGTGCTGCTCAACTTCTGGGCGACCTGGTGCGCACCCTGCCAGCAGGAAATGCCCCTGCTTCAGCGAGCGTCTGACATCGGGCATGCGCCCGGCCTGGTCGTCTTGGCGGTCAATTACCAGGAGACGAATCCCACATCGATCAAGGCATTTCTCCGCAAGGTGGACGTGCATTTTCCGGCCGTCTACGATCCCGCCGGTCAGATCGCGGCGGAGTATGGTGTGAATGTGGGCCTCCCGGTCAGCATCTTCATCGACCGCTCCGGGAAAGTGAGCTTCATTCAACTGGGCCAGATGACGAACGCGATCCTCCAGCAGCATCTTCAGCCGATTCTGTAGCCATGGTATTCGCGGTCTGCGTCCTGGTCGCTGTTTGCTATTGGGCCGGTGGTCGCCGACCAGTCCGCCTGCTGCCCAAACCTCGAAGGTGGAGCGCTCGACAGTGGCGCACGACGGCGTTCGTCGTCGGCCTCGCGCTGCTGGCGCTCATCCTCAGCGATCCGGTTGACGGCTGGATTCGAGAGCGATTCTGGCTTCGCACGGCGCAGCTGGTCATCCTCGTGATGGTCGCGGCGCCGCTGCTGGTGTTGAGCGCGCCCCTGCCGCGATTCGCGAAGTTGATTGGCCGACCGCGGACTGGAGCCGGGTCGCGCTGGATGGCGGCGCTCGCCTTCATCGGCTTCAATGGCGGGCTGCTACTGGCCTATGTGCCGCCGGTCTATGCCTTGACCGGTTCGGCCGGCCTTGTCCGGCAGGCCGGTCAGCTCCTGCTCGTTTTTGTGGCGGTCCTCTTCTGGTCGCAGGTCATCGCCCAGCCACCTCGTCGCTGCGCGTTGAACCATATTGAGCGCGTCGCCTACCTGGTGCTGTCGTCGGTGCTGATCCGCGTGCTCGGCCTCGTCCTGGGTTTTGCGTCGACACCCTTTTATGGAGTCCCGCTTTTCGATCAGCAGGTTGCCGCGGGCGTGCTCCTCGTCCCCGGCGTTTTCACCGACCTGATCGTGCTGACGGTTTGCCTCTATCTCTGGCTCGGCCAGGATGCTCGCAAGCCGGCTGGGCGTTTCGACACCGGCGGCCGCACTTTGCCGGTCGCGACGCCCTTCCGCCCACTCGTCTCGGTGACCTCTTCCCAGGCGCATTGATTCGATCACCGTCATGGTTTCCCTCCCCGTCTGGAGGACGGTCAGGGTGGGGGCCATGACCGGTACCAATTATTGGGATGCGGAAAGCTACCACCGCGTCGCCGATCCTCAGTTCGAATGGGGCAAACGGCTACTCACCCGCCTCCAGCTCCGCGGAGACGAGACCATCATCGACGCCGGCTGCGGCAGCGGCCGGCTCACGCGCCTTCTGCTCGAGCGGCTTCCGCGCGGCCGCGTCATTGCCGTCGACGTCTCACCGCAGATGGTCGAATCAGCCCGCGCGTACCTCGAGCCGGAATTCGACGGCCATGTGGAGGTGCTCTGTCGAGACCTTCTTGCGCTGAACCTGCACCAGGTCGCCGAGGTCGTCTTCAGCACCGCCACCTTCCACTGGATCGCGGACCAGGCCGGCCTTTATCGCAACATTGCGCAGGCGCTGAGGCCGGGTGGTCGCCTGCTCGCCCAGATGGGAGGTAAGGGAAACCTCAATCGATTACTCGCGCGTGCGGAGGCGCTCGAAACGGAGCCGCTGTACCGCCAGAGTTTCGAGGGCTGGGCTCGTCCCAACGTGTACCCCGACAAGGCGCAGACCAGGCGGCGTCTCGAGGCGGCCGGCTTCGACCAGATCGAGCTTCAGCACTTCCCTGAACCAACAACCTTCCAAGATGCCGCCGCGTTTGCTGAGTTCATCACCACCGTGGTTCTGCGTCTCGATCTGCAGCGCATCGGGGATGTTGGCCTCAGGCAGCGCTTCATCCAGCGCCTCGTCGAGGCCGCCTCGAAGGATGACCCGCCCTACACCCTCGACTACTGGCGGCTCAATCTCAGCGGCGTACGAAACTGATCTCGAGACGAATCGCGTATAAACAATCACGGGGATTCGGGGTGGCTGTTCTGAAGGAGGAAGTCAATGCGAACACGCGTTCACTTGCACCTGCCGATAGTTGGGCTCGCCGCTATCGCCTTGCTCAGTGGCGGGACCGTAGGAGCCACCGGTGGTGAGCCGCCGGGGCGAGACACCGGCGCGGTAACGCCGATCCAGCACCTGGTCGTGATTTTTCAGGAAAACGTCTCGTTCGATCACTATTTCGCCACCTATCCAGTCGCCGCCAACCCCGCGGGGGAGCCGTCCTTTGCCGCCGCGGCGGATACCCCCTCGGTCAATGGCTTGAACACGCCCCTTAACGCGCCGAATAATCCAAACAGCACCCAGCCCTTCCGGCTCGGCCGGAGCCAGTACGAGACCTGCGATCAGAATCACGGCTACAGGAACGAGCAGCAGGCCTTCGACCACGGCTTGATGGACCTGTTCCCGGAAACGACCGGCGTCGGTAATCCACCGCCCTTCGGTGGACCCTGCGTCGATTACGGCCACGGCACCGGGCTCGCCATGGGCTACTACGACGGCAACACGGTGACCGCACTCTGGAACTACGCGCAGACTTTTGCCATGAGCGACAACGCCTTCGACACGAACTTCGGACCGTCGACGGTTGGCGCGCTGAATCTTGCCTCTGGGCAGACGCACGGGTTTTTGCCCGACCCCACCTTCGATGCGGTCACGCCCAATGACACCGTGATCGGTGATCCCCAGCCGGCGGGCGACATCTGCGATACCCGCGACACCACAACCTCGACCGATCCGAACAACAAGAACATCGGGGACCTGCTCAATGCGAAGAACGTGACCTGGGGTTGGTTCCAGGGCGGCTTCCGCGAGGCGCCAGGCGCGGCCACTTGCACCGTGACCCACACGAACATGGCGGGTGTCGTTAGCAAGGACTACATCCCACATCACGAGCCGTTCCAGTACTACACGTCCACAGCGAACCCGCAACACCTACCGCCGAGCTCGCCCGACAAGATCGGCAAGAGCGACCAGGCTAATCACCAGTACGACATGAACGACTTCTGGACGGCGGTCGACGATCACCGCATGCCGGCCGTCGGCTTTCTGAAGGCTCCGGCCTATCAAGATGGCCACGCCGGCTACTCCGATCCACTCGACGAGCAGCACTTCCTCGTCGACACCATCAACCGATTGGAACGAACCCCCTACTGGAACAGCACCGCCGTCGTGATCGCCTACGACGACTCGGATGGCTGGTACGACCACGCGATGAGCCCGATCGTCAATCAATCGCAGGACGGGACAGTCGATGCCCTGGCCGGCGCCAACTGCGGAGCCAAGGCGAACAACACCATGGGCGGCTACCAGGATCGCTGCGGCTACGGCCCGCGGCTGCCGCTACTGGTCATTTCGCGCTTTGCGAAGAGCAACTTCGTCGACCACAGCGTGACGGATCAGACGTCCATCCTTCGCTTCATCGAGGACAACTGGCAGACGAGCCGGATCGGCAACTTCTCGTTCGATACCAAGGCAGGTTCGGTGATGAACATGCTGACTTTTACCAGGAATGGACCCGAGGGTGGCCCTAACAAGCTCTTCCTCGATCCAAGCACCGGAGAGAAGACGGGCGATCGCGGATAACCTGCGATAACCCACGACGGTTAGGGGGCCGGCATGACCGGCCCCCTAAACTTTCCTGATGTCAGCAAGCGCGCGTTGGTCGGGGGACGGTTTTCGATTCGAACTCGCGGACGGCGGCGGACACGCCGCGGTGGCGGACGAGGGTCCACCGCTCGGCAAGGGCCAGGCGATGAGTCCGACCGATCTCCTGCTCTCGGCGCTCTGCGCCTGCACTGGAGTGACGGCCGTCTCGCTCTTGCAAAAAATGAAACAGCCGCTTCAATCGCTCACCGTTCGCGCCGAGGGTGACCGACAGACGGATTGGCCCAAAGCGTTTACGGAGATTCGGCTGCTCTACGAAATATCAGGGATGGGGCCGTTTGATGACGCGCTGGTTCGAAAGGCCACCAAGTTGGCGACCAAACGCTACTGCGCCGTGGGCGGCACCATCGAGCTGGGGAAGGATGGCTGTCGCATTCTTTACGAGCACCGGATTCTGACGTGACGATCGAGCCCTTCCACGTGCCGCGCGGCAAAGGCGCGACCCACAATATCGGGATCGACGTGACGGTCAAGGCCGGCGAATATCGTTCGGGACATGGAGCCGCGGTCATCGAGTTCACCACCCGGAAAGGCGAAGAGCCCGGCGACCACGCCCATCCCACCGAGGACGAGATGTTCTATGTCGTCCGAGGCGAGCTCACGTTTGAGTGCGACGGCAAACGCTTCGACGTAGAAACGGGTGGATTTGTCTTCCTACCGCGGGGGCTGACCCACAACTACACGATTCGCACCGATGGTGCCGTTCGGTTGCTGGTGATTACCGCGCCACCCAGAGCGGGAAGCGAGAGCTGGGGCGGCTTCGTGGCTGACGTCGAGTCCGCCGACCAGGGCCACGAGTAGAGTCAGCCTCGATGACCCCCTCGAGTCCGAAGACGGTTACCGAACAGATCAAACAGGTTCCGCCGGCGGTCCGTCCGATCCTGCTCGCGGTACGCCGCTCGATCAGGGCGATCGCCCCCGCCGCCTCCGAGGTGGCCTACCAGGGCGGGCCACCCCGCTCCGCTTCCTTCATGTGGAAAATTGCCCGCTATCGGGTCAACGGCAAGAACGTCGTTGGCTTCGGCACCTTCCCGCGCCACGCGACGCTCTTTTTCTATCGCGGACGGGAGCTCGATGAGGGCAGTGGATTACTCCAGGGTTCGGGCAAGGACACGCGGTTTGTCACGCTGCGCTCGGCTGCCGATGCAGAGACGGCTGCGATAAAGCGCCTGCTGAGTCGCGCGTTCAAGCTCGACTAGGCCGTTGCGGCGAAGCGAGGATGCACGACGACCATGTTGTGAACGACCTGTGCGCCGTCCACCTGCTGCGTCAGCGTCTCGATTCGGCGCACGGTTGCTCGATTCGGCGCTTCGCCGGTGATGTCGACGACGCCCGACCGGGCGGTGACATTGATGCGGGCCGCGGCTGCCACCGCGTCGCGCCCGATCGCATCCCTGATGGCCTGGGCGAGCTGGTCATCGGTCACCAGGTCCAGATCGACACGCAGCACGCCCGGGATTGAGCGCACCATTTGCTCAACCCGCTCGACATGCGACCGGTCGCCGACGTAGCCCTGCAGCCGGACACGCTGATCGCGGACATCCACCTGGATGGCCCGCTCCAGACCCTCCGCCATCAGCCGTTCGGCAATCATCTGACGTAGCTCCCGGTCCGTGGCAAACGGCTGGAGCTTGCTGCTTTCGGCCGCGGGCAGGTTGGTAACGACGCGTACCGGACCGACTTCGACGACCCGATCCATTGGCACGAGGCGCTGGACCGGCTGCCCGCCGCCTTCGACAACCAGCTCGGAGGTTACCGCCGCAGAGGGTTCAAAACAGACCAGTCGCAGACGGCCGAGCCGTTTGCCGTTGGCCCCGACCACCGACATGTTGCTCTTGAGAACGGCGAGATGCCCATCGGCTTCGGCCGTCTGGTCCTGCCAGCCGTCGCGGAGGCTGAGGACTCGCCCATCGGCACCGACGATCGCGTCAATCGGAACGGTTTCCGCTTCCAGCAGTCCGCCACCCAGTTGAACCCCCGTGACCCGGCGCGTTTTGGGATCAACCAGGACGGCGACCACACGGCCACGCACGTTGCCCAGCACCTCGGCGTCGCCCCCCAGGAGGATTTCCTGGCGCCCGGTGGCGCCGTCGGCTGATGCGGCCGGGGCCATGGGCGAGAAGCGAATCGCAGCCCCGCCGGGACGAAGGGCCATCAACGCCCCGGCGATCACGATGGCGAGGACCCAGAGGCTGAGGATGATGACGGCGACGGTCGTCAGGCTCACGTCGTAGGCATTATGCCGGACGCGCCAGTTCGCTCTCGACCGCCTTGAGGCTCTCCTCATGAATGATGCCGACCACCTGGTTGCGCAGGCCTGCGAACTGCGGGCTGCTGACCATCTCGAAGGTACGCGGTCGAGGCAGATCGACCTGCAGGGTGGTGCGGATCCGGCCGGGACGGTTGGTCATGACGTAGATGACGTCGCCGAGGAAGATGGCCTCCTCGATGTCGTGGGTGACGAAGAGCACCGTCTTTCGATACCGCTGCCAGATGTCGGTCAGCATCTCCTGCATGATCTGCCGCGTCTGCGCATCGAGAGCGCCGAACGGTTCGTCCATCAGCAGCACTTGAGGATCGTTGGCCAGCGCCCGGGCGATCGCCGCCCGCTGCTTCATGCCGCCGGACAGTGCCTTGGGATAGGCGTCCGCAAACCCGTCAAGCTTCATCAGCCGGATGAGCTCGTTGGAACGGCGCTCGCGGTCGGCCTTTGGCGTCTTCTTCATCTCCAGGCCGAATTCGATATTGCGCCGGACCGAAAGCCAGGGATATAGCGAGTACGACTGGAAAACCATGCCGCGATCGGCTCCCGGCTGGGACGTGGGGCTACCGTCCACTAATACTTCGCCTTCGGTGGGCTCGACCAGGCCGGCTGCCACCATCAGGAGGGTGGACTTGCCGCATCCCGATGGTCCCACGATGCAGGCGAACTGGCCATCCGGAACGGTGACCGAGATCCGTTCGAGCGCCTGGACCTGCCCCTGCCGGGTGGTGTAGCGCATCGCTACCTCGACCAGGCGGATCTCACTCATGCGTGCACCTTCTCGACGTAGGGGAATGCCCAGCGATGGTAGAACGCGAATAGCGAATCGGTGATCATGCCCAGGATGCCGATCGTGATAATGGCGGCGATGATGCGGTCGGCCCGGAAAAACCGTTGCGCCACCAGGATGAAATTGCCGATGCCCGCCTGCGCCGCCACCAGCTCGGCGACGATCAGGTAGGTCCAGGCCCAGCCCATCGTGATTCGAAGCGCGTCGACCACTTCCGGAAAAGTCGCGGGGAGAAAGACCTTGCGGAAGACCGTCCAGCGCGAGGCGCCAAGGGTATAGGCGACGTTCAGCATCTCCTCGGGGACGCGGTGGGCGATGTCCATCACCATGAGCACCAGCTGAAAGAAGACGCCGATCCAGATGATCGTCAGCTTCTCGTTTTCGCCTAGCCCCTGCAGCAGGATCAGGAGCGGAATGAACGCCGAGGCCGGCATGTAGCGGATGGCGTTGATCGGAGGCTGGAAGAACGCGCGGACGATCTCAAACGAGCCCATCAGCAGCCCCAGTGGCACGGCCACGACGGCGGCGAGCGCGAATCCTGCGACGATCCTGAAGGTGCTCCAGCCGACGTCACCCAGGAATCCCAGGTGCAGCACCATGTCGGCCCAGGCGACCGCGACTGTATCCGGTCGAGGCACGAGCTGCTCGTAGTCGTGGGTGTAGTCGGGGTTGTAGGTAAGGAGGGCGATCAGCGTCCAGATGGCGATGATGACGACGAAGCCCAGAATGCCGAGAATCACGATCGTCCGGCCGGGGATCGATCGCTTCGGAGTCAGGTAGGTCGTGACGAGACTACGGCGTCGCCGCTTCTCCGCCGGCGACGCCGTAGCACTGCGGGTCGTCGTGACCCGCTCGCTCATCTCAGGCGTTGTCGATGAAGGTCGGATCGATCGCGGTACTGCAGTTGGCGGCGCTGCTGGTTTTGCCCTGCTGCTTCCAGAAATCCGCGGCGGCCTGGCAGTTGGCGTAGATCTTGCCGTGGCTGCTCGAGCTTCCCATGACGGTTTTGGCATCGCTCAGCCCGAAGATCGTCATGGTGCTCAGGTCAGCTTGCACATCGCTCGCCGACTCTTTGACGGCAGTGCCCACCGCCGATTGCGCGTCGCTGGCATTGGTCTGCAGGTAGTTGTACGCGTCGTAGTAGGCCTTGACGAAATCGCTGATGGTGCCCGGGTACTTGTCGATGAAGTCCTTACGGAACGCGAACGAGTCCATGATCAAGTCGGGGTACTGCTTGGACGAGACCAGGACGTGCCCAAAGCTGGTCTTGGAGGCCCGCGTCAACCATGGCTCCCACGTGACGGCCACGTCGACTCGGTTGGCGACAAAGGTTGACCCCGCATTGCCAGAGGTCATGTTCTCCTCCGTGACATCCGACAGCGACAACCCGTTTTTTTTCAGCACCTGGGCCAGGAACCATTCCGACACCGATCCCTGGTTGACGGCGACCGTCTTGCCCTTGAGGTCCTGCACGGTCTGGATGGTGTTCTTGGCGAGGATCCCATCACCGCCAACCGAGGCATCGATGGGCAGGATCTCGACCGCCGGCACGCCCTGCGATTGGGCGCGGGCGAACGCATCGACCGTTGAGGCCATGCCCTGCAGCCGGCCCGCCTTGAGCGCATTGAGACGCTCGACCGGGTCCTCGACGTCGGTGAAGTTGACGTTCAGCCCGTGTTTTGCCCAGATGCCTTTCGAGGTGGCGAGGTAGAGCGGCGCGTAGCCGGTCCAGGTCGACGAGGCGATGTTGATCGTCCCCGTGAACTTTGCGGAGGCTCCGCTCCCCGTCGACTGCGGTCCACCGCATGCCGCAAACGCGATGACGGACAGGATGAATAGAGGTAGAAGTGAACGCTTTCCGGCCATAAAATCCCCTCCAGGGCTTAGTTGAGACGAGACCCTATGCTAATTGAGTGACACATCCCCTGCGGTTTGGCCTCAAGAATTCGGGCCAGGCAACCACAATCCAGGCATTACGGGATGTCTGGCGGATCGCCGACGAGGGCGGCTTCGACCACGTCTGGGACTTTGACCACCTTGCCTCGATCGGTGCCGGCGGGACCGAGCGGCCGATCTATGAGGGCTGGACGCTGCTCGCCGCCATTGCGGCGACCACGAAGCGCGTTCGCTTTGGGGCCATGGTGACCGGCAATATTTATCGGCATCCGGCGCTGCTCGCCAAGATGGCGGTCACCGTCGACCACCTCTCGGGAGGACGCCTCGAATTCGGAATAGGGGCAGGCTGGGCCGAGGATGAGGTCCGGATGTTCGGCCTTCAGGGCCTCGAGCATCGCGTCGGCCGGCTGCGTGAATCGATCGAGGCCATGACCTCGCTCTGGACAAAGGAGCGCACGACGTTGGACGGCCGTTACTACCACTTCAAGGATGCGATCGCGAACCCAAAGCCGATTCAGCAGCCACATCCGCCGATCTGGATCGGGGCGGGCGGCGATCTGATGTTGCGAGTCGTGGCCCGCTACGCGGACGTCTGGAACGTGGTCGGCGCCTCAACCGTCGAAGCGGCCACCGAGCAGGGCCGAAGGCTGCAGGAAGCCTGCCGCGAGGTGGGACGCGATCCGAGTGCCATCCGCTGGTCGGCTCAGCATATGTGGGATGGTCGCGAGCGCACGCAGCTCGTCGATCTGGTCTCCCGCTACGCCGAAGCCGGCTTCACCGAGCACATCGTCTACGCCCAGTCGGACCACGTTCGAGTCGCCGAGGCGGCGGCGGAAGCCCTTCCCGATTTGCGCCGCGTCGTGGTCGCTGTCGCCTAACCTCTTATACTCTCGGCGGGGATAGCGATGGGCTTGCTGAACGCCTTCAAACTCCGGTTCAGCACGCTGGGGATCGTCCTGATTCCTGTGTGCATTGCCATCGACTGGGTGGGCCACGCGATTGCCACCAGCTTGAAACTTCCGCTGTTTCTCGACTCGATCGGAACCATCCTTGGCGGCATCCTGGCTGGACCCTGGGTGGGTGGCATCGCCGGCTTCATCACCAACCTCATCAGCTCCGGGACGGTCGATCCGGTCGCAGCGCCCTATTCAGTCATCTCGCTCCTCCTTGGCTTCGCCGCCGGCATCGGCGGCTACCTCGGCTGGCACAAGCACCCGCCGGGCTGGGTCGCGTTATGGCTCCTCTGCTTCCTCGTGGCATCGCTGGGATCCACCCCGTTCAATGTCGCGTTATATGCCGGCCAGAGCACGATCCCGTATAGCGACGCCCTATTGGCGGCGCTGCTCAAGGCACACGTGCCCATGTGGATCGCGGCCTACGCGGACGAGGCCTCGGCCGACCTCCTTGACAAGGCGGTCACCGTGCTCGTGGCCGTGCTCATCTACCAGGGATTGCCTCGTCGCTTCCGGTCGCTCTTCCGGCTCTATGAACCACGCGATGATGAGCCGGAGACAACCCCAGCGCTGAGCCGCAGCTGAGCTAGTCGCTTTCGCCGTGCCGCGCGGCCTCAGCATTTATGCCGAAGGCAACAGTGCCCTCCACCGCGCCCATCCATTTACCAAGGGCACGTTGACGCTTGTCGCGATTGCCATCGGGTTCATCGCTCCAAGCCTTGCTTGGGTGATAGCTGTCGCCGTCATCTTGCTGGGCTTGCTGACCCTCGCCGACGTCATTCGCCGATTTGTTCCCGTCGCGCTCGGCATTCTCTTGCCGATCACGCTGCTTCTCCTCATTGTCCAGGGCTTTGCCAACCCAGCAAACCGCACGGTGTTCTTCCCGCTGGGTCCCTTGTCGCTCTATCGCGAGGGGCTCGCCGTTGCCCTGCTCGCTGCTGCGCGGATCTTTTGTCTCATCAGCGCCACCTTTCTCCTGAGCTTCACGACCCGGCCGGCCGACCTGGCGGAAGCCATGATGCAGCGCGGTCTGAGCCCCCGCTTTGGCTACGTGGTCCAGTCGGCGTTGCAAATCATTCCCCAGAGCCTCGAATCGGCCGCGCGTATTCGCGACGCCCAGCGTGCCCGAGGACTCGAAACGGAAGGGTCGCTCCTGCTACGCGCGCGCGCCTATCTTCCGCTTCTTCTTCCACTGGTACTTTCCTCGCTGGTCGCGACTCAGGAGCGCGCGATGGCCCTCGAGGTCCGCGGCTTCGGCCTATCTGTGCACCGCTATCGCCGTGTCGTCCTGCCCGACACTGGTGTGCAGCGCGCGCTTCGGTGGTTTCTCGTTGCCCTCGTCCCGCTGGCGATCGGCGCCCGATTCGCGGGTTGGCGATGACAGCGGCCTTAACGATGCGCGGCGTTCGTTATCGCTATCCGGATACCACGGACTACGTCCTGGATGGCATCGACATCGTCGTGCAGCCGGGCGAGTGGTTGGGCGTCGTCGGAGCCACCAACGCGGGGAAATCGACCTTTTGCTACGCGGCGATGGGTCTGGCGACCGAGTTCTTCCATGGGCGGCTCATCGGTGAGATCGAGGTCTTGGGAACCGAGGTCCGCCGCCAAACTGTGATCGAGCGCTCAACGCGAGTCGGCATGCTTTTTCAAAATCCGTTCACACAGGTTTCCGGGGCTCGCGAACGGGTCGACGATGAGGTGGCCTTCGGTCCTGAGAATCACGGCCTCGAGCCCGCCCTGGTCAAGGCGCGTGTGGCTGAGGCCCTGCAACAGGTTGGCTTGAGCGAACTTCGCGATCGTCACCCACTCGACCTGAGCGGCGGTCAGCTCCAGCGCCTCGCCTTGGCAAGCCTGCTTGCCATGCATCCCGAACTGCTCTTGCTCGACGAGCCGACTTCGCAACTCGATCCCGGGGGGACCAAGGAACTCTTTGAAGCCCTGTCGCGGCTGCATGCGGCAGGAGTGACCATCGTCATGGTCGAGCAGAAGCTCGAGGCGGTCGCCGAACTTTGCGACCGCGTTGTCGCCCTGGCCCAGGGCCGGATCCTTGCCGACGGGACGCCTGCCCGGGTGTTCAACGATGCCGCGGTGCAGCAACAGGTCGGGGCGCCTATTTATGTGCGGCTCGCCGAGAGCGTCGGTCTTCCATCGCCATGGCCAACAACATTCGAGACTGCAGTGCGCGCCTTTAATGCCTGACCTCCGACTCGAACAGGTGACGTTCGCCTATCCGGGCGACGTCCGAGTCTTCGGGCCACCTGGTTTGACGCTCGAGCTGAAGGCCGGCGCGACCGCGCTGGTCGGCGAGAACGGAGCCGGAAAAACGACGCTGACCAAGCTGCTGAACGGCCTGCTTCGCCCAACGACCGGAAACATCGTCGTCGCCGGCCAGCCGGTCGCGGAACGTACCGTCGCGCAGATGGCTGCCCTCGTCGGCTATGCCTTCCAGAATCCGGACGACCAGCTCTTTCAGCGAACCGTCTACGACGAGGTGGCCTTCGGACCTCGAGCGATGAAGCGCCCCGCGGAGCGGGTTGCGGTGGCCGTCAAAAACGCCCTCGAGCGTTGTGGCTTGAGCCAGGAGGCCAAGACGCATCCGCATGATCTTGGGTTGCCCGATCGTAAGTGGGTGACGATCGCCTCGGCGCTTGCCGCTGAGTCGCCAGTGGTTGTCCTCGACGAACCAACGCTCGGGCAGGATTGGGCTGCGAAAGGGCGATTGAAGGCCCTCGTCAAGTCGATGGTCGACAGTGATCGCCTCGTGCTGATCGTCACGCACGACCTGGACTTCGTCGCCGAAGCGTGTTCCCGAACAGTCGTACTTACGCGCGGCGTAATCCGATACGTGGGGCCGACCATCAGCGCGTTCGCAGATGAGGGCATGATTCACGAGGCCGGGCTCGATCTCCCTTCGACGACCCGCCTAGGCCTTGCCCTCGGGTTTCAGCCAGTTCCTGTCGGCGAAGGAGCCTTTCTTCGAGCGATCGGTTCTAAAAGGTGATCGTCAGGGCGTGACTTCGACGCCGTGCCAGAACGCGACGTGGTCCTTGATCTCGCTTGCCGCAGGCTTCGGATCTGGATAGAACCATGCCCCATCCCGGTTGACCTTGCCATCGATGACGACGTCGTAATAACTCGCCGTCCCCTTCCATGGGCAAACCGTGTGCGTCTGGCTTTGCGCAAGAAACTCCCGCCGGACGCTGTCGGGCGGAAAGTAGTCGTTGCCTTCCACCTTGACGGTCTTACTACTCTCCGCGATCACTGCTCCATTCCAAATAGCCTTCGGCATAGTGACCCTCCTACCCTGTTTTGCCTTTCCCATCTGCGCCGACTGCGGCAGGCGATGACACGTTCTTGACGGCTTTGATCAGCTTACGCGCTCGCTCGAATTCTTCCGGCGTCCGCATCGTCGGATTGCCGAACGTGAAGCCCTCGATGCCGACCGCGATGTAGTCCTGCAAGATCTCGGCCGCCTGATTCGGAGTGGCCGGTTGGAACATGACTCGCCGCTCGGGCGGCATGCGTTCGATGACCGCCTTGGCCTGGCCCTCATTCTCGACGAGCACGACAGGACTTCCCATGGTCTTGGTGATGGTTGCCGGATCGCGGCCTTCTTCCTCGCAGTAGCGGTTCAGGATTTCGCTCTTACGTTTCATATCGGCCAGCGGACCGAACCAGTGCGACATGTCCGCGTGGCGGGCGACCAGGCGCAGCGTGCGCTTTTCGCCGCCCCCGCCGACCAGGATCCTGGGCCCGCCCGGTTGAAGCGGGCGCGGCACGTTGAGCGCGCGGTCGATGCGGTAATGCGTCCCCTCAAACGTGGGGCGGTCTTGCGTGAACATCAGTTTCAAGATGTTCAAGGCCTCGTCGAGCCGATCCATCCGCTCACGGATCGGCGGAAACTCGAAACCATAGCCGATGTGCTCCGACTCGTTCCAGGCGGCGCCGATGCCACAGATTGCGCGGCCTTTGGAGATGACGTCGAGCGTCGTGACCATTTTGGCGACGAGCGCCGGATTGCGGTAGGTCACACCGGTCACCAGCGTTCCGAGGCGGACCCGGCTGGTCTCCCTGGCGAGCGCCGCCAGCGCGGTGTAGCCCTCCAGCATGGGCTCCTCTTCCTTGCCGACGCCGGTGATTTGATAGAAGTGGTCCATCACAGTCACCAGCTCGAAGCCGGCGGATTCCGCCGAGCGCGCTAGCCCGGCTGCGTGATCAAAGAGCTGGTCGGGAGGCACACCCGGGAACGTGAAGCTCGGCATGTGATATCCAAAGAACGGCATACCGTCCATGATGCCAGCCGCGAGGCTGCGGCCGAGAATTTGTATTAGCTCAGGCCTGTTGCGCTATTGCCAGGTGACGATCGCCCTGCCGTTCTGACAGGTATATGTGTAAGACCCGCTCAGGAATCCGCTTCCGCTGCCGCTGCCCGAGACCGCCCCGGGTGCACAGGCGATGATCCGCGCTGTGATTTCGAATCCAGCCAGGAGAACGACAATGGCTGCCACCATGCCGGCGACAGATACGGCGGCCGCAGTACGGCGGAGCGTTGCGTCCGAGATTTGTCTGGCCAACGCGACCGCGCCAACCAGACCCATGACGAAGAGCGGCAAGCCGATGGACATCAGGGCGAAGAAGCCAACGAGAAGGAGTCCGGCTGTCGAGGCACCCAGGAGCGCGAGCCGCCAGGTTCTGTCGGGGAGCCAGCTCGACAACAGCGCACAGACCGATATGAGCACGAGATATGACGCCACGAAGGGCACCCGTAACGGCAGGTCGCTGGCGCCTTGCTGGCCGAAGACGATGTACCAGACATAGAGGGCGTCCACGGTGAGCACGAGGATCGCGACGATCAGCCCAAGGCGGCGCATGGCCGCCCCGATCGTATGCCGTTTGAGAGTCGCCCGCCATCGGGCGATGCCACGATACAGTCGCGAATATGTGGCTGATCGATCCGGCGGGTGACCGAGCCGTCCTCGTTCGGGTTGGGTTGACGATCGACCCTCTGGCCCTGGGCGAAGTGTTGGCGCTCGAGCGAGCCCTGACCTCCGCCGCCGTGCCCGGCCTGCTCGGGACCGTGCCGTCGTACGCCTCGCTACTGTGTCGCTACGACCCGGTTGTGACCGATTCCGACTCGCTGGCCCAGTCCATCCGGCCATACGAAGGCACCCTTGAACCGATGCCGTTTTCGGGCGACGTTATCGACATCCCGACACGGTACGACGGTCCCGATCTGGATGAGGTCGCCGAGAAGACCGCCCTCAGTCGTGGGGAGGTTATCGAGCTACATGCCGGCCGGGACTACCTCGTGTATTGCATTGGCTTCGCGCCGGGGTTCACATATTGCGGCGAGCTCCATCAGGGACTGACTGTGCCCCGTAAAGCATCGCCGCGGCCGCGCGTCCGGGCGGGCTCGGTGGCCATCGCCGGGCGCCAAACGGGCATCTACGCGGTCGACAGCCCGGGCGGCTGGAGCCTCATCGGTCGCACCGACGTCGTTCTTTTGGACCCGGATCTGTATCCGCCCGCGCGGTTCAAGCCAGGCGACCGCATTCGCTTCGTGCCGATCCGTGATTGAGATCCTCGATCCGGGACGCCACACCTCGGTCCAGGATGCCGGCCGCCCGGGATACGAGCGCTTCGGCATTCCGCCGGGCGGAGTGGCCGACTGGTTCTCCGCGGCTGTGGCAAACCGCCTGGTTGGTAACGATCCGGCGGCAGCGCTCTTTGAAGCGGCGGGGGCCGGCCCGACCATACGCTTCTTGATTCCCGCGACGATTGCCGTCGCCGGGGCGAGCGTGCTGCCGATGACCGGCCTTTCCGCGCCGACCTTTTCGTGGACATCGCGGGTGATGCCGGGTGGTTCGTTGCTCAATCTGGGTCCCATCGGTCCGGGACTACGAAGCTATGTCGCCGTCCGCGGTGGCCTGGATGTGGCATCAGTGCTCGGGAGCCGTTCTCTTTGTGCCTCCGGCGCTTTCGGGGGCGGTTTCGGTCGTTCGGTCAACAAGAATGACCGGATCGATGTTGGAACGATGGTCCGGGACGAGGCCGTCGCCACGTCCTGGCCCGAAGGGCACCGGTTGCCTCTGAAGGGCCCATGGGAAGTTCGAGTTATCGCCGGGCCGCATACCGATGCGTTCCCGGCCGATGCGCTTACTCGCCTCGAGGCCACCGCCTGTCTGATCACGCCCGCGGTCGATCGCATGGGCTTGCGCATTGCGACGCCCGGCCTGCACTTGCGTGGCGATGAAATCCTCACCACGCCGATGACGGCAGGCGCGCTCCAGGTCACGCCCTCCGGCCAGTTGATCGCGCTGCTCGTTGATCATCCGACGACCGGAGGCTATCCGGTGATCGCCACGGTCATTACCGCCGATATCCCACTGCTGGCTCAGGCCCGTCCGGGCGAGACGATCCGATTCCGGCAGGTCGATCGCCCGACAGCAGCCTCAGCGCTTCGGCGGCTCACCGACTGGCTTGACGATCTTTGATTGCCCGATACTCTTCCTAAAAGGCAGCGGCTCGACGAAAGGAGGCGGCCCGTGCTCAACTCTGTCGTGAATCGGATCATCGATGGCCAGCATTGGCTGGAGCCGGTGGCGGACTTCCTGCAAAAGGTCGTCGGCGGTACCTACAAGGCGCTTGGCGCCCCGGGCACCGCGTTGAAGTCGTTCAACCACGGAACGTGGTTGGGCCATCCCTTGCATCCCGTATTGACCGACATCCCGCTCGGCGCCTGGACGATGGCCGTCATCTTCGACATCATCTACATCTTCAACCGCAGCCACACCTGGACGTCGGCGGCGGACGCGACGACGTTCATCGGCATCCTGGCGGCGCTGGCGACGGCCGTGACTGGCTTTACCGACTGGAACGAGACCTTCGGCCGCGAGCGCCGGGTTGGCGCGGCGCACGGGCTCATCAATACCGTCGCCCTCCTCCTCTTCATCGTTTCGCTCATTGTCGGGCTGACTGGCGGCAGCCGGGCGATCGCGATCGTCGTGGCGTTCGTCGGGTACGCTCTGCTGCTCTCCGCGGCGTTTCTCGGCGGAGAACTGGTCTTCTCGATTGGGACGGGCGTCAACCATCATGCCTGGCAACAGGTCCCGGAGAAGTTCACCCGCGTCATGCTCGAGGGCCAGCTCAAGGACGGGGTGCTCATCCGCGGGCTCGCCGGCGATACGCCCATCCTTCTCTACAAGAACGGGGAAACTGTTTGCGCCATCTCCGAAACCTGCTCGCACGCCGGCGGCCCGCTCTCTGAGGGCAAGATCGTCGGCAATCTTGTCCAGTGCCCCTGGCATGGGTCGCGCTTCGATGTCTGCAGCGGTGCGGTCAAGCAGGGACCGGCAACGGTCAGCCAGGTGCGGTACGAGACCCGGATGCAAAATGGGCAGCTCGAGGTGAAGGTGTCGGAACATACCCTGCAGCCGAACTGATGGCGGAAAAGCATCTCGATCTCAGGGTTGGCGACCTTCACGACGAGGATGTCGAAGACCGCGACTGGGAGCGCGTGCGGCCGCGGCGAATCGGCGACGCCGACTGGAAACGGTTTGAAGGCTACATCGCCGAAATCCTCGAGGCGCTGGGCATGCCGCTGAATACCCCGGGGACGGCAAAGACCCCCCAGCGCTATCTTCGCGCGATGTTCGACTCGACCGAAGGCTACGAGGGCGACGACAAGCTGGTGACCGCCTTTCCGACCGAGTGCGACGGCGGCCCCGATTGCGAGATCAGTCAGGTCGTCGAAGGTCCGATCCCCTTCTACGCGCTCTGCGAGCACCATGCCTTTCCTTTCTTCGGCCACGCCTACGTCGGTTACGTCGCGCACGAGCACATCATTGGCATCTCGAAGCTGACGCGGCTCGTCCGGCTCTTCGCCCGGCGTTTCACGGTCCAGGAGCGGATTGGCAAAGAGATCACAGAAGCGCTCTCGCGGATCCTTGAAGCACACGGTGTCGCCGTCTACCTCGAGGCGGCCCATCTCTGCACCCAGATGCGCGGCGTGCGCGAAGGCGAATCGACGACCAGGACGACCTTCTGGCGTGGAACCTACGAGGCGAACCCCGAGCTTCGCGAGGAATTCTTGAGGATGGCTCGCGCGGGCGTACGGGATACGCACGCATCCTGAAACCGCTCAGCCGTCTCTATCAGGCACCCGACCTTGCGACGGCTGTGCTGCCACAGGGGTTAGGCCGCCTTTATGGTGGCGGGCTTGCGATCAACGATGGATCCGTTTATGCGAACTTCGTCAGTTCCATCGATGGCGTTGCAGCGATCGAGGCCGGCGAAGCGCCGTCTGGCGGCATCATCAGCGGGCGCAATCAGGGGGATCGCTTCGTCATGGGGCTGTTGCGGGCGTTCGCCGATGCCGTCCTGGTCGGCGCTGGAACGGTTCGAGCCGAAGGCGGCCGTGCGTTGTGGACGCCGGAATTCATTTTTCCGGCCGCAGCTGATGGCTATCGCGAATTGCGACGGGCGCTCAAGCGTGCGAGCACGCCCCGCCTGGTGATCGTTACGGCGCGCGGGGGTCTGAATCCCAACGATCGCGCCCTCGAAGTCGGGGCATTCGTGCTGACCACGGAGGCTGCCGCCGCGCGCCTCCGCAATACTCTGCCTTCAGCCACTGAAGTCCGAGCTATTGCCACCGGTAACCGAATCGAGGTCGATGCCATCTTTGACGCCCTTCGGTCTGATGGACTTCAAACCATCCTCACAGAAGGGGGACCGCACCTGTTCGGTCAACTGGTGATGGCCGACCGCATCGACGAGCTTTTCCTCACGGTGTCGCCGGCGCTTGCGGGCCGGCGTGGCGACCAGTCCTTCGGGCTAGTTCAAGGCGTGGACTTTGGACGCTCACCGAAGCCGGGACGCCTCCTCAGCGTCCGTCGTCAGGAGTCGCATCTGTTCCTTCGCTATGCCCTAAAACCCGCCTCACCTGGAGGAGGGTAGGGCCGCCATGGATATCGCCGTCATCTGCGGCGCGACGGGGGCGCTCGGTGCCGCCATTGTCGACGCCTTCGCCAAGCGCGGCGATCACGTGATTGCCATCGCCCGATCACGAGCCGAAGTTACCCGGCTGCAGTCGCTCTATCCCGCCCCCTCGGCGGGAGGGCAGGGTGGAGGATTCGTCACGGGCGACACCGGCGATCTCACCCAGCGCCTCGCCGTCGATGATCTCTGGGAACGGATGGACCGGATCGGCGTGCCGCGTTGGGTCGTGAATGCGACTGGCGGTTTTCGTCCCGGCAAGGTTGCGGAGACCACTCCGGATGACTACTCGGTGACGATGGATCTCAACCTCGGCTCCGCATGGTGGTCGTGTCGCGCCGCCGCTCGCAGGATGGCAGCTTCTCCGTCTCCCTCTGGGCGAGGACAGGGTGGCCCTGGATTTCCCTCCCCCTCTGGGGGAGGGCAGGGTGGGGGTTGCATCGTCAACATCGCATCGCGGTTAGCGCTGATCGCCGAACCTGGAGCGGCCGCCTACGCCATCGCGAAGGCCGGCGTCATCAAGCTGACCGAGGTTCTCGCGGCCGAGCTGAAGAGCTCAGGCGTTCGGGTCAATTGCGTGGTGCCGGCGATCATCGATACGCCCGCCAACCGGCAGGCGCTTCCGGAAAAACTTCTCGAGAAAGCGGTGCAGCCAGCGGAAATCGCGTCGGTGATCGCCTACTTATGCAGCGATTCGGCGGCTGCCATCACCGGCACCGCCATCCCAGTTTACGGCCGGTTCTGAACGTAGGAGAAGAAGGGGTCGCGCAACCATGTCGATTCCCGGGCCGATGGACTTCGAGATCAGGCCGCGGTTTGGCAGCTTTATTGGCCAGTATGCAACCCGAGTGGTTGCGGGCGGTGGGTTTGTCCTCGTCGCCATTGCCGTGGAAATCTACCGCGTTGCCACGTCCACCAGTCGGCTACGCGTTACGGTGATCGGCTTGACCGCGCTTCTGGCGGTGCTTCTGCTCATAGCCCTGGTCTATGGCACGCGAGCGCGAATCGCTATTGGCGGCGACCTGGTGTTCCGCCGGGGATGGAGCGTGCGAACGTTCGCCCGCGCCGACGTGACTGACGTCGTGGCATGCCGAACGGGGCTCAACCGCAACAACCGACTCCTCCTCCTTCGTGGAGGAAACGATCAATGTCTGCTAGCCCTCTACGCCGACTACTGGGCGGACACCGATCTGCAGGCCTTCTTGGTCCGCCTGGGTCAAACCATCCCCGACGGCTATGACGCCGTTTGCTCAGCGGGAACGCTCCGCCGGCTCTGTCCCGGCGGCGGACTACCGCTGGTCATGGCTCGCCCCGGAGTCTTCGGCCTGTTCCTGAGCCCGGTCGTCATTGCGGTGATCGTCCTGATCGTCCAGCTATTTTCCTAGCACCCGAGTCGTCGGTGCTCGCCTAGCGATCCCACCAAACCGCCACGCCGCCTTGATACTCTGGTGGTTCGCCGATTACGGCCGTCAGTAGAGCTACCATGGCGTTCGCGTGCGGCATCGGTCCGGCAATCACTGTGCCGACACGCCAGTCGTGGAGCTGTTGTCGCATTGTTGAGAGCAGGGCGGGCGTCAGCGTTGGCGCGGTTCCATGGACCTCGATCTCGACCATCGCGCGCGCTAACGGCGACGAAGGGACGCCCAGCAAGGTGCCGGGCACGAACATGTATCCCTCGGGCATGCGGAACCGCATGCCGGCCGCCGCTTGCCATTGCATCGCGTCACTCGAGTACAGGCTGCTGAAAGGCGCGACGAGCACGACGCTTCCAGGTGCCAGCCGTTGGACCGTCGGGCCTTGAAAGAAGGCGGGAACTGGCGGCGCCGAAGCCGCCTGGAGATTGGGAATCAACAGCAACATGCCAATCGCCGGAATGATCAGCGAGTTCAGCGGCCGGCCAGCCTGGAGATCGACGTCGAGCGCGCGAGCCAGCAAGAGCCCGGCCGGCAACAGGGCGATCAGCATGAAGCGTCCGGGCAGCACATTTTCAAAGAGTGGTAGCGGTTGCAACACCGCCCACGGCAGCGGGATATGCGTAACGACACCGGCCACATGCAGCGCTGGACCGAGCGATAAGACCGCAAGGATCAGCGCGACCAGTGCCGCCCAACGAATGACCCGATCGCCCCATCGGTGGCGCACCTGAATCGCGAACCAGGCAAGCAGCGGCAGGCCGAGATAGGCGTCACGAGAAGAGGCATCACCCGTGAAATGCGCACTGAGCCAGTAGATGGCCGCCGGCGAAAATAGCTGAAGCGGCGAAGGCACCACGAAGTTCAGAAGGTCGTTGACATAGAAGTTCTGAGCTTGGATCGCTCCATGCAACCGCTGAGGGCCAAAGAACTGCTCAGCAAGCGGTGCCGCGGCCATCAGCGCGAACACGATGCTGGCGATGGAACCAGCCCGCCAGGCGGCAGACAGCTGCCAGGCACTGGGCCTGCCCTGGATGGCGACCATGACCGCGAGCGCGACCACGCCGCCGATAAAGGTGAGGAGAAGTGTCTCTTCGCCAATGAGCACCTGGAGCCCGGCCAGAACGCCGAGCAGGCCGCCGGAGAACGCCGGATGCCAACGCCGGCGGACCAGGATCTCGTCGGCGAGGAGCCACGCGAGGGGCGTAAAGACGGCGAACGTGACATGCAGGTGCGACGCGTGGGCGATCATTGCCGGAGAAAAGCCATACAGCAGTCCTCCGGGCGCCGCGGCCGGCCAGCGATCGACGTAGCGTCGGATTACGAGGAACGCGCACCATGCCGAAAGTGCAGGGCCGAGCGTGGCGGCAAGGTTGTATGCGACCACCGGGCTCAGCAGTATTGTCACCGGGCTAAACAGCAGTGCGAGCAATGGGCTGTCGCCGGTCCACATCAAGTTGACTCCGGCGGGATAGTCGAGATAGTTGCTGATCAGCGGGTTGAGACCATGCGATAGGGCGAACGGCACCCAGCGGAACATCCAGACAAAGAGTTGCGGATCGCCGCTGCCTCCTGCCAGCATCGTTTCGGGTCGTATCCAGGTCCTCGAGAAGAGGATCACCGCGAGCAGCAGGTCGCCAATCAGAATCAGGGCCGCCGGGGACTTCGCGACCGACCACGGCCGCCGCGCCTGCTCGAGATGTCTGGCCTCGGCACGGTGGATTGGTAGGGCCATCGCTGCCGGGATAACGGCGGCAGCAAGGGCCTCCTGCTAGCCCGCAGCCGTTATCGGGCTAGATGAAGCCGCGGGATCCAGATGTGGGCTAATGTCGGAGATGGAGGAGGACCTGGGTGAAAGGGGCAGGGATACGTGAGGTTGGAGGCCCGGTTGAGGAAGTGGACCTGCCGGAGCCGGCGAGCTTGAAATCGGATGAAGTGTTAATAGAGGTTCAGGCTGCCGGCGTGGCCAACTGGGACGACCTCGTTCGGACCGGTGCCTGGGATGTCGGAATCACCCCTCCCATGGCTCTGGGTGTGGAGGCGGCAGGCACCGTCCGCCAAGTCGGCGCCGCGGTATCGCGATTCGAAGCCGGCCACCAGGTGCTAACCCATTCCGCGCCCCTTCGGCACCAGGGAGCTTGGGCTGAAAGATTCGTTGCTCCCGAAGCGCACGTTGCCCGCAAGCCCGTGGCAATGGAGATAACGGTGGCCGGCGCCTTTGGCGTGCCCGCCCTGACGGCTTATCAGGTGCTTGCGGCGATGCTTAACGTACAAGCTGGCGAAGCGGTTCTTATACACGGCGCCGGAGGTGTAACCGGCGGCATGTTGGCGGCCGTGGCGGCGGCGATGGGTGCTCGCGTCATCGCGGTAGCCGGCGCCCGGAACAAAGAACGACTCAAGCAGTTCGGCGCCACGGCCGTCCTCGACCGCGACTCATCCTGGCAGCAAGCGGCCAAACGGCTTGCAGACGGCGCTTTCCCGGCGGTAGTTAATGCGGTTAGAGGCGCGACGGCCAGCGTCCTTCCGCTGGTCGCCGATAACGGACGGCTGGCCACGATAACCGGTGACCCGCCGGCAAGTGAGCGTGGTATTCGAATCGGCAATGTCTATGTCACCGCGGACGGTTATGCGCTTGAGCGACTGGCTGCTGATTTTGCCAATCGCGGTCTGACGCTGCCGGTCGCAGCCGTCGTCGGACTTGCTCAGGGATCGAGCGCGCTAGCTGAAGCGGTGGCAGGAAGTCCGGGAGTGGTGGTGATCGATCCCAGACAAGCCTAACCGCACCTCCAGCCGCTCCACCAAACAGACCTTATTTGTTGGTCCGTTTTTTGGCTGTCGTCTTGCGCGACTTTGTCTTCTTCGCCGACGCCTTTGGATGAACGCGCTCGGGAAGCACCTTCTTGCCTGTGGAGCGGTTCCACTCCTCGTACTGGTCCTCGGTGATTTTGCCCTCGACAAGCGCGACTGGACGAAGTCCTTACCAGTCTTTAACCGGTTGGCATGGCTGTTGGCGCGCCTTTTATCCGCGTCAGAGCGTGCTGATGCTCAAATTTAGCCGAATCGCCTTTCTTGTCTTGCCGATCGAGCGAACGGTTCGAATCCTGGAGACCCAAGCCGGGAACGGCTCGGGCAATGTCGAAGAATGCCGCTGCTTCACTTGTACGGTCGCCACTTGCAAGGTCGAAGCCGGCGGCGGCGTCGCAACGGCACGGAGACGAGGATGGTCCTCGCATCGCCAACTACGTGAAGCCCCAGCCACTTCGCGTAGTTGTGCGGTCGATCCAGCACGACAAGGCTTGTGCGACCCCTAGCAAGGCGACGCACCATATAGAGCAGTGGAGTTTAGCTGATTGTCGACGAACCGAACAGACTATGCCAGCAGGCACCATCCGTCGGCGGATAGACCACACGATGAGCGTTCCGGCCGGAGCACCCCGGCGCATCACGTAGGCGGGGCAAGATCGGGTTGCGGGCCTCATCGTCGTAGCCGAGCGGGAGAACGGGGATTGCGCCGGGGCGTTTCGGAAGCTAGGCTCGAGGCAGGCCGACTTAGCCGATGATGGGGAGGCGGGGGTCAGGATGCGGGCCGCGCCCTGAGGCCGCCCGGATCCAGCCGAGATCGTCGGTCAAGTCGGCAGGCCTGCCCGCCACCGTTCGCCGGGCCAGAAGCTCGTCGAGGATCTGCGCAGTCACGGCGATTCCCGCCGACGTTGCGATGCTGTCTCGGCCTAGTGCATCGGTGAGGTCCATGCCGTGGACCACGGCTTCCACCACACGGCTCGGAATGAACTCGTCGATGCGCATCAAGGCGTAGTAGCCAGGTCCGATCGTATCCGGTGAGCTTCGGCGCGCCTCCTGGATGGTTTTCGAGAAGGTTTCGTGCAGGACATCGGGCATGTCGCTCGGCCGCTTGCCCGTAACCATCTTGTAGGCATAGTCGTAAACGACCGGAGCCACCTCGGAGCGCGGAAAGATGAAAAAGCTCACTCGGTCGCGGCCGGGCTGGCCCGTTTCTGGCTTTGCCATGAGCATGCGTGCGAGTCCGATCGAGATATCAAAATGGCCGGCAAGCTCGAAGACGGTCCAGTGGGGTTGGTCTGGATCAAGCGGCACTAGTTTGGTAGCCGCCTTCCATTCGTTCTCCGTGAGCCCGCTGAAGACCGCTTCTAGGCCCTGAAGCTCTGCGTCCAGGATGCCGATCGACTCCTCGTATGAGATCACCGCGCCGGCGTCGCGTCGAGCGGTTACATACGTTGCCATGTTTCGTGCTCCTTTACCAATGTGTACCGAAAACTCAATCCTAGTCAGCAAAGCCTCCGTCTGTCGCACCTCGCATTCCCTCGTTGAAGGGCCGGGCTCGTTAGCGGCGCTCAAGCCGTTAAGCGAAGTTAAGCCTTCGTCCAAGTATCTCGATTATCTGCCCTCATCCAAATGAAGGTAGAGACGAAGCCCAAAAAAGGCACGACAAAGCCCGGCCGCGCACGCTCAATTTGGGGGCTCGATTTCTGGATCTGTAAGCGGCGGGTCAGCGACCTGCGAATCCGAAGGTCGGCTCCAAGATCTCTGAAAAGAGCTTAGGACCAATGATTAAGCACGGCTGCCACCAAACGAGGACGCAGCGAATCAGGCAAGCGCAGCATCAATGGATCCAGATCGGCGTCCAAACGAGGACGGCTGGTTAGTCAGTGGCCAAACGATGCGTTTCTTGGCGTGGCGCGCGACGCGGGACGGGAATCCCGGATACGTTCTGGCAGCGCGCGCAGAAGTACGTTAGCCGCCCCTGCTCACCCTGGGCTCGGACCCGAATGGGTGTCCCGCAGCGCGGACAGGGCCGGCCGCCGCGAGCGTGGACGGCATGCCGCTGGGCGCGCTTAACGAGGTTGCCGCGCATCAAGTCGCGGGCGGTGAGATAGAGCCCGCGAAGCGTTTGATCGCCGAGTTCCACCGGTCTCATCCATGGATCGAGACGCTGCAGCCAGAGCGATTCGCACTTATAGATGTTGCCGATTCCGGCAGACACCCGCTGGTCGAGTAACAGCTCGCCCAGGGTCTTGCCTTCCGAGTGCCTGGCGCGAGTGATCACCTCAGCCAAGTCAAAGTTATCCGCGAGGATGTCCGGGCCAAGATGTGCGACCGGCTGCCGCGCGTCCCGCGTCAACTCCATGATGGGCGCCGCAAAGCAGACGGCGACGACATCGCTAAAAGTCAGCACCGCGGTCGCACGGCGTTCGGGCTGACGCCAGCGCTCGCCAGGATGATAGAGATGCCAGGCGCCGGTCATCCGCATGTGGGAGTGCAGCGCGATGCCCCCTTCGAACTGCATCAGCAGATGCTTGCCGTTCGGTTCGACGCCTTCCAGCTGCTTGCCCTTCAGCCTGCCGATCGACGATGGGCGCGCGTCAACGACAACCTTTCCTACCAGTCGGCCGCGCAGCGCGGCGGCAGTTCGCCAGATCGTGTCCCCTTCAGGCAAGGGCAGGCCGGCGCTCAGGCCAGAGGATCACACCCTTCGGCGTGTTGCCGAATCCAGCTTCGTGCAGTTGCTGCTCGAACCTCGATCCTTTGACCGGGGCGCCGTCGACCGCCTGGATCTCCAGCTTGTCGACCCTCGCGGCCAAACTGGCAAGCGCCTGCAGGTGGGCCGGCTGGATGTCGCCGATGGTCAACAGCGACCGCCCGCCGCGTTCCAGGTAAAGCCGCAGCTCTCCGGCATCGACGACGATGTACGCCCCCGCGGCCCGCGCCATCCGTGACTCGTGCTCGGGCCAGGGAATGCTGGTGCCAAAGGGACTCGCCGGATCTGTCGCGGCCAGGGCGACGATGCTCGCCTGATCGTCGCGCGCCGCTCGCAGCCGATCCACGGCCCCCGGTAGGGCAAACTGCAGCCCTCCCAGTCCATCGATGAAATACCCGCGCCGGATCTTGCCGGTCTCTTCCATCGCGCGCAACACGGGATACAGCGCCGCGAAGCCGCCATTGATGTTCTCGGCAAGCGCCGCCTCTCGGGTAAGCACGCCGTACCGTTGCAGGAGCGTTCCAGCTGTCGCGTGCAGATACTCCGTGGTTGACACCGCTGGACGAAGGAGGTCACTGAACAATGACCAGCGACCAGCTGAGGCCGGTGGGCCAAGTCGCATCAGCGGACGGCGCGGGTTCGTCCGCCGGGTACGCGGCCCGAGCATGCGAACCGGAAGGAACGTATCGTTCGTTACCTCGCCGGCCCAGACCATGTCCCAGAGGGCGTCAAGGACGCTGTCCTCATCGGATGAGCCGGTTGCGTAGTAGAGGTCGCGAAAGAACGACGCACCGCGATTCTGCAGGTGCTCGCGAAGACCTTGGTGCAGCTCGCCTTGCGGCACCTCCGCAGCTGGGCGAATCAGCCGTGGAGCGTCGGGCCGGAGGTAGAGCGCGATCCGCCCGTCGTGGCTTCCCAACGAGCCGCGCCCTGCCCAGACGACTTCGCCCATGGAGATCAGCTGGTCGAGCAGCTGTGGGCGGTAATCGCGGACGCGGATCGACAGGACGTCCCGCTCGAGCACCGATGCCGGGACGGCGGTGCCCTGCAGCTGGAAGATGACTTCGGCCAACCGATCGAGCCCCCTGGCGTGGCTGCCGATGCCGTGCCAGCTGGGGAGGAACCGCGCCAGGGTTTCGACTGGGACCGGCTCGACCTCGCGACGGAGGGCAGCGAGTGACTTGCGGCGCAGCGAACGCAGGACTTCCGGATGGCAGTATTCGCGACCGGCATGTCCGGGCCGGAACTCTCCTGCGACGACGTCTCCTCGGCCCGCCAGGCGCTGCAGCGCATGCTCGACTTCGCGCAGGGGCAGGTGCCACCGCATGGCCGGATCCGCGCTGAAGAAGGGGACGTGGGTCCGAGACCGCGATCCAGCGTTCTTCGTCGGCGATCCGAATCAGCGCCGCGCGGCGCGACTTCTCGAGCTCTTCCAGCCATTCCAATCTGATGCCGCGGGCCTCCGCCTCTGCGGTCGTCACGTCGCCCAGCCGCCGGAGCATGTCGGTTGCTTCGTCGACGTCTCGCGGCCAGCGCTCCTTCAGCAGGCCCTGCAGTTCCAGCTCGAGCGCCTCGATCGCGCGCGGGTCGAGCAGCTCGCGCAATTCCTCGGTCCCCAGCAGCTCGGCGAGCAACTCGCGATCCAGCGTCAGCGCCTGTGCCCGCCGCTCGGCCAGCGGCGCGTCACCCTCGTACATGTATTGCGCGATGTAGTCGAAGACCAGGGTTGATGCGAAGGGCGAGGCCTTCTCAGTGTCGACGACCACGGTTCGAATCTCCCGAGCGCGAACTGCCCGCATCAGCTCTCGCAGTCCATCCATCTCGAAGACGTCGCTGAGGCACTCGCGGTAGGTCTCGATCAGGATCGGGAATTCTGCATGCTTGCTGGCCACCTGCAAGAGATCGTGGCTGCGCTGGCGCTGCTGCCATAGCGGCGTGCGTTCTCCGGGCCGCCGGCGCGGCAGCAACAATGCTCTCGCCGCGTTTTCTCGAAAGCGCGAGGCGAACAACGCCGATCCCTGAAGTTGGGAGGTCACCAGCTCGGTGACCTCGTCCGGGTCGAGCAGGATGTCATCGACGTTCGGCGCGCGATCGGCCTCGGGAAGGCGCAGCGCGAAGCCGTCGTCGGTGTAGATCATCTGCACTTCGAGATCCAGCCGTTCCTGCAGTCGCGCGCGTGCTGCCAGCGCCCATGGGGCATGCACCCGCGCACCGAAGGGGGTCAACACGGCGAGGCGCCAATCGCCCAGCTGATCGCGAAATCGCTCGATGACGACCGTGCGGTCGTCGGGCACGGCACTGGTCGCTTGTTGTTGGTCCGAGAGGTAGTTCATCAGGTTGTCGGCCGCCAGCTGGTCGAATCGCGACCGCTCATGCAGCCGCGCGGTGGCCTTTTCGGCCTCCATCGTGGTCAGCTCGCGCATCGCCTCGCCCATCGCCCGTCCGACTTCGATCGGCCGGCCCAGTGCATCGCCGTGCCAGAACGCGATTCGTCCGGGCTCACCCGGTGCTGGCGTGACCATGACCTGGGAAGGCGTGATGTCGGCGACCCTCCAGGTGCTCGCCCCGAGCACGAACGTCTCGCCGGGCCGCATCTCGTAGACCATCTCCTCATCCAGCTCGCCGACCCGCTTGCCGTTGTCGAGCAAATTCACCGAGAAGAGGCCCCGATCGGGGATGGTCCCGCCACTGATGACCGCCAGGTGCTGCGCGCCACCCCGTCCACGGATCTTGCCCTCGAGCCGGTCCCAGACGATGCGCGGGCGCAGCTCGGCGAACTCATCCGAGGGATAGCGGCCGCTCAACATATCGAGCGTTTACTCCAGCGCCCGCGGCCCGAGATCGCTGAAGGGGTAGGCCCGGTGCACGAGCTCCGAGAGCCCTGTTACGGACCATTCGTCCATCGCGGCCATCGCCACAATCTGCTGGGCAAGGACATCGAGCGGATTGCGCGGTACCCGGGTCGTCTCGATCTCGCCGCGCAGCATCCGGTCGACCACGACCGCGGTTTGCAGCAGGTCGCCGCGGTACTTGGGGAAGATCGTGCCCTTCGACGGTTCGCCGACGGAATGGCCGGCGCGCCCGATCCGCTGAATTCCGCTCGCCACACTGGTCGGTGACTCGACCTGAATGACGAGGTCAACCGCGCCCATGTCGATGCCCAGCTCGAGGCTGGAGGTCGCGACCAGGGCCGGAAGCCGCCCGGCTTTCAATGCATCCTCTATTAAGAGGCGCTGCTCCTTGGCGATGGATCCATGGTGGGCGCGGACCAGCTCTTCGCCCGCAAGCTCGTTGATGTGCGCGGCCAGCCGCTCGGCCAGCCGCCGGGAATTGACAAAGATGATGGTGGACCGGTGCTGCTTGATCAGCTCGAGAATCCGCGGGTGAATCGCGGGCCAGATGCTCCGACGCGGCCCCTCCTCGATTTCCCGGCCGCTTTGGGGGAGGGTCAGGGTGGGGCCCATAGCCGCGGCCGGTCCACTCTGCCAGCCGCTGCTCGGCTCGCTGACTCGGTGGGGGAAGGTCAGGCTTGGAGTTTCCCGCTCGAGAGCGCTCATGTCTTCGACGGGGACTTCGACGGTGATCTCCATGGCCTTGACCCGCCCGGCGTCGATGATGGCGACGTCCCGATACGTTCCACCCAGGAAGCTGGCAGTCTCGCTCAACGGCCGCTGGGTTGCAGAGAGACCGATCCGTTGTGGCTCAGCCTTTGTGAGCGCCACCAACCGCTCGAGGCTCAGTGCCAGGTGCGCGCCTCGCTTTGTGTCGGCCATCGAGTGAATCTCGTCGACGATCACCCAGCGAACGGTGGGCAGGATCTGGCGCGCCGCACTCGTGAGGAGCAGGAAGAGCGACTCCGGCGTGGTGATCAGGATGTCCGGGGGATGCCGTTCGATCTGCCTCCGGTCTCGCGGCGGCGTGTCGCCGGTCCGGATCGCGACCGAGATCGGCGTGAGCTTCAGGTCCATCCGCTCCGCATGCATCGCGATGCCCCGCAACGGTGCCTGCAGGTTGCGCTCGATATCCACCGTGAGCGCCTTGAGCGGCGAGACGTACAGCACGCGGCAGCGTTCTCGGTCCGCCGGCACGGGCTCGCTGGCCAACCGGTCGATGCACCAGAGGAATGCCGCCAGGGTCTTGCCACTGCCGGTCGGCGCCGACATCAGCGTGTGGCGGCCGGCCGCAACCGATTCCCAACCGCGCTCCTGGACCTCAGTTGGCGCCTTGAACGCGCTCGTAAACCAGGCGCGGGCGGCAGGCGAAAACAAATCGATCGCGGTGGGCATGGACCCCAGTTTATTGCCCGAAGCCGATCGTCCGAAATCCTCTGTTTGTGATGGCAGAAAACGTGCTAATATGACTGTAGCGTTTGAGCCGCGCTTCGGTCTCAGCTAGGGCTCAGAGGAGGTGTTACGTGGCAGATAGCTACGATCAGGAAGTCGTTCGTGAAGAGCGTGCTGCGGGCGAGCCGGTAAGGCCGGTCGCTCCCGTCAGTCGGGCCTATAGCTCGCGGACGTCCGTCTATCGCGAGGGTGGTTACAACTACCGGGCCGTGCAGGCCGTTTGGTGGATCGTCGGCTTCATCGATGTGCTGATTGCCATTCGCTTCATCCTGAAGTTGTTTGGCGCCAACCCCGCACCGTTTGTCCGCTTCATCTACGACGTCACCTGGCCGCTGGTTGCGCCGTTCCACGGCATTTTCAACACCAGCCAGGTCGGAGTGTCCGTCTTCGAGACGGAGTCACTGGTGGCGATCGCGATCTACACGCTGATCGGCTGGGGCATCGTGTCCCTCGTCCGGATCATGACCCGGCCGCGCTCGACAACGACCGTCGTCGACTGACGATGTCGCCCTCCCTCCCCCGCTGGGGGAGGGCAGGGTGGGGGGCCTGTGCGGGAGTTTTCGCCCATTTCCGACTTGTAACCTGCGATGGCTCTTGAGCAGAATTGGGCTGGCGCCAATCTGCCAACAGCGTTTCCGGGTCTCAGCGAGGCGCAGTTCGGCACGGTTGCCGAAGATCGGCTCGCGACCGCCATTGTCGTCAAGGGGTCGGGCACGGCAACCGTTGCCTTCCCGCTGCTCGACCTGGGCTTCGATCTCTACTTGCGAAGAGTCCGAACCCTGCGCGTACACCCGCTGCAGGTCAAGGCCCGCAGTTTCCTGGAACCGGACGAGCAGTTCCAGGTTGGGGTCGTCTCGCTTCATCCCGATCCCCGAGGCTACGTCGTCTTTCCCTATGTCCCGCCTCCGGACTGGCAGCTGGCGCCGGCGCTATGGGCGATGCCGATCCCGGCATTCATCAAGCTGGCGAGGCCGCACGACGACGGCTACGTTTTCAGCGGCTGGTTGGATCGACGGCTGCCCGGTCCTGCCGACGACTATTTGGTTGAGTTAGCGCATCTTGACCGGCAGTGGCTTCACCGGATACCGGGTTGGGCGGCGCCAGTCCACGCACGGGACCTTGCGGCAGAATCGACGGTAGACCAGGTTGGCATGCCGGCGACGCGCGCCTTCGGCAAATTTGGCGAGCTCTGGCTGGCCAGTCAGCTTACACGCGCTGGATTACAAGACGTCGTGATCGCCCAGGATCGCCTGAGCGTCGATTGCGTCGATTTTGTGCTTCATGACCTGCGGTCCTTCGCCATGCTTGGTCTCGTCGTACACACCGGAACGGTAAACTCGCGCGGCGTTGTCCAGTTTCGGATCCGGGCCGACACCTTTTTTACCGATGCACGGCTTGACGTCGTCTTCATCGTTTGCGAGTCCGCGGGCGACATCGCTGCGCAGTCGTTCGTGATCCCATCGAGTGACGTTTCTCGGATTACGACGAGCGCGAGCGACCGCGGCGTGGGCGGCTATCAGGCGAGTTTCAGGCTCGATCCGCTGGCTGAAAAGATGCGTCCTTACGCTGTTCCGACCGAGGACCTGGCCGCGACGATCCTTCGGCGGCTCCGCCGCTAGCGCGCCACCGCTTCAGCGGTACGCATCGCCCTTACCAGAAGGTGATTCCGAAGACTGTCCCCGTGGTATGCCAGAGGACGCCGGGCCAGATCGAACGGGTCCTGTAACACAGATAGCCCCAGATCAGGCCGCTCGCCGTGATGTTCGGGTTCAGCATGGCTGCAACCACCACCTGCCACCACGGCACAGAGGCGGCCTGGGCGAGGTCGGACGGGATGTGGAAGGCGTTGAAGAGCACCGAGGAGAGCACCAGAGCGACCGCTGGGCCGCGCAGCAGTACCAGCAGCCGATCGAAGACCACACCGCGGAAGATGAATTCCTCGGGGATTCCGTTCACCCCCGCCTGCAAGCCGACAATGGCAAGGGCCGGGATCACTCCGCGCGCCCAGCCGAGTGGTGGCTCGCCCGAAGCCACGCCGACCAGCCCGAATGCGGCCGAGACGATCGAGAGCAATCCCGAGATGGACCAGCCGATCTCGGATCCCGAAGAGGAGGCCTCTGGGACCGGTTCCGAACCAGAACCAGATCACGCCGGCAATCGCCACCGCCACGACCACCACGATGACCGCAACGTCCCGCCTGGGCCTGGTCGGGAGCTCATGTGTCTCGAGCGGTTTATCCTCCCGCACCCACCACCTGATCACCGCCGCATAGCCGGCCAACAGCAGGTAGTTGACGATCGGGCGAAATAGTGGTCCGCTGACGATTGCTCCGGCAAGGCCGACGACGGCCAGATAGACGAGGAGGAGACGGCTGCCGCGCAACTCCGGCGGCATGAGCGACGAAATGCCCTTGATCGCCGCTGTCACGATCTGGCTTATCGAGCCACGTGGATCGCGTCGACCAGTGCCTCGAGGCCCTGATCGACTTCATCGCTCTCGATCAGGATCGAAGGCAAGAAGCGGATCACGGTGCTCCCGCCCGGCAGAACGAGAACGCCGCGTTCTTGCATGGCCTTGATGACGGGCGTCGCTGGTTTCTTGAGCTCGACCGCCAGCATCAAGCCGCGCCCGCGGACCTCCCGGACCTGCGGGAGGTTGAGGGCGCGCACCCGTTGCTGGAACCGCTCCCCCAACCGGCGGGCCTCGTCATGGAGCGCCTCGTCGGCCAGGACGCGCAGGGTTGCGGCCCCGGCGGCGCAGACCAGCGGATTGCCCGCGAAGGTGCTGCCATGACTGCCTTTAGGGACTCGTTCGCTGACCGCCTCCGTCGTCACCGTGACGCCGAGGGGAAGCCCGTTGGCGATCGATTTCGAGAGGCAAAGGATGTCGGGCACGACGCCCTCACGGGTGCATGCCAGCGGAGCGCCGGTGCGGAATCCGGTCTGGATCTCGTCGCCGATGAGGAGCGCGCCGTGCGCGTCACAGCGTTCACGGATGCCCTGCAAATAGCCGTCGTTTGGAACGCGAACGCCGCCTTCGCCCTGGATCGGTTCGATGATCACCGCGGCGATCGAATCGTCCAGGGCCTGCTCCAGCGCATCGAGGTTGTCGAAGGGAACGTGGCGGACGCCTTCCAGCATCGGCGCAAATGGCTCCCGGTATTTCGCATCGGCGGTGGCAGCGAGCGCCCCGAAAGTCCGGCCGTGGTAGGCGCGATGGGTGGCAACGATGCCGGTCCGCCCTGTCGCGACCCGGGCGTATTTCAGGGCCGCCTCGACCGCTTCGGCGCCAGAGTTTCCGAATGAAATTCTGGTCAATGCTGGTGGCAGGATCGCGGCCAGCGCCTCGATGAAGTCATCACGGGCGGGCGACCCAAAGCTCTGATGGGCATTGGTGAGGATCGCCGCCTGCTTCTGGATGGCGTCAGTGATCGCTGGGTGGGCGTGGCCCAGCAGATTGACGCCGTAGTTCGTCATCAGGTCGAGATATCGGCGACCCTCGCTGTCCCATAGATAGCAGCCCTCGCCACGGACCAGGCTGATGCCCCGGTCGGCATGCAACGGGATCGGGGACAATTTCCCTCCCCCTCTGGACGACGGCAGGGTGGGGGCCTTCAACCGGTTACCCAGGTTCCCGCGCCTTCGAAGGCGCGCGTGAGCGGATGCTCGCCACGTCCGTCCAGCAGTCCGACTGCCTTGATCCCGCGTCGGATGGCCTCCGCTGCCGCCAGCAGCTTGACGCGCGCGCGGCCTTTCCCGTATTCGGCGATCTGAGCGACCTCATCCAGGTGGATCACCGGAATCACGCTCCGCTCGTCATCGACGTCGCGCATGAATCCCGGTGTGTCGGCGAAGATCAGCAACCGCTCAGCCTTGAGTGCGGAGGCAAGCTCCATCGCCAGGCGGTCGCCGTCGATGTTGATCGCGACACCCTCATGGCTGATCGCCGGCGGCGTGACAACAGGCAGGTAGCCGGCTTCCAACAGCAGGCGCAGCAATTGCGGATCGATCCGCTCGATGGTTCCACTGTGATCGTCATGAAGGATCTTCGTTTTCTCGCCTTCTTTGATCCGGATGTCCGGCTTGCGCCGCCCCGTTACGAGGCCGCCGTCCATCGCCGTCAGCCCAACGGCATTGGCCCCCAGCGATCGCAACCGTTCAACGATGCGCTTGTTTTGCTTGCCGGCGTAGGCCATCAGAAAATGGTCCATCGTCGTCGCGTCGGTAAAGCGCGAGACCTCGCCACGCTCCGACGTAACCATCCGCGGAGGATGCCCGAGACGGCTGCTCAGCTCGTTCAACTCTTTGTTGGCGCCGTGGACAAGGATCAGCGGTTCCTTGCAGGCGGCGATGTCGTCGAGCAATGGGTTGAGATCCGTCAGGCTGCCGCCGATCTTGATGACGAGCACGCCTAGATCGGATACAGCCCGGAGAAGTCCAGGCCGGTGCGCTCGTCCCAGCCGAAGCGCACATTGAGCGCCTGGACCGCCTGGCCGGCGGCGCCTTTCATCAGGTTGTCGAGTGCGCTCATCACAACAACGCGGCGGGAATGGGGGTCGCGCTCGAATCCGACGTCGGTGTAGTTCGTACCCGACAGGATCTTCGGGTTCGGATAGCGATGGATCCCCTGCGATTCTTTGACGATCCGCATGAACGGTTCGTTCGCGTAGGCCGCTCGATAGATCTTCCAGAGATCTTTCTCCGCCAGGTCCTCGTTGAGAAAGACGTGCGCCGTGACCAGGATGCCGCGCACGGCTTCCACGGCCGTCGCCGAAAAGGCGACGTTCGGGCCGTGCCCGTTCGGTGCAGTCAGGCAAAGCTCCTGGATGATCTCCGCGGTGTGCCGGTGGGCGGTTGGCGCAAACGATCGCATCTCGCCGCTGCGGTGCGGATGATGGGAGGAGGGTCCCGATTCCGCGCCGCCGGCGGAGGACCCGGTCTTGCCCTCGATCACGATCGGCATCGAGCGATCGAGAACGCCGGCCCGAGTTAGCGGATACAGGCCCAGGATCGCCGCCGTCGCCAGGCAGCCGCCGATGGCAAGACGATCGGACGTTTTGATTTGCTCGCGGTGCAGTTCGGGCAGCGCATACACGAATTGGGCAAGCAAGTTCGGTTGCGGATGCTCCCAGCCATACCAGGTTGGATACTGCCCGCGGTCGCGAAGGCGGAAGTCGGCCGAGAGGTCGATGATGGTCGGCGCGAACGACTGAAGGCGGTCGATCTCCTTGCTCGTTTCACCATGCGGCAGAGCAAGAAAGAGGACATCGACCGGCAGCAAGGAGGCGCGTGATTGAAACTTCAGGTCTGTGCGGCGCCGCAGGTGCGGATGGACACTGTGGATGAACTTGCCGCCCAACCGTTCGGAGGTGACCTGGGTCACCTCGACCTCGGGATGCGACAGGAGGAGTCGAAGCAGCTCACCGCCGGCATAGCCGGCTCCGCCCACGATCGCCGCTTTCATCCGGCCAGTTGCCGAAGGGCGCCGGTGAGGACGTCCACGCCGCGCTCGAACTCAGCCACCTCGATCGCCTCCTCGGGCGTGTGGTCGAGCTTGGAGTCGCCCGGACCGTAGGCGAGCGCGGGACAGCCCCAGGCCGGGACCACGAT
>VBHQ01000053.1 GCA_005880395.1 Chloroflexota bacterium
CTTCGCCGCATAGATCAGCTCGCCGAGGCCCTGGGTCGCGCCGAAGAGCTCTCCCACAACCGCACCGACCAGCGCGAGGCCAAAGCTCGTGTGCAGGCTGGCGACGATCCACGAGAGCGCCGACGGGATGAGGATCTCGGTCGTCAGCTGCCGATCGCCGGCGCCGAGGATGCGAGCGTTGGCGATGAGGTTGCGGTCCACCTCGCGCACGCCCTGAAAGGCGTTGAAGAAGACGACGAAGAAGACCAGCACGGCGGCGGTCGCGATCTTCGACCTGATGTCAAGGCCGAGGGCGACCGCGAACAGGGCGCCCACGACCACGCGCGGAATGGCGTTGGCGCCCTTGATATAGGGGCCGAGCACGTCGGACAGCAGCCGGCTGCGGCCGAGCGCGACACCGAAGATGACGCCGAGGATCGAGCCGACGATGAAGCCTCCGACCGTCTCCTCCATGGTGACGAGCACCTGGTCCCACAGCGGACCCAGGTCGGTGCCCTGCGTGATCCAGATCCAGAGCTTTTGGGCGATTGCCGACGGCTGAGACCAGAAGAAGACGTCGACCCAGCCGAGGCGTGTCGTGAGCTCCCAGGCCCCCAGGATCACCACGCCGAGCGACAGGCGGAGCCCCGCCACGGATAGTCGCCGGCGCTGTGCATCGCGACGTCGCCTCGCGGCAAGATCCGGCAGCGGCCGCCCGGCTGGCGCCGTTTGTGCGTTCACGCGGACGTCAAGCCGCGCCGCTGCGCTTCTGACGTTCATAACTGACCAGGACCTCGTCCTTGAGGTCCTTCCAGATCTCTTCGTAGATTTCGGCGAAACGTGGTTGGAAGCGAATCTCGGCGACGTTGCGAGGCCGCGGAAGGTCCACCTTGTAGGTGGCCTTGACCGTGCCGGGTCCGGCCGTGATCACGAAGACGCGGTCGCTCAGAGAGATCGCCTCTTCGAGGTCATGCGTGACGAACACGACGGACGCGGAGCTCGCCGCCCACAGCGCGAGCAGCTCGTTCTCCATGAGCGATCGCGTCTGCACGTCCAGGGCACTGAACGGCTCGTCCATCAGCAGGATGCGCGGGCCGTTGATCAGGCTCTGCGCCAGCGCGACGCGCTTCCTCATGCCGCCTGACAGCTGATACGGGTAGCGGTCCTCGAAACCGCTCAGGCCCACTCGTGAGATCCAGTCCCGTGCTCGCTCTCGGGCGGTTCGGTTCGAGGCGCCCCTGTACCGGGGTCCGGCGGCGACGTTCTCGAGCACGGTCTTCCACGGAAAGACCGCGTCGGCCTGGAAGACATAGCCGATTCCATCGGCTATGCCGCGAACGGGCTTGCCGAACACCTCCACCTCGCCTTCGCTCACCGGCTCGAGGCCTGAAATCAGGGCCAGAGTGGTGGACTTTCCGCAGCCGGTGGGTCCGACCACGGCGCAGAACTCACCCGGCTCGACCGCCAGGTCGAGATCCCGAAGCGCGGTGTAGATCCCGCCGGAGGGGGTGAGGAAGCGCTTCGTTACACCACGAAGCTCGATCGCGGGACTCATCGTTTATGACGTTGGATCCCACGTGCGTCCGGCACAACCCATGCGGTCGTTGTGGCCGTTTTGGTCGTTTTGGTCCCGTCGCGAGATCGGGACGAAGGAATAGGATCACGAGGGAAACCATCCCGTGAGAACACGGCTTCCTCTGGCCTATCAGATCCTGGTTTTCCAGGTTGCCATCATCTTGCTGTCGGCCCTGATGGGAGCCGGGGCGGCCGTCTGGCAGGCGAGCCAGGAACTCGACCGCCAGTTCGAGCAGCGCTCCCTGGCGATCGCCGAATCGGTCGCATCCGACAGCGTCATCCAGGAGGCCTTGCTCAGCGGCGATCCCGACGGCCTGATCCAAAAAACGGCGGAGCAGGTGCGGCAGTCGACCGGCGCGACCTACGTGGTCGTCACGAATCGCGCCGGCATCCGGTACTCGCACCCGAATCCGGCCCTGATCGGCAAGCCGGTGGACGAGAACCCGAGCGCGGTCCTCGCGGGCAACACGTGGGTCGGTGTGCAGCAAGGCACACTCGGCGTCTCGGCGCGCGGCAAAGCGCCGATTTTCCACGGCGGAGGCGTGATCGGCATGGTGTCGGTTGGCTTCCTCGAAACCGCCGTCTTCAACCAGCTCCTGGGTGAGCTGCCCGGGTTCGCGGTGACTGTGCTGCTCGCCCTTGGCCTTGGCGTGGCGGGCTCGATGCTGCTGGCCTCGCGCCTCAAGCGCCAGACGTTCGGTCTCGAGCCGTACGAGATCGCGGGGCTGCTGGAAGAACGCGAGGCCAGCTTGCAGGGGATACACGAGGGCGCCATCGCCACGGATGGGGATGGAACCATCACACTGGCGAACGACGAGGCGCGCCGTTTGCTGGCGCTGCCCGCGGACTGTGTCGGCCGCAGGGTGTCGCAGGTCCTCCCGCCTGGCCGCCTGCTCAAGTTTCTCTCCGGGGGCCTGAACGACCAAGATGAGGTGCTCCTCGCGGGAGACCGTGTGCTGGTGGCGAGCCGTAGAGCGATTCGCGTCCAGGGCCGCGAGATCGGCCACGTCGCCACCTTGCGCGACTCGACCGAGCTGACCAGCCTGGCGCGCGGACTCGGCGTGGAAAGTCTCACGGATGCGCTGCGCGCCCAGGCCCACGAGTACTCCAACCGCCTGCACACCATCGCGGGGCTGGTCCAGATGGGTCGCGGTGATGAAGCGATGAAGCTCATTGCGCAGACCTCAGGCGTGCACCAGGAGCTCACTGAAGCATTGCTCGACCGGGTTGGCGATCCCGTTCTCGGCGCGCTTCTGCTCGCGAAGGCGGCGGTCGCCTCCGAGAGAGGAATTGAGCTGAGAGTGAGCGACGACACCGTGATGACTCGGAGCGCTCTGGATAGTGAGGATCTCATCACGCTGCTCGGCAACCTGATCGATAACGCGCTGGACGCAGCCGGAACGTCGAGCACCGAGCGGTGGGTCAGCGTATCTGTTACTCAGCAACAGGACGAGGTCGTGATCAGGGTCCACGACTCTGGTCCAGGGGTGCCAGAAAGCCTCAACGGCCAGATCTTCCAGGAAGGATTCAGCACGAAATCCCGCCCGGGCCGTAAACGCCGCGGTTTCGGCCTCGCGCTGGTGCGCCAGGTGGCCCACCGGCATGGGGGCACGGTAACCGTGGTCAATGATGGCGGCGCCGTGTTCACCGTCCAGCTTCCACTGAGGGTGGGCGCGGCCACATGATCCGCACGCTTGTCGTGGACGACGACTACCGCGTCGCCGACCTCCACTGCGCCTACGTCGAGCGTGTACCTGGGTTTGCCGTCGCAGGTCGAGCCCACACTGGGGCTGAGGCGCTCCAGAGTGTCGACCAGCTTCGGCCAGACCTGGTTTTGCTCGACATCTACCTGCCCGACATATCAGGCCTGGAGGTGCTGCAGCACCTGCGCGAGGACGACCATCCTCCGGTCGACGTGATCTCGATCACAGCGGCGCGCGAGGTCGAGAGCCTGCGGGCAGCGATGCGGGGCGGAGTTGTCCACTACCTGATCAAGCCTTTTCTCTTCGCGACCTTCGAGGAGAAGCTCCTTTCCTACGCCGCGGCCCGCGATCGCATGAAGCGACTCGGGCATGCGGAGCAAACCGATGTGGACCGCATCTTCAGCACGCTGAGGACCGCCCGCAACGAGCCACTGCCGAAGGGCCTGTCAGACGCCACGCTGGAATTGATCGTCCTGGCGTTGAACCGGTCGCAATCAGGCCTGGCGGCGACCGCGGTGGCGGATGAGGCGGGCGTCAGCCGCGTCACGGCGCGTCGCTATCTCGATCACCTCTGCCAGTTGGGGAAGGTGGAGCTCACCATGCGCTACGGCGGGCCGGGCCGCCCCGAACACCGCTACCGCCTGGTGACCAGCATCCCAGCCCCGAGATAGCGAATAGCCCGCGCGGGGGCGTTCCCCGAGTAACTCCAGGGTCCTGTCCACCCATTCAGAACGAAGCTCAGTCGATCGTTTGTTCAAATACGGCGGTTCCGGGATTGACCGAACGCGGGTGGGTCTGCTCTGCGGGGGTACAGTGACTGTGGTGCCCGGCGAGACCCCTGTGCTCACGGTGGCCGACGCGAGGTCGTGGTCAGAGTGGCTCAGAAATCAGGGCAGACAGGCCGAGGGTGTCTGGCTGGTCCTGGCGAAGAAGGGAACCACCGATCCGACGACCTTGACCTATGAGGAGGCCCTCGAAGAAGCGATCTGTCACGGCTGGGTGGACGGGCAGCTCGCGAAGGGTGACGAGCGGACTTTCCGGCGAAAGTTCACTCCGCGACGGCCGGGTGGCGCGTGGTCGAAACGGAATGTTGCAATCGCCATCCGGCTCATCGAAGAGGGTCGGATGCATCGAGCTGGTCTCGTTGCAGTGGAGCAGGCCAAGGCAGACGGCGATTGGGGCCGTGCGTACTCAGGTCAGGCGACCATGGAGGTTCCGTCGGACCTTGCCGCCGCGCTGAAGGCGACCCCGCCGGCGAAAGCGATGTTCGAACGCTTGAGCAGCGCCAATCGCTATTCCGTCCTCTACCGGGTGACCACCGCCAAGCGTACTGAGACGCGTCAACGCCGGATCGAGCAGTTCGTGGCTATGCTCGCCCGGGGCGAGACGATCCATCCACAACGGTAATCCAGCGTGAGAACCGACCCGACAATCGGTCGTGAATCGAATACCTGTCGGGTTGGGTCGATCTGATTTGACCTTCGCACCCAAACTTGAGTAGAGTTGGCAAACCCGATTCCTGATTAATTGGATCGATTTAGTCAACTTTCCAGGAGGGGAAGCATGGCAACCTTATTAAGGGCGGATCCAACCTTCTATCCCTCGCCGCGGCTGGCGGCGCAGGCACCGCCGGAAACGCTCGCCTATGCGGTGGTCGTCAACCCGTCCAAGGGACCCGATGGCCTCGCCGTCGTCGATGCCGACCGGAGCTCGCAGACCTACGGGCGCGTTCTTATGTCATCGACACCAAGCCCGATCCGCGAGCCCCGCGCATCGTGAAGACGATCGAACCGCAGGAGATCGCCAACCGCGCCGGCTACAGCCGTCCACACACCAGCCACTGCGGCCCCGACGGGATCTACGTCAGCGCGCTCGGCTCCCCCAGCGGCGATGGCCCGGGCGGCATTTTCATCATCGACCACGACAGCTTCGAGGTGCGCGGCCGCTGGGAACTCGATCGCGGCCCGCAGTACTTCGCCTATGACTTCTGGTGGCATCTCGGGTACGACACGATGGTGACCAGCGAGTGGGGCACGCCGAAGATGATCGAGGACGGCGTCAATCCCGAGATCCTCCTGAAGGGCGGCTATGGACACCACCTCCATATCTGGGACCTGCCGAAGCGACGCCACAAGCAAGCGATCGACCTGGGCGCCGAGCAGCAGATGGTGCTCGAGCTGCGGCCGGCGCACGACCCGAGCAAGGCCTACGGCTTCGTCGGCGTCGTCACCAGCCTCAAGGACCTGAGCTCCTCGATCTGGGCCTGGTATCAGGAGGGCACCACCTGGAAGGCGCGCAAGGTGATCGAGATTCCGGCTGAGCCCGCTGATCCGGAGGCGCTGCCACCGCTCTTGAAGGGCTTCAAGGCCGTGCCGCCGCTGGTCACGGATATCAACCTTTCGCTCGACGATCGCTTCCTGTATGTCTCGGCGTGGGGCACCGGCGAGTTTCTCCAGTACGACGTCTCAGATCCATTCAATCCAAAAAAAACCGGGTCGGTGCACCTCGGCGGGATCGTGCGCCGCGCCGCCCATCCAAACTCCGGGCCGTTGAACGGCGGACCGCAGATGGTCGAGGTCAGCCGCGACGGCAAGCGCGTCTATGTGTCCAACGGCCTGTACAACGCCTGGGATGACCAGTTCTATCCCGACGGCTTGAAAGGCTGGATCGCCAAGCTCGATGCCGGCGACAACGGTGGGATCGCGCTCGACAAGCAGTTTTTCGTGCAGTCCGAAGACCAGCGGTTCCATCAGATCCACCTCGAGGGTGGCGATGCGTCATCCGACTCCTACTGCTTCGCCTGAGCTGACCCGATGAGCCGGTGGTGGCCCTGGGACGTCTTGATCGTTCTCGGGGCCTACCACGGCTTGAATCCCGGCATGGGCTGGCTGTTTGCGGTCGCTCGCGGCCTGCAGGAGCGACGCCGATCAGCGGTCTGGCAGTCCTTCTTACCAATCGCGCTCGGCCACGAGGCCGCGATCGGCGTCGTCATCGTGCTGGTCGCGGTGGCGCAATTCCTGTTCGCGCCGCAGGCGCTGCGCATCGCCGGCGCCGTCATCCTGTTTGCCTTCGCCGGCTATCGCCTCTGGCGCCGAACGGCGCATCCGCGTGGCTTCGGGATGCGAATCGGCGTGCGTGGCCTCTTTGGCTGGTCGTTTCTCATGTCGTCCGCGCACGGCGCCGGCCTGATGCTGGTCCCGATCATGCTCAGGCTGTCGTCGTCCGGCGGCGGAAATCAAGACATGGCGCTGATCGCCTACACGACCGCGTTTTCGCCCTGGCAGGGCGTCGCCGCCGCCACCCTCCATACGGCGGCGCTGCTGGTCGTGATGGCGCTGGTCGCGATCGTCGTCTACGAGCGCCTCGGTATCGCATTCCTTCGCCGCGCGTGGTTGAACGTCGATCTGATCTGGACGGTGACCCTGCTCCTGGCGGGGGTCATCACGCTCTTCAGCTAAGGAGGCGAGCATGGTCGAGAAAGTCAACGTCCTGGAAAAGTTCAGCCGTTTCAACGAGTACTGGCAGCCCAAGGTCATTGGCGAGCTCAACGATTCATATATCAAGGCCGTCAAGGTCAAGGACACCTTTGTCTGGCACGACCATCCCAACGAGGACGAGCTGTTCTTCGTCGTCAGTGGACGCATGCAGCTGAAGCTGCGCGACGGTGACGTTGCGCTCGGACCGGGCGAGTTCGCGATCGTTCCTCGGGGCGTCGAGCACTGTCCCGCTTCGGATGAGGAAACCCTTGTCCTGCTGCTCGAGCCGAAATCCACGGTCAACACGGGTGAGGTCCGGAACGAGCGGACGGTCGCGAAGCTGGAGCGGCTCTAGGCGCCGGCCGTGTGAAAGAGCCGGCCGACGAGGAATCCGAGAGCAGCCGCTCCCAGACCGATGACCAGCATCTTCAGGCCGCTCCTTCGCCAGTCGCCGACGAGCGTCACGGCTGAATAGACCCCGACCCCGAAGAGGACCAGCCCGCTGACAACGATCGCGACCACCAACGCGGGAGTGCGCGACAGGATCAGGAACGGGATCAGCGGGATCAGGTGGCCGATCAGCGTTGCGATCGTGATCACCACCGCGCTTCGAAGGACGACGCCAGTCTCGACCGGCTGGAGATGGAGCTCCTCATTCATCATCGTGTCCAACCATCGGTCGCGGTTCGCGGTGATGGTCGCAACGACGCGATCGAGCAAATCGCCGGCAAATCCCTTGGCCGCGTAGATCTCGCGAATCTCCTGCCGCTCAACGTCAGGAACGGCATTGATCTCGGCCGATTCGCGCGCCCGCTCTGCCTGGTAATAGTCCCGTACCGAAACCGTCGACGTGTAGCCGACGGCGCCCATCGAAATCGATTCGGTGATCGCGGCGGCAAATCCGGTAACGAGGAGGACGGTGTTGGAGCCGCCACCGGCGATCACGCCGAGGATGATCCCGAGAATGTTGACCAACCCATCCTGCCCACCCAGGATCACGTCGCGCAGCCAGTTCGTCTTTCGGTGCTGCTCGGGATGCCGCTGTAACGACAGGGCGGCGGCCGTATCCGTCGTCGCCCGAACCACTCGACCGAGGCGAGTCAGCGGTGCATTGGGCACAATCTCCTGGCTCATGCCGGCCTTGGAACCGCGGCGCTCATCCGCTCGACGATCTCACGCAAGATTCCGGCGCTTGTTCCCATCGTCATGCGGACAAAGCCGGCCCCGCTGGATCCAAATTTCGGTCCGGGCCCTAGCGCGACGCGGCCGTGCTCGAGGAAGAATTCCACCGGCTCCCGCGGAAGGTTGAGCACCCGGCAGTCGAGCCACGCCAGGTAGGTGCCCTGCGGTGGCTGATATCGAATCGCGGGAAGCTGCTCCATGAGCAGCTCGCCCATCAGTCGGCGATTGCGGTCGAGAACAAGCAGCAGATCATCGAGCCAGGTGACACCGTCGCGATAAGCGGCGGTGCTGGCGATCACGCCGAGGTTCCCGACGCGGGCGATCAATTCCTCCGGGAGACGCTGAACGACGGCGCGCATCCGGTCCGAGCCGACCACGGCCTGGGCGCATTTCAAGCCAGGAATATTCCATCCCTTGGTGGCCGAGACGAACGCAATCGTGCGGTCGGCGGCGCGCCGGCCCAGCGACAGGAAGGGGACGTGTTGGGCACCAGGCAGCGCCAGCGGCGCGTGGATCTCGTCGGAAAGCACGAGCACGTCGTAGGTCGCGGCAAGCTCAGCGATCCGCTCCATCTCCGCCCGCCGAAAAACTCTGCCGGTGGGATTGTGCGGATTGCAAAACAGGTAAACGCGCGCCCCGTCCTGAAATGCGCGCTCGAGCGCTGCCAGGTCGAGCTCATAGCCGTCACTACCGTTGACCAGGGGCGCCTCGACCACGCGGCAGCCGGCCTCAGCAATGTGCGTGTAGAAAGGTGGATAGACCGGCGGATTGATCACCACGCCGTCATCGGGGGCGGTTGCCACCCGCAGCACTTCGGTGATGCCAACCATGACATCGGGGATCAGCACGACGCCGGCCGGATCGAGCTGCCACTGAAAGCGTTGCGCGGCGAAGGTCGCCAGCGCTCGGCTCAAGTCGTCCGATGGCGATGCGTACCCGGTGTCGCTCCGGCCTACGGCCTGCCTGAGCGCGGCCGCAACGGGCGGTGCGAGCGCAAAATCCATCTCCGCCACAAACGCCGGCAAGACGTCGGCTGGATATTTCCGCCACTTGTCACTGCTTCGGCGGCGAAGCTCGTCGATCGACAGGTCGTCGAATGATGTTGGCACCGCCGCCGCCGGCCGGGTCTGGGCCACGGCGTTGATCCTAACTAGCCGCGGCCGGCAGAGGTTCCTTCGAGCTGGTTTTCAATCCGTGCCACGTCTGCCTTCGGCCCGACGCGCCAGAAGTGATGCAGCGCCGCATGCCAGTCGTCAAGAATCGCGCGCGCGACCCGTGATCCGGTGTATTGCGCGTGTCGCTCGATCAGCGCGCGGAGCCGGATGATCTGCTCCCCGAGCAGCTGGTGGTCCCCGCCGAGCCGATGGGCAACGACGAGCTCGGGGTTGACCATCGCCGGCAGCCGGATCCCGGCGTCGTAGACGAACACCTCCCCGCCGGTCATTCCGGCGCCCAGATTGTGGCCCACCGGCCCGAGGATGATGATCGAACCGCCGGTCATGTACTCGGCGCCGTGCTCGCCGACTCCTTCGACGACGGCGGCCGCGCCGCTGTTGCGGACAGCGAAGCGCTCACCCGCCTTTCCGGCGCAGAACAACTCACCACCGGTCGCCCCGTAGAGCACGGTGTTGCCGAGCAGGTGCGGGTCGCCGGCGTCATTCTCGGGTGGGCGCACGACGATGCGGCCTCCCGCCATTCCCTTGCCGACGTAGTCGTTGGCTTCGCCGACCAGCTCGAGGTTGACGCCGTCGACGAGGAAGGCGCCGAAGCTCTGGCCGCCCGTGCCGATAAAGGTGACGTGGGCCGATCCTGGCGGTCGCTGCGTGCCGAACTCCATCGCCAGCATGCCGCCGAGCCGAGCACCGACGGTGCGGTCGGTGTTTTCGATCTCATAGCTGAGCTCGATCACCTCGCCACTGGCGATCCCGCCGGCGGCATCAAGGCAGAGCCGGTCGCCCAGCGCCGACGACGGCCGCTGGATCGGCAAGGCTCGGACGAAGCGACGCGGCCCAGGCGCATCATCGACCAGTAACGACGACAGGTCGACGCGGTCGGCGCGCCGGTCGCCGCTCGAGCGCTGTTCGAGGAGGTCGATCCGGCCGATCGCCTCATCGAGGCTGCGGAGGCCCAGACCGGCTAGGAGATGGCGAACTTCCTCGGCCACGTGGAGCAGGTAGGCCTCGAGCATGGCCGGCGTCCCCGCAAACTTTGCGCGCAGCTCAGGGCGCTGGGTCGCAATCCCCACTGGACAGGTATCGAGATGGCAGGTGCGCACCATGATGCAGCCCTCGGCGAGAAGCGCCGCGGTTCCAATGCTGAACTCGTCGGCGCCAAGCAACGCGGCGATGACGACGTCCCGGCCCGACTTGATCCCGCCATCCACGCGCAGACGAACGCGGCCTCGAAGCCCATTTCGGCGCAACGTCTGCTGGGTTTCCGCGAGACCGATCTCCCACGGGATCCCTGCGTTCTTGATCGACGACAGTGGGCTGGCGCCGGTTCCGCCGTCGCCGCCGGCGATGTGCACGATGTCCGCCAGGCCCTTGACGACGCCGGCCGCGATCGTGCCGACGCCGCACTCGGCGACCAGTTTGACCGAAACCGCCGCCAGCGGGTTCACCTGTTTCAGGTCGTAGATCAATTGGGCCAGGTCCTCGATGGAATAGATGTCGTGGTGCGGCGGCGGCGAGATCAGGGCGACCCCTGACTGCGTATGGCGCAGTCGAGCGATCTCGTTGGTCACCTTGTGTCCCGGCAGCTGGCCGCCCTCACCGGGCTTTGATCCTTGTGCCATCTTGATCTGCAGCTCGTCAGCGAAGACGCAGTACTCGGGAGTCACACCGAAGCGGCCGGAAGCGACCTGCTTGATGCGCGAATTGCGGTCGATCGCCTGCCCGCGGGTCCGGAAGCGGGCCGGGTCCTCCCCTCCCTCCCCCGTGTTGCTTTTCGCCCCCAGCCGGTTCATGGCGATCGCGATCGTCTCGTGCGCCTCGGCGCCGATCGATCCATGGGACATGGCTCCCGTGGAGAAACGTGTCACGATCGCGCTGGCCGGTTCGACCTCGCCGACGGGGAGTGGGGCACCAGCTGGACGCATCGCCAGGAGATCGCGTGGATACGTCGGTGGCCGCTCGTTGATCAGGCTCACGAACCGGGCGTATGAAGCGTGGCCGTTGCTGAGCCCGCCGGCGACGGCCCGCTGCAGGGCATGCGCAGCCGCCAGCTCCTTCACCGACGACGCTTCATGGAGAGCATCGACGACATCCGGATTGGTGGCGTGATACTCGGTCCCCTGTTTGTGGTGCTTGAAGAACCCGGGACTTGCGAGCGAAGGCACGGTGCCGCTAAAAGCCGAGGCATGTCTGGCCAGCACTTCCTCAGCCAGGTCCTCAAAGGTGGCGCCGCCCACGGGCGACGGCATGCCGCGAAAGCACTCATCGACGACCGTCGGGTCGAGGCCGATGATTTCAAAGATCTGTGCCGCCCGGTAGCCGGCCACCGTGGAGATTCCCATCTTGGCGAGAACCTTGAGGACACCATCTTCGAGGGCGTGCACAAAGCGCTGTTGTGCGGCGAATGGATCCGCGGCCTCTCCCTTGATCAGCCCGGCGGATGCGATCGCGCTCACCGACTCGAGCGCGAGGCGCGGACAGATCGCCCGCGCGCCGTTGCCGAGGAGCGTCGCGACGTGATGCACCTCACGCGCCTCGTCACTCTCGACCACCAGGCTGGCGTGTCGGCGATTGCCGCTGCGCATCAACTGATGCTGGACAGCTCCGAGCGCAAGCAGCGCGGGGACGGGCGCTCGGGTTGGATCGACGCCACCGTCCGAGATGATCAGGATCGACGCGCCCGAGGAGACGGCCCGATCCGCCTCTTCCCCGAGCCGGCGGCAGGCCGTCCGCAAGCCCAGGGGGCCATCGGCCGCCGCGAAGGTCGCATCGAGGTCGACCGCTTTGAACGGTCGAGGCAGCCGGCGCAGCGCCTCCAGGCCCGACGGAAAAAGAACAAACGAATCCAGCTCGATGAGGCGCGCCGCTTCGGGAGTTTCCGTCAGCAGCGGCGCCGGCGCGCCCAGCAGCGTCCGCAAGGACATCACCAACCGCTCGCGAATGTGGTCGATCGGCGGATTGGTGACCTGGGCAAACCGCTGCTTGAAGTAGCCGTAGAGCAGCCGCGGCTGCTGCGCCATGATTGCGGGCGCCGTGTCATCGCCCATCGAGAAGACCGGCTCCTTCCCCTGGGTGGCCATCGGCCGCAGCACAAAGGTGAACTCTTCCTTCGTGTAGCCGAACGTCGCCTGCCGTGCGAGGAGATCGGCGCCGACGCGATTATCCGGTTCGCCCGTCGTCAGCAGCTGGAGGTTTTCCTCGGTCCACGCGCCGTACGGGCGCTGCGCCGCGAGCCGCGCTTTGATGGCGTCGTTCTCCTCCAGGCCGCGCTCTGGATCGACGCACAACATCTCGCCGGGGCCAAGCTTTCCGCGCCGCACCCGGCCATGCCCGTTGACGTCGATGGCGCCGGCTTCCGACGCGCAGGCGATGAGCCCGTCTTCACAAACCGCGTAGCGCAAAGGCCGCAGGCCGTTGCGGTCGAGCGATGCCCCAACGCGAAGCCCGTCCGTGAAGACCAGGCCGGCTGGACCGTCCCAGGGCTCCATCAGCCCGGCGTGATAGCGGTAGAAATCACGCACCGCCGGGTCGACGTCGAAGCCCTCCCAGGCCTCCGGCACCAGCATGGCGACGCCATGCCGGAGGTCCCGGCCGCCGCGGACGAGAAGCTCGAGCGCGTTGTCGAGCATCGCCGAGTCGGAACCGTCTTCATCGATCAGCGGGCTCAGCAGCGATTCCGGGCCAAGCCGGCCGGAGCCGAGGTGCCCTTCACGCGCACGCATCCGGCTGACATTGCCGTGGATGGTGTTGATCTCGCCGTTATGGCAGAGCATGCGAAATGGCTGCGCCCGCTCCCAGGATGGCGCCGTGTTGGTGCTGTATCGCTGATGAAAGATGGCGAGCGGTGCCGTGAAGCGCGGATCGCGCAGATCGGCGTAGAAGGCGGCCAGCTGATCGGCCGCGCACATCGCCTTGTAGGTCAGGGTTCGGAACGACATCGAGGCCACGTAGTCGGGCAAGCCTGCCGCCGTGAACGCGCGCTCGGCGCGCTTGCGAGCGAGGAACGCTCGGTCCTCGGCCGCGGGCTGCGAAGCGGTGTGCTCGGCAACGAAGATCGCCTGCTCGATTCGAGGCGCGGTTTGCCGGGCGGCCTCGCCCAGGGCTTCAGCATCGACGGGGACCGGGCGCCAGGCCAGGAGTTCCAGCCGCTCGGCGCGACACGCGTCGGCGATGATGGTGCGCGACCGCTGGCGCAGGCGCTCGCCATTTTCACCTTTCTCGGCCGAGAGGAACACCGCGGCAACCCCTAGGCATTGGGTCGCCAGAGGGTCCAGGCCCAGCCGCCCGAGCTGCTCACGGAAAAAAACGTCCGGCACTGGCACCAGCAGCCCGGCGCCGTCGCCCGACTTGTGATCGGCGGCGACCGCTCCGCGGTGGCCAACACGTTTCAGCGCAGAGAGGGCTGCATCGACGACGTTCCGGCTTGCTCGCCCTCCGGCATCGACGACGAAGCCGATTCCGCACGCATCGTGCTCGAATCGGGGGTCGTAGAGGCCCACGCGTCGCAACTTGTTGCCGACACGCTAGCGAGCGCCAGAGACGCCTGCCTCATGAAAGCACACGAAAGATTGGCGAGGCGGTCGTACGAACCATACGAACGTCAAATCAGCTCGCCGCCGATCAGCAGCCGCTGGGGCACCTGATGCAGCGTCTCGACCCCGGCGCTCGTGACCCGGACCAGCTCGCCCACCTGCACCCCGGCCCGCCCGTCCCGCTCGACGACGTTGGGCTGAATCACGAGCGTCATGTTCTGCTGGAAGACCAGGTCGGGCACCGGACCGTGCGCCGTTTTCGGCGTGCGCAGCACCGGGGGAAGGTACCCGCCTCCATAACCATGGACCAGGTCATCGCAGATCGTGAAGCCTTCCTGCTCGATGAGGGCGCCCGCATCGACGGCGGCCTGGGCCGGAACGTCTGGACCGATCACGTCCGCGATCGCGTGAAAGGCCTTCCAGGCGAGTTCGTGCATCCGGCGATATTGCGCGGTGAGATCCGAACCGATGGCGATGGTCCGAAGCACTTGGCCCGAGTAGGCGGAAGCGGCCGCACTCAGTTCGAACATCACGAGATCGCCCACAGCGAGCATTCGATCGCTGAGATCCTGCTGTGGCACGATGCGGTCCGGCTCAGCCATCGGTGTCGAGCTCAAGTAAAGGAAATGCGGCTGGCCGCCAGCCTTGATCGCCGCAGCGGTGGCGGCCGCCTGCAGGTCGAGCTCCGTCGCACCAGGCGCCGCCGCGCGGACCAGCGCGCGAAGGGCCGCATCGGTGACGCCGGCGGCACGGCGCATCACGGCTAGCT
>VBHQ01000203.1 GCA_005880395.1 Chloroflexota bacterium
CCTGGTATTTGGGAATCGTCTTGGTGTCGTCGCTTTCGTCCGTCATCCTCAATGGCGGGCATCTGGTACCGGGCAACAGCCGGCTGGTCTTCTTTCAGCGTCCGCATGGCATCGGGATGCTCTTGCTGGCCCTACTGGTGACTGCAGTGGCGGCCCCCATTTGTGAAGAGCTGTTCTTTCGTGGCATGCTTTTCCGCCTCTTGCGCGAGCGCACCTTCCTCTCGATCGCCGTCATCGTCAGCGGGCTCGCCTTTGGACTGGCGCATGCCAGCCCGGCGGTCAGCCTGGCGCTATTGCCGACCTTCGTCTTCATGGGCATCGTCCTGGCGCTGGTCTATGTTCGGACCGGCTGGCTGACGAACTCGATGCTGCTGCACGGGCTGAATAATGCGCTGGTGACGATCCTGGCCTTCAACGTGGCCATCCACTAAGCGACGCTCAGCCGATGTCGGCTGGGATTGGCAGGATCTTGTGGCGTGGCACGCGGTCGACGACGACCTCGACCGGGGCATTGCGAACGACGTACTCGGCGATGCGCCCCAGCGGGCTCTCATTGGGACGGTTCTGTCCGCTGATCCCCATGACGATCAGGTCGGCCCCCTCCTCGCGGGCGATCTCGACGATGCGATGGGCTGCCTGCCGGGCTACGTCGACGCGGGTTCGCGGGGTGATCGCGTGCTGCGTCGCGATGAAAGCGGCGGCGTCAAGGGCTCGCTGAATGCGAGGATCCCGCTCGGGTCGGACCAGCGGCGCCTGCAGGGGAATCTCGTGGACGTAGACGATCACCATCTCCGCCTTGTGCCCTTGATTCAGTCGGGCCGCCAGCTCAACCGCTCGCACCGATGCGCCCAGGTCGAGCACCGGCACGAGCACTTTGCGGATGGACTCCACCGAGCGCAGCGTGCTGGTGGCGCCGCGCGGTGCGGGCGGTGGCACGCGCAGCATCCAGCCCAGCGTGCCGGCAAGTCCGACGATGAAGGCGACCGCGAGCGTGATGCCAAGCGGGCTGAGCGTCAGCTTCAAGGGCGAAGCCTGGCCGCGACCTGGAGGCGCCAGGCGCCGAAGGCCAGCATGCCGACGCCGGCAATCGCATACGGAATCGATCGCACCTGGAGAGCGTCCCGGAGAAGGATGAGGAGGCCAACGGCCAGTGAGGCAAATCCGACGATGCGCGTGAAAACGTACGGGTTCATTGTTCTCCGCGCTTTTCGCTGCGCCCGCCGCCCGCCGTCGTCACTCGCCCTCGAAGAAGCGCTCGACCTTTTCCGCGCCCATCGTCGTCGGGCAGATGGTCTTGAGACCCAGCTCCCGGTACAGGTCGGCGCGAGCCGGGTCGTAAATGCGGCAGATCACTTTCTTGACACCGAACTCATGCTGGGCCAGTTGAGCCGCCATGATGTTTGTGGTGTCGGCATTGGTGACCGCAACGAATGCTTGCGCCCGATCGGTCCCGGCCCGTCGAAGGATATCCTCGTCCACCGCGGAACCGAAGACCATCTCACCGGCGAACTCTTCGCCCAGGCGGTTGAAGGCGGCTTCGCTGGAATCGACGACGGCCACCTCGTCGCCCTCCTCACTGAGCCATCGGGCCAGGTTGGAGCCGACCCGGCCGCAGCCGACGATGACCGTTCGCATATCTCGCCCCCAGTTATTCTACGGTCGATTTCTCGTTTAAGCCTAAATTCGCGCGGGTATATACGGCGCAGCTTGCCGGGAAGGCAAATCTCCTGTCCGGCATCGCGGAAAGAGAAGGAGTAATCAGAACAATGGCTAAGACAGTAGGAATCGACCTCGGCACGACCAACTCGGTGGTCGCCGTCATGGAGGCCGGAGAGCCAGTCGTCATTCCGAATGCAGAGGGCGGACGGACGACACCATCCGTCGTCGCCTTTACCAAGTCGGGGGAGCGCCTGGTGGGTCAGCTCGCCCGCCGCCAGGCTGCCGTCAACCCGGAGAACACCGTGTATTCGATCAAGCGTTTCATGGGCCGCAAATTCGAGGAAGTCGACCATGAGCGGAAGATGGTCCCCTACAAGACCTTGCCGGGCAAAGACGGCCGGGTGGAGGTCGAGATCCAAGGCAAGCGCTACACGCCCGAGGAGATCTCGGCGATGATCCTGCAAAAGCTGAAGACGGATGCCGAGGCGTATCTCGGGGAGAAGGTCACCGACGCCGTGATCACCGTGCCGGCGTACTTCAACGACTCACAGCGGCAAGCGACCAAGAACGCCGGCCAGATCGCCGGCCTCAACGTCATCCGGATCATCAACGAGCCGACCGCCGCGTCGCTCGCCTATGGGCTCGAGAAGAAAGAGAACGAGAAGATCGACGTCTTCGACCTGGGCGGCGGCACGTACGACGTGTCGGTGCTCGAGGTGGGGGAGGGCGTCTTCGAGGTCAAGGCCACCAACGGTGACACCCACCTCGGTGGGGATGACTACGACCGCCGGCTCGTCGATTACGTCGCCGACGAGTTCAAGAAGGAAAACGGGATCGACCTGCGCGGCGACCGGCAGGCCCTGCAGCGGCTGACCGAGGCCGCCGAGAAGGCGAAGATCGAGCTCTCGAGCCGGGTCGAGACCGAGGTCAATCTGCCCTTCATCACGGCCGACCAGACCGGACCCAAGCACCTGACGATGACGGTCACCCGCGCCAAGTTCGAGCAGCTGACCGCGGATCTGACACAACGCACGGTTCCGCCGTTCCAGTCCGCCCTCAAGGACGCCGGCCTCTCGCCGGCGGAGCTCAACGAGATCATCCTTGTCGGCGGCGCGACCCGGATGCCGGCCATCCAGGAGCTGGTCAAGAAATTGGCCGGCGGTAAGGAGCCGCATAAGGGAGTCAACCCGGATGAGGTGGTCGCGGTCG
>VBHQ01000027.1 GCA_005880395.1 Chloroflexota bacterium
CCAACGACCTGTCCGTCGACTACCCCCAGCTGGTCGACAACTATCGTGAGGCGCACGCGATTGCGACGCGCCAGAAGTCAGCCGACACGGAAGAGCTACGCAACGCCATGCTGCACTATCGCCATCTCTTCCAGGAACTGGTGGGCAAGCCTCGTGACGGACAGCGCCCGCTCTCCGGGGGTGGTCCCGACGGGCAGACCGATGCGACGGAGGCGCCGGCGCCAGAGGCGGCGGCGATGCGGGAGGGCCACCGATGAGCTCGCGGGAACAGGACGTCGCCGAGCCGAGTGCGGAGGGCGGGAATTACGAGGCGCAAGCCGGCAGCTCTACCCCGGTTGCACCGTCGCGGGAGCGGCAGCCGCGGACGGAGGAGAGTCCTCAGCCGCAAGCCAACGATCCGGAGGCGATCGACGAGCGCGCCGCCACGACGAAGACGCAGCCGATGGCACGCTTACAGGGCGACCAGCAACCGTCCAAGCACTCCGATCGATCCGACGGGCTGATCCAGGACCATCGTTGGGAGTATTTTGCCGGCCGGTGGGATTCGATCCAATCGGGATTCGTCGACGATCCGAGGCGCACCGTTGAGCAGGCCGATCGCCTCGTGGCGGAGGTGATCGACCATTTATCGAAAATGTTCACCGCGGAGCGAGCCAAGCTCGAGGCGCAGTGGTCCCGCGGTGGCAAGGCCGATACGGAAGACCTTCGGATCGCGATGCAGCGCTACCGCGACTTCTTTCGAACGTTGACCGGACGGTAGTAAGCGCCAGGGGCCCGCGAGGTTTCGGGCCCCTTCAACTCCAACGCAGCTCGCTCCGAGTTTTCCAGTACTGGCGTGGCGGTTCGGCCAGGCGGAGAAAACTCGCCTCCCCATCGGCGGACACGGGTAGGGTGGCCCCAACGAGATTGCTCGAAAGCTGAGCCGGTGTGACGGCGCCCGAGAGGACAACGTCGACCCAATCGTTGGCGAGCGCCGCGGCGATCGCCAGCTGATCCCGATCGGCAAGCCGCCCGTTGGCGAGCGCTTCCTTGATGATCACGCCCCAGCCCGCGGCGTGCGCCTCGGCAAGGGCGACCCCGGCTGACGGTTCGAGAATATTCCAGGTCGCCTGCACCGACTCAAACGGATTGGCCCCATCGACCCTGATCTGCAGCGCCTTGCGAATCACCTCGGCCTGGCGTGAGCCGCTGACCGTGATGCCGATCACCAGGCCGTCCTCATGCAACGTATTGAGCGCCGAGAGCACCGCGGGGTCGTCGAGGACGCCGCTTTCGAGCGTGGCCGAGTGCACCTGGTAGAGATCGAGGTAACCGCCAAGCAGGGCCCGGCTTTCCTGCACCTGCCTTTGGAGGGCCGCCAGCGAATGATCCTTGACCTCATGCACCCTGGCATCGAGTCGCCAGTCGCCCACGTAGGTGTACCCCCACTTTGAGCCGATGGTCACGGCGTCCGGCTTGAGCTCGCGAGCCTTCAGCCATGAGGCGAGGAAGCGCTCCGCGAAGCCATAGGAACGAGCGGCGTCGAAATAGCGGACGCCGGCGTCGTAGGCCGCCGATAACACCTCGTGCGATTGGCGCTCGAGCGCCTCGACGCTGCGATCGATCCCCAGATCCTGGTCGCGATCCGTCGTGATGTACGCAGGGCGGCCGAGTGCGGCGAGGCCCAGGCCTATTGGCGTGACCGAGAGACCTGTCTTGCCGAACGGCCGGCTGATCAACCGGCGCGCGACACCCCGCGCTACGGTTCCTTGAGGATCCGTGCCTTCTCCGCCTCGAACTCGGCGTCGGTCAGAACGCCTGACGCCTTGAGCTCGCCCACCCGCCGCAGCCGCTCATAGCGATCGGCGGCGAGGGGCTCGGGCGCCGACGGCCTGGTGCTTCGGACGGCGCGATCGACCGCCGCGGCGATATCCGCTCGCATGCGCTCGGGGTTGAAGTGCGCGGGGAACGATGCGCGCTGCTGGTCGCCGTACTCGATGACGACGCTGGCGAAACCGATCGACGGCTTGCGAAGCCTTACGTCACGCACGTCGGTCAGCCTGATGACGGCCATGCCGCCGCCGGATGGATCGACCGGGCAGATCAAGCGCTGATTCGTCAGGAGCAGAGGGCGGACGGCGGCGCCCCAGTCCCGGCCATTGCGGATGACGGACTCACCGTCCTCGAGTTGAATGCCCGGAGGAAGGGCGTTCGGGTCTGGCATCGATCAGCCGGTGACCTTCTCCATTTCCCGTGCACCGAGCGCCGCCGCGGCCACGCTGTCGAGGTCGCTCTCGATCGAGGCCTCCACCGCCGCGATCACCGCCCCCTCGACAAACGGGGCATTGCTCAACAGGACCCGCCCCTCACCGTCGGGCAGCTGCTCGATCGCCATCTGGGTGCTGAGCACGGCGCTGCCCAGATCTACCAGGATGAGGACGCCATCCGCGCTGCGCACCTCCTGGATGGCGGCAACGATGGCGTTGGCATCCGTACCCAGCCGTCCGTCGGCGGTTCCGCCCGCAACCGCGATCTTGACCTTGCCCTGCGTCATCTGGGCCGCGAGCTCGCGGGCGCCTTCCGCGAGCTGCAGACTGTGTGAGACGAGTACGAGGCTAACGGTAGCCATAGGCCCTCGCGAGGATTTCCACCGGATGCGAGGAACGCGCGCCGGCGCCGTGCTCCACCTGCATGCGGCATGTCTCACAATCGGCCAGCACCGAATCGCTTCCGGCGGCTTTGACGGCTTCGAAAAGGCGGCTCCCGATCTTCATCGACAGGTCGTACTTCTCGACTTTGACGCCGAAGGTCCCGGAAATGCCGCAGCAGCCCTCATCGACTTCTTCGAGGTGGACGCCCGGGATCAGGCGTAACAGCCGCGTCGCCGGATACCCCATGCCGTGGGACTTGAGGTGGCATGGCGCGTGGTAGAGCACGCGCGTGTCCAGGGGCTCGAAGGTGAGGTCGAGGTCACCCGCCTCGTGCAGCATCCAGAGGTATTCGCAGATGTCATAGGTCCGCGACCCAACGGGCTCGGCTCCTGGGATATCGAGAAGGTGGCTGTAGTCGTGCTTGAGCATCAGCCCGCAGGAGGTCGAGCTGGCAATGATGTCGACACCGGCGGGCAACGTACTCAGCCGGCGAACGTTCTCGACGCCGTACGTCCGGGCGAGGTCGATGTTGGAGTTGACGACGGCGGGAATGCCACAGCACTGTTGCTTGGGAACGATGACGTTGACGCCGTTGCGTTCGAGGATGTGGACCACCATCTCGCCGAGGCGCCGCTCGTTGTAGTTGACCCAGCAGCCGTAGAAATAAGCAACAGTTCTCTCCTTGCGGGGGAGGGTCAGGGTGGCGGCCTGCTGCCTCCTGCGTTTGAACCAGCGCTCGAAGGTGAGCCATTGGTAGCGGGGGAGAGGTCGCTTCCGATGAATGCCAACCAACTTCTCCATCGCGAGGCGGACCACCGGGTTGCGGTTACCGAAGTTCGCGAGCGGCGCCGTCATGCTGCCGAAGGCGCTGAGCAAGCGGGTATGGCCGAGCATCCAGTCCCGCAGCGTCCGGCCTTTTTCCCGGGCGCCCTTGTTCTGGGCACGACGGATGTACTCCTGGATCGAGACCTGCGACGGGCAGGTGACCTCACAGAGCTTGCATCCAGAACACAGATCGAGCCCGGCGGTCACCGTGGCCTCATGCTGGTCGCGATAGCGTTCCGACTCCGGCCCGAGGTATTTGGGGCCGCGGAAGATCTCGGTGCTGCGGGCGACGGGGCACACCGTATTGCAGGCGGTGCACTTGGTACAGGCTTCGACCGGCGCCTGCTCCTCGACCGTATCGGTGATGAGATCGAGGTCGTCGGAAATCATGCGGCCATCGCCTCCTGCGCCGCCCGATAGCCGGTTGCAATCGCCATGCCTCCGCGAGATTTGGTCCCGCTGGGGTCGTAGCCGGCGATCGCGCCTCCCGCCACGAACACGTTGTCCGCCAGTGGCCGGCCGTCGTCGTCCGCCGGTTGGAGCCGATCGGTGATGCGATATCCGACCTGCGCAAATGGCTGAGGCTTGAAGAGCGACTCCAGGGTGCGCTCGGTCGGTACGTCAGACCGGGCGAGCACGCGATGAAAGAACGGATCCTGAATGGTGTGGACACCTGCTCGCATCGCGCCATCGGCCGTGTCCTCGAGCGCCAGGACATACGCGCGAGCCTCGACCGCCTGCTCCCGACCAGGCGATTTGAGTTGAATGCGGTGGCATCGGCCGTCACTGACCTCGGCCGCATGCGCGGGCGCCGCCCAGATGAGCTCGATGCCCGTCTCCTGTAGATGCTTGCGTAATCGATCGAACAAGCGAAGGGCGAGCACTGACGGCGGCAACGTCGGAATCTCGAAGACCGGATGCCCGACCTCCTCCTCGAACCGCGCGTGCGTATCCGCAACATGCGTGAGGCCGAGAACGGCAGGGACGCCGATCCGAACCCTGTCGCCATTCGTCGCGATCGACGTCCGTACTCGATCGGCGACCTCGCGCCGGAAGGCCACGTCCTCAAAGCTGCGCGCGAGGTCGATGGAGGTGAACAATCGTCCCGGCGCAAACCGAGGAGGGCGGATTCGCAGGCCGCGGACCGAGCCTGGCGCGTGGCCCCATGTCCGGGACAGATTTGATGCCGCGAGCTCGGGGACGAAATCCTCGTAGCCTTCGAAGCCGCAGAAGATCACCGGATCATCGCGTCCTAAATCGCCGCCGGCCATCGAGTCGGGAATCAGGCAACTCGGTTTCGGCGTGCCGGTTGCGGTGGGCAGGACGACATTGCGATCCAGGCCGCCGCGCCAGCTGAAGCCGGCTTCCCGCAGCCAATCGAGCGCAAGGGCCGTTCCCGCGGTGAGCGCCTCGAGTCCGGCGCGCGCATAGACGTGGTCAGGGTGCGCGGCGATCAGCTCGCCGATCGCGGCCCGCGGATTGTCAACCGGTTCCGTCGCGGTGGCGTCGCGATAGCCCAGCACGTCAATCGTGGCGTAGACGAAGTACAGCGACGACAGTCCGGGCCAGATCAGCACCGGCTGGCGCCCGGCTTTCTGCAGGCTGCGGGTTGCAACCAGCGCCGCCAGACCGGAGCCGACCACGGCGATGTCGAACCTCATCGCGGTCGAGTTGCCTGGGCGGCCTCGGCCAGGCCCACACCGTGATCCTCTCCCACAGGCGGGGGGCGATTTTCGAGCATCAGCTGGCGGTCGAGGTTGAAAAGCTCGAGATGGAGTCCGGTGGTCACCTGCGCCTGACGAAGCTGGCTTCCCCAGAAGACGTGACGGACACCGCGCCAGCGCGTCTCGAGAAAGTCGGCCATGGCCCGGGTTGCCATGGCGCCATCTTGATGCCGCGCGGTCACGAGGCGACCGGCCAGCCGGTAGGAGCAAACCGCGGCCTGACACGGGCCCATGCCGGCGCGCGTGCGCCGGCGCATGTCCTCGAGTCCGCGGACGGCAGGGTCCTCGAGCCAGGGGTCCGCATCCTCCGGCCTCACCAGCTCGCACTCGCAAACGAGCGGCTTCAGGTAGTCCTCGCCGAGATGCGGTTTGGGGGCTCCCATTTGCGCCGGACGATGGCGCAGTTGGTCCAGCTCGTCGTCACGATCGTTCAGCGGGACGTCGGCGGTGCTGCACGGCGTCGTCACCCCTAGCTTTCGCGCCACGACGTGCGTCACCCGCTCGGCCATCAGCCGGTAGGTCGTGACCTTGCCGCCCACGATGCTCGTGAAGCCGGCGACGCCGTCGCGTTCCTCGTGATCGATCACCGCGAAATTGCGGCTCATCTCCCGACCCTCTGCCTCTGCCCCAAGGTCATAGAGGGGTCGCACACCCGCGTAGGCGCGCATCGCGCGTGCCGCCGTGACGCCGTCGAGCATCATCGCCCCTTCCTCGAGCATCAGACGCACCTCGTCCCATTCGATCGGCAGGACCTCCGGGTGCGGCACGCGACGCGCCGTCGTCCCAAGGATCGCGACGCTCAGCCCGGGCACAACGATGTCGCCGTCGCCCGGCTTGTGGCAGCGATTGATCGCGGCATGCGCAAGCCTGTGCGAAAGCACCACCATCACGCCCTTCACCGGCACCACCTTGACTTCGACGTCGAGCAATTTCGCGACAAAGCCAGACCACGCCCCGGTGGCGTTGATCACCGCCTGGCAGCCGATGCTCGTCTGCTCGCCGGTCACCGCGTCGCGGGTGATGACGCCGGTAACGCGGTCGCCCTCTCTCGTAAAGCCGGTGACCTCGGTGTAGGTGCGAACCTGGGCGCCCCGCCGGCGCGCGGACTCCACATTCCCCATGACGAGATAGAAGGGATCGAGGTGGCCGTCTTCGGGAAGCCAGAAGGCGGTTCGCACCTGTTTCGAAAGCGCGGGCTCCCGCCGGCGCGCCTCGTCCAGGGAGATGCGCTCGCAGGTGATGCCGGCTTTGGCGCAGCCTTCGACGAAGCGCGGCTCCCAGGCCTCGTCTTCTTCGGTCACCGATAGGAAGTAGCCACCGGTATCCTCGATCGCCGTCCGCGCGATCCGCCGCAGGATGCGCCCCTCTTCCACACATTCGATAGCCGCGGCGAGGTCGTTCACGCAATAGCGGCCGCCGGAATGCAGCAGGCCGTGTGACCGGCCGGTCGTGCCGGACGCGAGATCGCCCTTTTCGATCAACATGGCATCGATCCCGCGCATGGCGAGATCGCGGAGCGCACCCGCCCCCGTCGAACCACCGCCGATGACGACGACTCCCGTCGTGAAATCAGGCATAAACAGCAGGAAAGGGGAAGGGCTCGCGTCCCTTCCCCTGCATCCTAACGGCTGCTAAGTTGCGGCTCCCGCGGCGACCGGCTCTTTCGCCGGTTCCTTCTCGACCCAATTGAGCGTCCGCTGCACCGCCTTCTTCCAGCCGGCCAGCCCTGCCTGGCGCTGCGCTTCCGTGGACTTCGGCTTGAAGACCTTGTCCACCTGCCAGTTCTTTCGCAGCTCGTCGAGCGTCGACCAGAAGCCGGTCGCGAGGCCGGCGCCGTAGGCGGCGCCGAGCGATGTGGTCTCCTGGACGGTCGGCCGAATGACGTCGATGCCGAGGATGTCAGCCTGCAACTGCATCAGGAAGTCGTTCTTCACCGCGCCGCCGTCGACCTTTAGCGTCGTCGGCTTGATGCCCGAGTCCGCCTCCATCGCGTCGGCGACTTCCTTGGTCTGGTAGCAGATCGACTCCAGCGTCGCCCGCACGATGTGCGCCCGGTTGACGTAGCGCGTCAGCCCGACCAGGGCGCCGCGCGCGTACATGTCCCAGTGCGGCGCGAACAGCCCGGAGAATGCCGGGACGAAGTAGATTCCGCCGGCGTCCTCGACCGACTTGGCGATCGTTTCCGTCTCGGCGGCATCCTTGATCAACCCGAGGTTGTCGCGCAGCCACTGAATCGCCGCGCCGGTGATCGCGATCGAGCCTTCCAGCGCGTAGACGCACTTGCCCGCCTCGAGCCCGTAGCCGGCGGTCGTCAGCAGGCCGCTCTTGGAAGGAACCGGTGTCGTGCCGGTGTTAAGCAGCATGAAGTTGCCGGTGCCGTAGGTGTTCTTCGCCTCGCCGACCGAGTAGCAGGTCTGTCCGAACAATGCGGCCTGCTGATCGCCGAGGTCGGCGCAAACCGGAACGACGCCGCCCACCGGCCCGTTGGCCTTCGTCTGGCCGTAGAGCTTCTTGTCACTCGAGGGCCGGATCTGCGGCAGCATGGCCCGTGGGACCTTGATCTTGGCGAGCAGCTCCTGGTCCCAATCGAGCGTTTTGAGGTCCATCAGCATGGTTCGCGATGCGTTGCTGTAGTCGGTGACGTGCGCCCCACCCTCGGGCCCTCCGGTCAGCCACCAGATGACCCAGGTATCGATGTTCCCGAAGAGCAGGTCGCCCCGGTCGGCCGCGGCCCGTGCGCCGGAGACGTTGTCGAGGATCCACTGGACCTTCGGTCCGGAGAAGTAGGTCGCGACGACGAGCCCGGTCTTCTTTTTGACCAACGGCTCCACGCCGTCGTTGATCAGCCGCTGACAGATGTCGATGGTGCGCGTGTCCTGCCAGACGATCGCGTTGTAGACCGGCTTTCCCGTCTTCTTTTCCCACACTACCGCGGTTTCGCGCTGGTTGGTGACCCCGATTCCCGACAGCTCATCGGCCTTGATCCCTTTCTTTTCCATCGAGCCCTTGATCACCCGCTGGGTCTTCTCCCAGATCTCCATCGGGTTGTGCTCCACCCATCCCGGCTTGGGATAGATCTGCTCGTGCTCGAGGTAGTCGGTCGAGACCACCTTCCCGTCGTGGCTGAACACCATGAAGCGCGTGCCCGTGGTGCCCTGGTCGACGGCTGCTGCGTATTTCTTGTCCGCCATCCTTGAAGACCTCCTTTTATGTCGAGCTGGTGCGGGCCTCCTGCGGGACGCCCGCCAGCGTGTCGCTCAGCGCCCGAAGCATCAAGTAGGAGGAGGTCGCTCCGGGGTCCTGATGCCCGATGCTCCGATCGCCGAGATAGCTGGCCCGCCCTTTGAGCGCTTTCAAGGGGATCGTCGCTTTCATCCCCTCTTCGGCCGCGTCTGCCGCCGCGGCCATCACGTCTTCCAGCGATGCCCCTTCGCCAAGATACTGCCTGGCCCGGTCGATCGCCGGAGCCAGGGCGTCGACCATCGTCTTGTCATTTCGATTCGCTTTGCCACGCTCGACCACGCCTTTCAGGCCTGCCTCGAGCGCTGCAACGAGCTCGTGAGCGCTGACCTCGCTCTTTCCATCGAGCATTGCGCCGGCGCGGAGGAAAAAGGTGCCGTACAACGGGCCGCCGGCACCCCCGACCGAGCCGACCAACGCCATCCCGGTCGTTTTGAGCAACGTCCCGGCGTCCTTGTCGCGGACCGGGGCGAGCTTGACCAGCACGCTCTGAAAGCCCCGATCCATGTTGATGCCGTGGTCGCCGTGGCCGATGGCCGCGTCCAGACCGGTCAGATACTGCTTCTGCTCGGCGACGACGCCGGCATAGCGCTCCAACCAGCTGACGATCTGCGCGTTGCTCACCGCCATTTACCGATCTACACGCCCCAGCGAAGCGCCGGCGTGTGCACCGGAGCATCCCAAAAACGCGTCATCTCGGCATCGAGCTTCAGCAGCGTGACCGAGCAGCCGGCCATCTCGAGCGAGGTGATGTACGGCCCGATCAGGTTGCGGGTGATCGTGATCCCACGCCCGTCCAGGAGCTTCGTCAGGTCGTTGTAGATGACGTAGAGCTCGATCAGCGGCGTGCCGCCCATCCCGTTGACGAACGCATGGATGCCAATGCCCAGTTCCATCTCATCATCGGCGATCTCGAAGGTGGGCTTACCGGCTGCGGGAACCGTGCAAGAGGTGAGCGCCATTCCCATGCTGCGGCCATTCGCGTTGACCTTTTTCGCCAGGTTGGTGACGGTGGCCAGGTCCGCGCCGGCCTCAGCGCAGCCACCCACGATCTTCTCGAGCAGGACGGTGACGCCCACCCCGCGACGACCGGCGGTGTAGAGGCTGTCTTGCACCGCGACGTCGTCATTGGTGACCACGGCGTTGACCTGTTCGCCATCACCGCGGGCCAGCTCAGCCGCCATCTCGAAGTTCATGATGTCGCCGGTGTAGTTCTTGACGATATGCAAGACCCCTGCGCCGCCGTCGACGGCTTTGGTAGCCCTCGCCATCTGGTCCGGCGTGGGGGAGGTGAAGACCGCGCCTGGACAGGCCGCATCGAGCATGCCGAGCCCGACATAGCCGCCGTGCATCGGCTCGTGGCCGCTGCCCCCGCCCGATACCAGGCCAACCTTGCCTTTCTTCGGCGCATCCTTGCGGATGATCACGTTCGGGTCATACTCCACGCGGATCAGATCGGCGTGCGCGGCTGCCATCCCGGCGAGCGCGTCCCTGACTTCGGTCTCGGGCGCATTGATCAGCTTCTTGAGTCGCGTCGTTACTGCCGCTTCTGCCATCGCTGCCTCCTCTTATTTATTGGTCGGCAAAATGCGTCGGAACATGAATCGGCCGAACCCTTTCCCCATCAGCAGTCCCAGGCCGATCGCGCCGAGATTGGTGGCCAGGAACAAGGGGTTGAAGTGCGGAGCGAGCAGCGAGATCACGACGGCCCCGAGTGCCATCACGCTTCCGGCGATCAGCAGCACTCGATTGAGCCGCTGGTTCGGCGTCCTGGCGATACGGGGACGGGTGGGCGAGCTGTTGCCGCTCGCCCCCCGCCGACTTCGACCGATCTGTCGTTTCAGCTGACGCGACATCGAGCCTCAGGTACGTGCCCGGGCCCGTTCCATGGCCGGCTCCGGCACGTCCGGACCGACCGGGACAGGCAGGTGTTGGTGGACGACGTAGTCGTAGATAACGGCGCCGAGCGGTCCGCCGATCAGTGGCATCAGCGTCGTGATCAAGATGTTGAAGTTTGGCCCTGGAATCGCGTTCGTGCCGTACCCGATCACGAGCATCCAGAGCCGCGGCCCGAAGTCTCGAGCTGGATTCAGCGAGGCCATCTCGATCGGGGAGAAGAGTCCGACGAGCGCGGCGACCACGATGCCGATGGCCAGCGGTGCGACGTTGGCCGCCGACGGCATCCGGTCTTCGATGATCCCCAGGATCGTGATCACGAGTAGGGCCGAGATGATGATCTCCGTGCCGGCGCCAACCCACCACGGATCCATCTGAAGCGCGGCGGCGTTATGGCCTACCAGGAGCGGGTGCGGCCAGTTTGCCGAAAAGATCAGGCCGCTTTCGATCCCGTTGGACCCACCCCGATCGATGACCGGCTTGGCGGTGTGCTCGTAGTTGTAAATCAGCCCGTTCCAAACAAACGAAACGCCGGCCGCGGCGAGGAACGCACCGACAACCTGCGAGCCGATATAGCCTGGTACCTTCGACCAGGGAAAACCGCGGCGCAAGGCGAGCGCAAGCGTCACCGCCGGGTTGAGATGGGCGCCGGAGACGGCTCCGGCCGCGTAGATCGCGAGTGTGACTGCAAATCCCCAGAACATCCCTGCCGCGAGGAGACCGGCGAGAAAGCCGTTCTTGCCGCCGGCCACCGCGTATGCGACGAAGCTGTCCCCGAGGAAGACCAGGACGAAGGTCCCAAGCACTTCGCCGAGATACTTTTTCGTCCAGCTTTCTTCAGCTACGACCGCCATGCTGTCCTCCTATGAACAAAGATTGCGCGCGTCGTTGCGGACCTGCCGATGGTGTACCGAAGCTCCCACCTCCTCCAGCGCGCGCGAGCAACAAAAAAGTCCTAACCTGCACACTCCGATTGGAGCGCATAGGTCAGGACTTTTCCTTTCAGTGTCCCGCCGGTCGCTGCACCGAAGTCATAACACAGGTTTCGAGGTCTGTCAATCGCGAACTGGGACTCTGTCGTCGCTCAGGGAACGGGGACTCGGGCGAACTGCTGCCACACGTCGACGCGAGTGCTCGAGACGATGGTTGCACCGGCGGTGAGAACGTTCACGGCCTGTTCCATCGAAGCAACGAATCCGGTGCCCCAGACGGGAATGTTGGTCACGGCACGAATGGCCGGCATGACGAAGGGGAGGGCGACCGCGGGCGCGATCGCGATCGCGTAGGGAGCCGGCGAGACGATGCCGTTGAGGCCGGTCTCCAGCCCGGTGGAATCGATGGCGTGGATCCGCTGCACCGTGCGCAGCCGAAACCGGCTTGCATCGCGCAGCGCGTGGGGCTTGACCGAGACGACTCCCGAAAACCCGAGGTCGGTGGCGAGGAATGCGAGCGCCGCGGCATCGGGCGCCAGGCCTTCGACGGCATCCAGGTTGACGAAGATCGCGATGCCTTGCTTTGCCGCGGACGCAAGCGGCCCAAGCATTGCCAGCAAGCTGCCGCGTTCCAGCAAGACCTGGCGGTAGCCGAGATCGAGCGCGGTATGCAACGAGCTACCGTCACGAATCGCGGGCAACATCGCGCCGGACACATCCGGCGTTCTCATGGCCACAGCGCGCTGGTGCTGGTGCTGATCGCGAGCGCTCCCCTCCCCATGGCCGCATCCCGGTGGCCGGGCTCGGTGACGAACCCGCCGACGATGATCGGTAGGGGAAGCCGAGCCCGGATCTGATCGACAACCAACGGGTAGATGACGCCAGGAAGGACTTCGACGATGTCAGGGCGCGCATGCTCGAGCGCGCTCAGGGCAGAGGGCAGGGCCATATCGTCGTAGAGCAGCAGCCGTTGGATCGCGATGACTCGCTCCGCCCTGGCTGCAGCGACCAGTCCGCTGTGCGAGGTGATGATGCCGTTGACGCCGATCTCGCGGGCGAGGAACGTCACGCCTGCCCGATCTTTCCCGAGCCCCGCAATCAAATCGATATGGACAAAGGCCATCTTGTGCTTTGCCTGCACGGCCCAGACCAGCGGTCCCAGATGAAACGCTGGGGCGCGAAGAAAAAAGATCGCCGGAACCTGCGACGCGAGGGCGCGTGGGAGTTCCTCGCCGCGCCGGATGACGGCGGCTACGGGGATTCGGCGGAAGGCTTCCTCGAGGCGCTTCACCGACCCGTCGAGAGCACGAGGACGGACCGGCGGGACGATTGCGCGCGTTGCCATTGGCCCCTACACTACGGCAAGAGGAGGCGGGATTAAGCGCTAGCCGAACGAGACCTCACCATCACCAATAAAGTAGGTTTGCACGCGCGCCCGGCCGCGCTGTTCGTGCAGACGGCCGCGCGCTTCAAGGACACGCGCGTCGAGGTGATCAAGAACGGCTCGATCCGCGATGCGAAGAGCATCCTGAGCGTGCTGACGCTTGGTGTGAGCCAGGGAACGACGATCACCGTCCGAGCCGACGGTCCGCAGGCCGAAGCCGCGATCGCGGCGCTGACTGACCTGGTCGACCATGACTTCGGCGAGTAAGGTCGCCGGAACCGAGCTTCGCGGTATTGCCGCCGCTCCCGGCCGGGTGGCTGCGCCGGCGTGGCGCTGGGACGTCCGGCGAGTCCGCGACGATGCGGTCGACCTGATCGGCGAGGCGGGGATCACTCGGCTGCAGATCGCGGTGCGCGAGGTCAAGGCAGCCCTGACGTCGAAAGCCGCCCGGCTGGAGGCAAATGGCGCCCCCTCCGAGGCCGGCATCCTCGAGGCGCAGGCCCTGATGCTGGACGATCCCGCGTTGCTCGACGGCGCATCGGAGCTGATCCGAAAGGGGAATCCCGCCGATGCGGCGGTGAAAGCGACGATGGCGCCCTTCGCGGAGATGTTGCGTGCGTCGGACGATGCCATTTTCCAGGCGCGCGCCGCCGACCTCGAGGACGTGGTCGATCAGCTCGACCGAACGCTCCATGGCATCAGCGACACGCCGCCGCCGCCCGAGCGGCCATCGATTGTGATTGCCCGCGACCTGGCGCCTTCACAGACTGCGGGCCTCGACCGCGCGCTTGTTGTCGGGTTCGCCACCGAGCAGGGAACCGCGACC
>VBHQ01000028.1 GCA_005880395.1 Chloroflexota bacterium
TGAACGAATAGACGTCGGCATGCGGGATCGAGCCGGTCAGGACGATCAGCCGGCCATTGGCCAGGTGCCACCAGAGGTCGGGGTCGAGCGGCGGCACCGCAGCGAGACTGAAAACGGCGACGAACAGTAGAGCTCGGAGGACGACGCCGCTGCCGACGCGGCGGATCGCCACTGCCGCTGAGAAGGGCGACCATCGCGCCGCCTCACGCTCATCCGGGCTGGGGGTGGCCCAATCTACTGTTTTCCGCATCCCGGTCCGTGATGTAACGGCCGGGTCACGGGCTTCCCTTCAGCGCGGCGTCAACCCGGCTCGCGAAGTACGCGAACGACGAACCGAGGAAGGGCAAGCATCCTTCGCCAGCGCCAGGGCTCCATGGTGAGGCGGTGCAACCACTCGATGCCCCGCTCACGCATCCACGGCGGCGCCCGACGTGCCCGCCCGGAGATGAAGTCGAAGGCGCCACCCACGCCCATCCCGACCGTCGCCCCCGAACGCTCGAGGTTACGCGCCAGCCAGGCTTCCTCGGCTCCGCCTCCATAGCCGAGGAAGAGGATCTGCGCGCCGCTGGCGCGAACAGCCTGGATGCTGTTGGCATCTTCCGCCGAGTCGGGCGAGCCGGCAAACGTCCCCGCAAGGATGAAGCCGGGATGCCGCTTGCGGAGGACCCGTCCGGCGGCCTCGGCGATGCCTGGCGCCCCGCCAAGAAAAAAGAAGCGCCAGCCGTCCGTCGCTCCCCGCGCCGCCAGAGCCTGGACGAAGTCGACTCCTGGGATTCGGCCCGGCAGTGGGTGCCCTCGCCGGCGGGCAGCCCATTCGACGCCGGCACCGTCGGCCAGGGCCAGGTCGGCCCGGGCGAGGATGGCCGCGAACGCCGGGTCCCGCCCGGCTTGCATAACCCGCTCGGGATTGACACTGACCACCAGCTTTGGCCGGCCCTCGGCAAGAGCCACCGCAACCCACTCGATGGCCTGCTCCTGCGTGATCGGATCGATCGGCACCCCCAGAAGGGTGAATCGCGTCACGCCGCCAGCGCCTGCCGGTAGACCTCCGCGGTTTCGCGACCGATGCGGTCGACGCTGAAGGCCGTGGCTCGCTTCAGCCCCGCCGCCTGCAGGCGGCTTGCCTCCCCCTCGAACCGAAGCAAGCGCTCGATCGCCTGGGTCAGCTCCTCGACGCTCTCGGTCCGCAGCACGACGCCCGCATCGTCGACCAATTCGCTGAGCGCCTCGGCGGACGACACGATCACGGGCGCCCCACACGACATTGCCTCCAACACCGGCAAGCCGAAGCCCTCATAACGCGACGGATAAACAAAGATGGCGGCGCCGCTGTAGATCGCCGGCAGCTGATCCCGGGGGACGTAGTCGACGGAGAGCACGTGGCCACGGGTCCCAGGGCGGCGCAGCTCGTGGGCGAGCCGCTCGGCGCCCCGGTTGGTCCGGCCGACGAAGACGAGCGCCGAATCGTCGGCGAGGTCAGGTGGCAGCAGCTCGTAAGCGGCGCGCAAGCGGGCGAGGTCCTTCCGCGGATCGACCGTGCCCACGTAGAGGATGTACTTCTCAGGCAACCCAAATCGTTTGCGAACCGATGCCACCTCGGCGGATGGCCGTGGAGTGAAGAGTGACTCGGCGCAAAGCGGGGTATAGGCAAGCCGCTCGGGCACGATATGGTACAGCTCGATGAGCTGGCGGCACACCGCCTGGGATGAAACCATGACGCGCCTTGCGCGCCGAATGCTCCGTGGTCCGAGCCATCCGAAGTACCAGCGGGCTCGGGGGTGCATGTCCCCGGGTCGGACACGGTAGACGAGGTCGGGCACGGTGAGCACCAGCGGTACCGAGCTCAGCAATGGAGCCACACCGGCCACCGAGTGCAGGAGGCGCAGACCCCGTGGAGCGCTGCCGAAGCGCCAGGGCAGCGACCACTGTTCGCGTCCCAGTCGCGCCCACCGTGGCACCGGCGCGAAGCTGATGACGCGGTGGCCGTCGAGCGCGTCGCCCATGTGGCGCACGACGTCGCTGGGAACGAGGACGTCGACCGACGCGCCGACGCGATGCAACCCCCGGAGGATATGCAGCCCGTGATGCTCGAGCCCGGTGAACGGTTGAGCGGCAAACAGGAGGTCGACCGCGATGCCATCCGGCACCGTGTTGGCCACGCAGGCGATGCTACGACACCGGCGAACGAACATGTCGTCGCGGGTCCAGCCTCGGTCACATCAGCGACGCCGCGATGATCGTCGGCATCGACGGCACGCCGGCGATTCGGCCTTTGCTCACCGGGACGGAGGTATACGCGCGCAGCATGATCCAGGCGCTGGCCCGCTCGCGGGATGAGCGAGGCGTGCGGGTCTACGCGAATGCCGTCGACGCACCGCCATGGCTTACCCCCGGGGTCGAATGGCGCGGCATTCCCTTTCCACGCCTGTGGACCCATTGGCGCTTGCGCCAGGCATTGCGCCGCGAGCGACCGGACGTGAGCTTTATTCCCAGCCACGTGCTGCCCGTTGGACTCAACCTGCCTTCCGTCGTCACGATCCACGACATCGGTCACCGGCACGAGCCCCGCGCCTACTCGCGATTCGCCTGGTGGTACCTGGAACTGACCACGCGCTACGCGGCGCGGCGGGCGACACGATTGATCGCCGTCTCGCAATCGACGGCGGACGACCTGCGGCGCTTCTACGGGGTCCCGGGCGGACGCGTGGCGGTGATCCATTCCGGCATCGACACGCGGATGCAACCGCAAGCCCCGCCAGTGGTCGCCCGGCTGGCCGAGCGCCTCGGCATCGACGAGCCATATTTTCTCTATCTCGGCCGCAACCACCCGCGCAAGAACCTGCCGATGTTGCGCCGCGCCTTCATCGACGCACGCGCCCGCGGCCTGCGGGCCAGCCTGGTGCTGGCCGGCCCCGGGCATGACGCGAGGCTCGCAGGCGACGGCCTCATCGTCCTGCCCTACATTCCGGCGGACGATCTCCCGGTCCTCTATGCGGGCGCGCTCGGGGTCGTCATCCCCTCGCGTTTCGAGGGTTTCGGCTTTCCGGCGCTGGAAGCGATGCGGTGCGGCACCGCCGTGATCGCCTCAGCGGCGGGCGCGCTGCCTGAAATCATCGGTAGCGCGGGAGTGTTACTCAGCCCGGACGACGCCGGCGCCTGGAGCCAGGCGATGCTCGAGCTGGCCAGCGATCCCGCGCTTCAGCAGCGCCTGATCGAGGCTGGGGCCGCCCGCAGTGCCGGCTTTACCTGGGAGGCGGCGGCCGACAAGACCTGGCGTGTGCTCGTTGCCGCTGCCACCCGTCAGCCGGCAACGTCTCGATAAGCGACGCGATGCGCGGCCGCAGATGCCGACCAGCTGTAGCGCTGGGCGCGAGCCCGTCCAGCCGCAATCAGCCGCGCACGAAGCCCATCATCGCCCAGGATCTGGCTCAGGTTCGCGGCAAGCCCCTCGTCGTCCCGGGCGTCGTTGAGCAAGGCGGCCTCGCCGGCGACTTCGGGGATGGCTCCGGCGTTCGACGCCGCTAACGGGGCGCCTGCCGCGAACGCTTCCAGCACGGGGAGCCCGAAGCCTTCATCGAGCGAGGGAAAGACCGCCACCTGGGCCATCTGATAAAGAGCCGGTAGGTCGGCCAGCGGGGCGTAGCCGACGAACCGTACCCAGGAAGTCAGCGCGAGCCGGCGGACGGCCTCGACAACCGGCTCGTAATTCCATCCGAAGCCGCCCACGGCGATCAGCGGGATGCGCTGCCCAACCGGGATGGCGGCCAGCGCGCGCAACGTGGTCACGTAGTTCTTGCGCGGCTGAATCGTTCCCACCTGCAGCAGGTAGCGGCCGGGTAGGCCGTATTTCGCCTTGACGGCGTCGCGAATCCGTTGGCTTGCGGGAAGGGCGAAGTCCGGCTCGACGCCATGTGGGATCACGCGACAATGCTCGGCGCTCACACCGAAAAGGCGAACGATCGCGTTCCGGGTCGCCAGAGACGGACAGATAATCGTGCTGGCCCCCCGGATTGACTCTGGCACAACCACGCGGGTGGCGAACCACTGACCGGTCGGGAACCATTCGGGGTGGTCGTAGATGGCAAGGTCATGGATCGTGACCACTCCCGGGAGGCCATAGCGAACCAGCGGAAGCGCGTTCGCCGGCCCATGGATGAGATCGGCGTCGTCGCGGCGCATCCGCAGCGGCGCGAGGAGCTGTGGGCCAACCACCGGTGGGCGGCGTTGGTGGTAGACGCGAACGTTCACCTCATCGGTTGACCCGAGAGCACGCAGCAGCGCCTGGATGTAGCGACCAACGCCGGTCGCCTCGGCCCCGGCCAGGGCCCGGCCATCCAGGGCGACTCGAATTGTCAGGCGTAGCTATCGACGCGCGCCTGTGCCGATAGCGCCTCGAGCACCTGCCGCGCCGGAAATCGGTCATAGTCGTCCACCCAGCAAGCGACCGCCCGCTCGCCCATGGGCGCGATGTCCGGCCGGCGACCGATCGCGAGCACGAGCGCGCCGGTGGCCGCCGCGACGTGCAGCGCATCTCCATCGTGTCCGATGACCGCCAGGCTGAGCGCGCTGATCGCGGCCGCTTCTTCAACCGTGAGCTCGCCCAGATTGGCGATGGCCGTGGGCTTGACGATACCGGCTCGCGTTTCGCGCACGGCCTGCTCGTCCCCTGCGCCACTCAGCAGGATCACTCGCTCGGCCGGCGATTGGTTGGCGACGACCGCGAAGCGCTCGGCGGGCCACAGAGGGCCCATCCTTCCGCTCGACCAGCCGCCGCCTCCAGGGAGCAGCACCAGAGGCGGATGTCCACCGAGGAAAGCGGACCAACGCGCGGTGATCTGATGCCTCACCGCTTCCGGCGGCTCGATCCGGGGCGGATCGCCGATGGCCCGCATCGGCCGGTGGGCAACGGTCAGCGCCAGCCGCCAGTTGGCTTCCACTGGATGAAGCCCATCGGCCCTGGCCACCCGCTCACTGGCTGCCCAATCGTTGGCTCCGGGAACTACGAGCCGGCGGGGGATCGCGGAAAAGTAGCTGATGGCGCAGTGCCTGAAGCGGGCAGGGTACGGAATGACGACCGTAGTAAACGGGCCGGATCGCAGGCGGCCCAACAAATGGATGAGCTCGCTGGGTACGTCGTTCATGACCACCGATCGACCGACCGCGGACAGGCCGATCAGGGTGCCGACCGCGTCGGCAGAGGCGAAGACCGTCGCCCCCTCGCAGGCGCGAAGGACCGGCTGCGCCATCAACGCTTCACGGACGCCGCCACCAAGCACGATGGCGACTCGGGCGAACGGCGGAGCCTCGCTGCTCATGTGATGTAGTGCTGCCCCCGGCGGATCATCTGGAGGTTGTCGAGCGCCATGCCGGTCCCGACAGCCACGCAGGCTTCCGGGTCGCGCGCGATGCGCGCGGGCATCCGGGCCCGGCCGCCAAGGAACTCGACGAGCCCGTTGAGCTGGGCGCCACCTCCGGTGAGCACGAGGCCGTTGCGCCTGACGGCCGCCCGACGCTCGGCTGGCACCTGGGTGAATACCCGGTCCACCGCTGCGCCGATCTGATCGACCAGATCCTCGATTGCGCTGGCAACCTCGGCGGCCGAGACCTGCGTTAGCGCCGGTTGGCCCTGGGCGTCGATCGCCATGACCTCGATGCTGGTGTCCGCCACGGGCGGGTTGGCGGAGCCGATCTGCCGCTTGATCCGTTCCGGTTCGCCGCCGCCGAGGCGCAGCCCTCGGGCGGATGACACCGCCTCGTCGATCGCCGCGTCGAGCGCGTCGCCACCCACAGGGAGCGATTCGAGGGCCAGGATCTCGCCATGGGCGATGGCGGCCACATCCGTGGACCCGGCGCCGAGGTTGATGACGATCACGCCATCGGTGGTCGCCACCGAAATCCGCGCGCCGATTGCCGCCGCCATCGGCTTGTCGATCAGGTATGCGGTCTTGGCACCGGCCTGCATCGTCGCCTCGAGCACCGCTCGCCGCTCGACGCCAGTCACCATCGGGGTCACCGAGAGCATCACATCCGGCCGGAAGATCCGCTGGCGTCCGATGATCCGCCCGATCAGATGCTGCACCAGCGCACCGGCGATGCCGTAGTCGACGCCGTTGCCGTTGCGAACCGGCCGGATGGCACGTACCTTCCCGCCCTTGCCCGCGAGTTCTGAGGCGGCTCGGCCGACGGCAAGCACCCGGCCGCCTTTCTCGTCGGTCACCATCAGCGCCGGCTCGTTCACCACGACGCCTTCACCTTTGACGTAGACGACCACGGTCGAGGTCCCGAGGTCGATGCCAATCTTCTTGGAAAGCACCGTACCGTCAATCCCCAACGACCCGTGAGAGGTCGGGCCGCGTCTCGGCCTCGCCGGCGACCCGCGTGATGTGGGCGCCAAGCCCTTCGAGCTTGCCCACGATGTCCTGGTAGCCCCGGTCGAGGTGATAGATATTGTCGAGGGCGGTCGTGCCCTCGGCGCACAAGGCGGCCACCACGAGCGCCGCCCCCGAACGGATGTCGGGCACGGTCACCGTGGCACCATGCAGGGGGGTCGGCCCAGTGACGATCGCGCTGCGGCCCTCGACATAAACGTCGGCACCGAGCCGGCGCAGCTCGGGAACGTGTTGAAAGCGGTTCTCGAACACCGCCTCCGAGACATAGCAAGGCCCCCCCTGCGCCTGGGTCATCAGGCTGACGAAGGGCGCCTGCAGGTCGGTGGGAAAGCCGGGGTGCGGCCAGGTCGTCACGTCGACCGCCTGGAGCGGCCCGTTGCGGTGAACCCACATGCTGTGGACCTGGTCCTCGATCTCGACGCCCGCCTCTCGAAGCTTGAGGATGAGGACCCGAAGGTCGCCGGTCTCGAGGTCTTCGATGACCGCCTCTCCGCCGGTCGCCGCGATCGCGATCGCATAGGTCCCGCCTTCGATGTTGTCAGCAATCACCCGATGGCTGGCGCCGCTCAACTCGCGCACGCCCTCGATCTGCAGGATGTCGGTGCCGATGCCGGTGATCCGGGCGCCCATCTTGCCCAGGAAGAGCGCCAGGTCGACGACGTGCGGCTCCCGGGCGGCGTTGTGAATTGTAGTGATGCCCTCGGCCGTGGCGGCCGCCATCATCAGGTTCTCGGTACCCGTGACCGTAGGCATATCGAGGACGATGGTGGCGGCGTCCAGTCGTTCCGCGCGAGCCACGTACTCTCCGTTTTCCAGGTCCACCGAGGCGCCCATCTTGCGCAGACCGGTCACGTGCTGCTCGACCCGTCGCATGCCGATGTCGTCGCCCCCAGGCTTGGCGACCCGGGCCTCGCCCCGCCGCGCGAGCAATGGCCCCATCAGCAAAAAGGAGGCGCGCATCCGGCTTGCCATCGTGGTCAGCACATCGCTGTGCGCCAGCCCCGCGGCATTGACCTGCAATTGGTGCGGATCGAGCCAGCGAACATCGACCCCCATGGTCATCAGCAGCTTCGTCATCGTGTAGACGTCCTCAATGCGAGGCACGTTTTTGATCCGGCACTCTTCGTCCGTGAGGAGGCAAGCGGCCAGGATGGGAAGCACAGCGTTCTTCGATCCGCTGATCGGCACGCGCCCGACCAATCGGGTACCCCCCTCGATCAGGAGCTGCGCCACTGAGCGACTAGGGTACCAGCCGCGCCGGCGCCGGAACGGTTATGCACACAGCGTGATCCTGCTGCCGGCTATCGCGGTGCCGGATGCTTGCCTAGGTTCTTCGTCTGCGCCGCAGTTCCGCGAGTCGCAGACGCGCCTCGGCGCGCGCGAGCGCAGCCGTCGCCGCCACCTGATCAGCATCAGACACCTTTTGCTGGAGCAGGCTCTCGGCGCTGCGGCGGGCCTCCTCGGCCCGTGCCTCGTCGATGTCCTCGGCTCGCTCGGCGGCGTCGGCAAGGACCGTGACCTGGTCGGGGCGGATTTCGAGAAAGCCGCCCGAGACGAAGAAGAACTGCTCCTCGCCCTCGTTGCGAACTTTCACCGCGCCCGGCGCCAGGCTGGTCAACAACGGGATGTGGTGTGGGAGCACGCCCAGCTCGCCTTCTGAACCCGGCGCGACGACGAAGTCGGCGTCGCCTTTGAAGCGCCGCCCTTCGACGGTCAGGATGTCGACATGGAGCTTATCGGCCATCGATCAGCGCTCTCGCGGCCCATCCTTTGCCGCAGTTTTCGGCTGCTGGCTCTTCGCCTGGTTGGGCTTCGCTTGCTCGCTTTTCGGTGGTTCCGCCTTTGGCTTGGCTTCCTCGGCGCGGCCTTCGCCTTTCGCGGCCTCCACCGCCTCATCGATCGTTCCCACCATATAGAACGCCTGCTCCGGCAGGTCGTCATGCTTGCCGTCGAGAATCTCGCTGAAGCCGCGAATCGTTTCCTTGAGGGGAACGTACTTGCCCGGACGGTTGGTGAAGACCTCGGCGACGAAGAACGGCTGCGAGAGGAACCGCTCGATCTTGCGGGCGCGCGCGACCAGCAGCTTGTCGTCCTCCGAGAGCTCATCCATCCCAAGAATCGCGATGATGTCCTGCAGCTCCTTGTTCCGCTGCAGCACCTGCTGCACGCCACGGGCGACGCGGTAGTGCTCTTCACCGACGATGTCAGGCGTCAGGAACCTGGAGAAAGAATCGAGCGGATCGACGGCCGGATAGATGCCACGCTCGACGATCGCTCGGGAGAGCGCCACCGTGGCGCCGAGGTGGGCGAAGGTCGTCGCGATTGCCGGATCGGTGTAGTCATCGGCTGGCACGAAGACCGCCTGCACCGAGGTGATCGATCCCTTCTTGGTCGAGGTGATCCGCTCCTCGAGGTCACCCATCTCGGTCGCGAGCGTCGGCTGGTACCCGACCGCCGACGGCATCCGGCCGAGCAGCGCCGAAACCTCGCTGCCGGCGAGCATGTAGCGGAAGACGTTATCGATGAAGAGCAGGACGTCCTGCCCGAACTCGTCGCGGAAGTATTCGGCGATCGTGAGCCCGGTCAAGCCGACTCGCGCCCGGGCGCCCGGCGGCTCGTTCATCTGGCCGAAGACGAGCGACGTCTTGTCGATGACGCCCGATTCGTTCATCTCCAGCCACAGGCTGTTGCCCTCGCGGGTCCGCTCACCGACGCCGGCGAAGACACTGAAGCCGCCATGCTCCTGGGCGATGTTGCGGATCAGCTCCATGACGATGACCGTCTTCCCCACGCCGGCCCCGCCGAACAGCCCGATCTTGCTGCCCTTCGCGAAGGTCGTGACCAGGTCGATGACCTTGATCCCGGTCTCGAGGACATCGGTATCGGTCGCCTGCTCGCTGACGGGCGGCGCGGCGCGGTGGATTGGCAGACTGACGTCGGATTTGATCGGCCCCTTGCCATCGATCGGATCACCGA
>VBHQ01000029.1 GCA_005880395.1 Chloroflexota bacterium
TGTTGTCGGCCAGGCTTTTGACGAGCGAGTAGAGACTCAGGCCTCTTGCTCTCCCGGTCCCCAGAGTCGGATCACGGCATCCTTTGGAACGATCGTCATCTCGACCCAACGCTCCTCGTCGTAGGTCGCGCGCGCATACGCCATGGCCAGGTCATCATCGGGCGCGACGACGCTGCCGACCTGGTGGAGCGGGTCAGCCCGGGCCTTGCGAGCGAACACGTCGTACTCCCGCACGTGCTCGTGCACCCGGGCGTAGGGCATCAGACTGAGAGCCCCCAGGCCAGCAATGCCGCTCGCCCATCAGGCGTCAGCCGGGACGCCGACCACGGTGGGTTCCACACAACATCGAGCTTGACTTCCATGACGCCCGGCTCACGGAAGAGCCGCTCCTGGATGTCGTCGACGATCATGTCGCTGGCCGGACAGCCCATGGCGGTGAAGGTCAGCTGCAGGCGGACCTTCCCCTCCGCGACCTCGACGCCGTAGATCAGTCCGAGGTCCACGAGGTTGACCGGCATTTCCGGATCGTTGATCTCGGCCAGCGCCGACCACACGCGCGCGCTGAGGTCGCCGGTGTCGATCATGCGCGGACCTGGAACTTGCTGAAGCTCTCCTGGAACATCGCCACCATCTCGGCATTCCTCGGTCCGCGGGCCCGCCAGCGGGCCAGCACGTCGTCCCAGCTGCATGGATCATTGAAATCCCAACGCTTTTCCTCGGCGTCAAACGTGCAGGGAAAGGGATAGTCGAGCACGTAATGGCTGTTCTCCCGATGGGCGGGGACGCGAACGCCGATCGACTCCATGTACGGCACCACCGTCGAGAGCCATTGCTGCCGAAGCTGATCGTTGGTCAGGCCCTTCAGCCGGTAATCGAGCTGCGTCGTATGTTGCTTCAGGTTGTCGGGAAGACCAAACCACTCAACCGTCAGGGGAAACATCCAGTCGACGCCGCGCTGCAACTCTTCCTTGGCGGAGCCGCCAGCCTGGCTGATGCGCTTGGACCAGTTCCGTCCGTTCCGAAGGTGAAAGTTCTCCTCGGCCATGACCTTGACCAGCCCTCGTTTCCACGGTCCGTAGGAGCAGTGCTCGTGAATATCGCCCAGCAGGCAGAAGCCGGCCTGGTCATACATCGCATTCGCCAATACCAGCTCGGTCCAGCTTTCCAGCGGCACATCGAACGCGTACGGGTATCGAAACGCCTTGGGGTCTCGCTTGAAGACCAATGCCTCCTGGCTCTCGCCCAGCTCCTCGAGGATGTGGTAGGCGATGTGGGCGTGGGCGAGCTCGTCCTGGATGATGGCGATGCCGGTCATGAACGCATTCACGCTGGGCGCCTTGCGCGCAGCGAGGTAATACGCCGGCGCCGAGATCAGCTCGGTGTCACCCGAGACGATCAATGTGTGCTTCAGCTCGCGAAGGTAACTCGGCGTCATCTCCGCCGTCGACTCGATCAGCTCGCCGCGCTTGAGCAGCGTGTCGAAGGCGCCGGAGTTCTGCGACTCCATTCGTCTTGATTCTAGGATGCCCGATCAGGGTCGAAGTCGGTCAGCGCCGTGCGCGTCCGGAGCGAGTCGGTCGGTCCTGCAATCCTGGACGGTCCCCGGCGTTGTCCCAATCGGATGATCACTGCAACGGGGCGAAAGCGGCTGATCGTTATATGCGTTGTCGTGGGTGTCCTCTCAATTGTCTGCCTGGGACTTCTGGTCGCTCAGCTGGTATCGCGTGCTTGAACAGCTCTCTGGCTGAGCCGGCCGTCCCAAAAGCCGCGTCCGGGCGCCGGAAAAAAGAATGCGACCCATCGTTACGGTTTACAACTCACCGGTGTTACCCAGCGAGCCTTCATCCCGCCGCCCAGTCCGGCCCTTGCGGGCTAGACCTTCGTCACCGACAGAACCGGTCGTCTTGCGACAACCGACTCCCCAGCCCTTGCGGGCCGGGCCCTCGGACCTCACGGTCCGAGAGTGGGAACCTTGCGGTCCCCTCGTCAGCGACCGACTAGAGTCGTTTCCTTCTCTAGCTGGCTTTCTGACAGGTCGCAGGGGTGACTTTATAGGCCGGTCCCAATTGCCGCAATACGGAACATTCGTTCCCGAACGCGTGCTCGTTTTTCTTCATTTGCGCGCGACCCGTTGAGACCTGAGTCGTAACGGGACCTGTAAGGAGCCGTGATCGGGAAACGAGTTGCGCCCCATTACCGTTTGCGTTATCTGCAGTAGGCGTCTGGGTCCTTTGGTCGGTCCCCGGCGCCGGGTAACGAATCCATGAAAACCAACCGCTGGCGTGGCCGCGCCGGGCAGTCGCTGGTCGAGATGGCCATGGTGTTGCCGGTCCTCGCCTTCCTCACCTTTGGCCTGGTCGACTTCGGCCGCGCCTACTACTTCCAGGTCTCGGTGACCAACTCGGCACGCGAAGGCGCCCGCGTGGGATTCCTCCGAAGTCCATCACCGTCTGCCCGCCGCACGACAGCAGCATTTCGACCGCCGGCTGTCCGGATGCCAGCAATCGAGTGGACAAATGGACCTCCGGCGATCCCGAGAGTCAGAACTACTACGTCACGGTGACCGTCACCTACGACTTTCATCTCTACACGCCGCTCATGCAGGGGCTGGTCGGCGACCCGATCCATATGAGCGTCTCCGTTCAGATGAGGACCAACTACTGATGAAGCGGGGCAAGTCGCGCGGTCAGGCGATGGTCGAGTTCTCTCTCCTGTCGGGGTTGCTCTTTCTCCTGGTGATGGGCATCTTTGACTTTGGGCGGGCCATCTCCATCTACGTGAATATTGCTGAGGCCGCCCATGAGGGCGCGCGGCAGCTCGTTCTCCGCAGCAACTACTACACGCAGTATCCCGATGCGGCCGTCGTCAATGCCACGCTGGCCAAGATCGGGGGCGGCGGCATGGTGCTGACCGAAGATCCGTGTCTCGCTCAGCAGACACCCTGCACGTCGCCCGGGGCGCCGCCTGCAACCGCACCGAACACCGGCTATATCTGGATCAGCCCTAATCGAACCACCGGGAATCACAACGTCACCGTGCGGGTCACGTATCGGTATGCGCCGCTGACGGGCATGATTTCCAGCCTTGTTGGAGCGCAGTTCATCATGACCGCCGGCTCATCCATGAGGTCCGAGTACTGATGTCCTTGATCAGACTTCGGAGTGGCCGCCGTGGCCAGGCGATCGTGATCATGGCGCTCGCGATGGTGGCGATTTGCGGCATGCTGGCGCTGGCCATCGATGCCGGCCGGCTTTACTTCCAGCGTCGTCTGATGCAGGATGCCGTCGACGCCGGCGCCCTGGCAGGGGCGCAAAGCCTGGTTGGCACCGTGTCAAATCCAGGCGGCCAGCCCAACTACGCGCTCTATTACGCGCTCGATGACACGTTCTCGACCTTTAACCAGAACCCGGCCAACAACGATCCGAACTCGTCCTTCTACACCAGTCCGGTCAACAATACGGTGACCGACAACGAAGGCGGTTACACCGTCACCGCGGTCGCTCCGACCGGCTACAACAACAAACAGGTTCAGGTCACCGTCAGTTACAACGCGGTGGCAACGTTCGTGCAGCTGCTCGGCTTCAACCAGATCTCGATTCTCGCAACCGCGACGGCTGAAGCAGGCACCAACGCAAAGACCTACGCGATCTTCGCCTACGGGGGAAACGGCACTGGCAACACGATCAATATCCAGGGCGGTGGCTACGCCCAGGTCGACAACGGCCAGGATGGGAGCGACGTCTGCAGCGCGACCCCGTCGGGCGAGACCATCAGCAATGCCAAGTTTCACGTGCCGACCGGTTATCCGGGCGTGATCAACATCAACGGCAACATCTACATCAACCAGGCGGACGACAATCAGCACCTCGCCAAGTACTGGGTAACACAGCCCCCGTTGGCCAGCGGGCAGGACCCCGAGCCGAACTACTTGATTCCGGATACCTCGCAGATCCCGACCGCGCATACTCGCGGTAAGCAGCAGAACGTTGCCCCGGGCGGCAGCTACACCTACAACGGCATCACGGTCTACAACACGACGAGCATTTCGCGAGACATCGTGATCTACTTCCCGGGCAAATACTCAGGAGGCGCGAACATCTCGATCCCCAACAACCAGAGTTTTGATAATGCCAATGGCATTTACGTCTTCGCGAACGGCATCTACTACTTCACCGGCGGGACCAGCCTTATCACACGCGGCGGCAACATCTCGAACACGAACAGCGGCTTGCCGCACTACGTCGGTGGCGTCGGGGCGACAAACCTGCCTCCGGCAGTTGATGGCACGGACGGCGTCGAGTTCATCTTCGACAACGGCAGCTACTACACGGCCGACAACAGCCAGCTCCCCAACGCCAGCAGCACCTTCTTCGTGGCTCCTAGCTTCGTCCCGACGGGAAGCACGCACATCGCGTTCTACATCGCCGCCACGAACAACTATGCGAACCCGTGGACGGAGACGGTCAATTCGCAGGGCTCGAACGCGCCACGCTATCAGATCTGGGGAAGCGTCTTCGATCAGTCGGCCAACGGTGGAACTCAGGGTGGAACGGGAATGACGCTGACCGCTGTGCAGCTCGGCCCTCACAACACGACCCCATCCGACAACTCGGACCCGAACGGTCCGGGCTCGGCAGGTCAGTATGCCGTGACCGGCGAATTCATCGGCTTCACCTTGACGCTCGATGATGGCGCGGTTCTCGGCAACACAAGCGGCGCAGCGGCGAATTGCCAGTCGACCGGCATAACACCCGGCCATCCGTCCTTGCTGGTTCAGTACAACAAGAACTTCGCGCCAGCTCCCGGTGTCAACTCCTTCTTAGTGAAGTAGCTTCATGCCCAGCAGTCCGACACCCAGGAGCGTCAGGGCGACGCCCGCCAGGCGCTCGGCCCCCTCCCTGAGCCGCTGACCAATCCGCTGGCCGAGCCGGAGGCCTAGCTGGGTTACCACCAAGGTCTGAATGCCGATCAGGATGACGACCAACAACAGCGGGAGCCGAAGCAGGCCCAGCGTAAAGCCAATAGCGAGCTCATCGAGACTGATGCTGATGCCGAGCCCGAGGGCGGCTACCCCGCGCGTGCGGGCCAGGAGGCTGAGGCGCTCTTCCTCGTCAGCTTGGCGCGGCCAGAGCGTAAAGAGGCCCAGTGCGATCAGAATGACGATCGCGATGTAGTCAGCGGAATTACCGACAGCGCTCCCCAGAAATGAGCCACCGGCAAAACCAACGAGCGGCATGCCCATCTCGAAGGCGGTGAACAACAGCGTCACGCGCGTTCGGTCGGCAGGTTTCAATCCGGATATGCCCAGGGCCGCTGCTACGGCGAACGTATCGAGGCCGAGTGGCACGATCAATCCGATCAGCTTGAGCCACATCGCGATCCAACTTACACTGCGTCCGTGACGGCGCTGGACCTGATCCGCGAAAAACGTGACGGGGGTACTCACTCGGACGAAGCGATTGAATTTCTGGTCGGGCACGCCAGCGACGGCACAATCCCGGATTACCAGCTTGCCGCCTGGCTGATGGCGGTGCGCCTCCGCGGCATGAGCAATGCCGAGACGACGGCGCTCACGCTGGCCATGGCGGCCAGCGGTCGTCAGCTCGATCTCTCGTCGATCCCGGGCAGAAAAGTCGACAAGCATTCGACCGGCGGCGTCGGCGACAAGGCCACCCTGGTGGTGGCGCCTCTCGTCGCGGCCGCCGGCGTCCCGGTTGCCAAGCTCTCCGGTCGCGCTCTCGGCCACAGCGGTGGAACCCTCGACAAGCTCGAAGCCATCCCCGGGTTTCAGGTCGATCTCTCGACCGATCGCTTCGTCGAGCAGGTCCGTCGCGTCGGCATCGCCATCGCCGGCCAGACCGCCGACATGGTTCCCGCCGACAGAGTGTTTTACGCGCTGCGCGACGCCACGGCAACGGTCGACTCAGTGCCACTGGTTGCCAGCAGCGTCATGAGCAAGAAGCTGGCCGCCGGCGCCGACGCCATCCTGCTCGACGTCAAATGCGGCAGCGGCGCCTTCATTAGAACCATCGCGGACGCTGAAGACCTCGCGCGGGCGCTGGTCGCCCTGGGCACAAGCGCAAAGCGAGAGACGATCGCCTATATCACCGACATGGAGCAACCCCTCGGCCGCGCCGTCGGCAATGCGCTCGAGGTCAATGAGGCGATCGAGACGCTGGTGGGCCATGGACCGCCTGAGCTCGAGATGCTCAGCCTCCGCCTCGCCGAAGAATTACTGCAACTAGCCCGCCACTCGGGCGGCAACTTGAAGGGCCATATCCTCGACGGGTCCGCGTTACGCAAGTTCGCGCAATTGATCGAGGCGCAGGGCGGCGACCCGAAGGTCACGCAGGACCCTTCACTCTTGCCGGCGGCGCCTGTTCAACGGCCGGTTATGGGGGTAAAGGCCGGCATAGTGAGCCGCGCCGACGCCCTCGAAATCGCCCTGGCCGGTAAGTCCCTCGGGGCGGGCCGTGACCGGAAGGACGCCCCCATCGATCTGGCGGTCGGCGTCGTCCTGCAAAAGAAGATCGGCGATCGGGTCGAGGCCGGCGAGCCGCTGGCAATCATCCATGCCAGGACGGAGGCCGCCGCCGCCAGTGTTTCGAATCGCGTTGCGGCCGCGTTCACGATTTCTGCCGAGGCCGCCCCTCGGCCGCTTCTTCTTCGACGCGTTACCGCCTCGGGAATCGAGCGGCTCGACACGTAACGCCCGCGGCAAGCCTATCGCCCGATGCTTGGAACGTGCGAAGGGCATCGCGCGGACAGGTGGGAGCGGAATTCGGCATGGTGCTGGCGTTCCTGTTTGCGGTCGGCGTGATGGCCACCCAATTCGTCGGTCTCGCCTTTACCGCCGCCAAGGTCGATCACGCTTCCCAGGAAGCCGCCTATGTCGCCGGCAGCAGCCTCGAGGCGGCCAGTGACCGGACGCCCTGCTGGGCCGTCTCCGGCGGCCTCAACCAGCCGGCCGCCTACTCCGACGCCGCCGTCTGCAAAACGGTTCTCGAGAACCTCGGCAATATCAATCCAAGCGACCTGACGATGTCCGTCACCCCGTCACTTGGCGATCGGACCAATCACACGCCGATCCACGTGAAACTCAGCTACCACCAGCCGATCAGCTCGCCCCTGCTGCGCCTTTTCATGGGCGACACTTTCACGACCACCGCCGACGCGAGCTCGTGGACCGAATAGGAACCGATAGACTCAGCCCGGATGGGGGAAGTCCAATACCACATACGTTGCCAGCCCGGTGACGTAGGCGAAGCTGTGCTGCTCCCCGGCGATCCGGGACGGGTGGAATCGATTGCCAGGCTTCTCGACCGCCCTCGCCTGGTGGCGCGGAACCGCGAATTCACGACCTATACCGGTGAGCTCGATGGTCGGCAGGTTTCCGTCTGCTCGACCGGCATCGGTTCACCGTCCACCGCGATCGCCGTCGAAGAGCTGGCGGCCATCGGCGCCAGGCTTTTCATCCGCGTCGGCACGACCGGATCGATTCAACGCGGCGTCTCCTTCAGCGACCTGGTGGTTGCCACGGCTGCCGTGCGCGATGAAGGCACAACGCCGGGCTATGTGCCGCTCGGGTACCCGGCGGTTGCCGACTTCGAGCTGGTGCAGGCGATGATGGCGGCCGGCCGGGCGCACAACTATCGGATCCATGCCGGCATCGTGCGCAGCCATGACTCGCTCTACAGCGACCTCCACGCCGAGTCGATGCCGCGCCGGGAGGCGCTCGAGCAAGCGTTGCAGGTTTGGCATCGCTCGCGGGTCCTCTGCAACGACATGGAGTCATCCACGATTTTCGTGATCTGCAGCATCATGGGCTTGCGCGCGGCGTCGGTGCTGACCGTCGTCAACGAGCCCGGCGAGGAAGACATCGATCCCAAGCGGGTGGCCAGTCTTGACCTGACCCCGATGTTCCGCGTCGCGCTCGACGCCATTCTTACGCTGGCTCCGGTTAAGGCTTAGATGGACGTCGGCGAAACTCTCAAGGTCCGAACGACCGACCAATGGCGGCGCTGGCTCGCCCGAAATCACGACAAGAAGAAGGAGATCTGGGTGGTCTACTTCAAGAAGACTTCGGGGAAGACCGGGATCAGCTACGACGAGTCCGTCGAAGAGGCGCTCGCCTATGGCTGGATCGACGGCCAGGCAAAAGGAATCGACGTCGAAACCTGGGCCTGCCGCTTTACGAAAAGAAAGGCTAAAAGCAACGGGTCCGAATCGAACGTCGCGCGCGTCAAGAAGCTGCTCGCCGAGGGCCGCATGGCTGACCCTGGACTGGCGGTCTTGCCTGACAATTTCAAGCGATGACACTCCACCTCGTCGACCATCCGCTGGTCGCCCATTACCTGACCCGGCTGCGCGATCGCGAGACGGAGCCGGACGAATTTCGGGAGGTGTCGGACAAGATCATCACGCTCTTGCTCTACGAGGCCACCCGGGATCTCCGGACGAGGTCCTATCCCATCCAGACGCCGCTCGAGGAGACCAAGGGCCATGAAGTCGACGACCACGTGGTAGCCGTGCCCATCCTCAGGGCCGGCCTTGGCCTGGTCGGCCCGGTGCTGAAGCTGCTTCCTCATGTGACGGTCGGCTACATCGGGCTCGAGCGAGACGAGCGGACCGCCGTGGCCTCCCGCTACTACGTCAAGCTCCCGCCGGACATCCACGGCAAGGTCGTCATGGTCCTCGATCCCATGCTGGCCACCGGCGGGACGGCGATCAAGGCGGTCGAGCTCCTGAAGGAATACGGGCCGGCAAGCGTTCGCCTGGTATGCGTCGTCGCGGCTCCGGAAGGGATCGAGGCGCTCCAGGCGGCGCATCCCGACGTCCAGATCTTCGCGGCGGCCAAAGACCGTCAGCTGAACGCCCAGAAGTACATCCTGCCCGGCCTGGGCGACTACGGCGATCGCCTCTTCGGTACCTGACCGCCGCCGTCCTCGTCCTGGTCGTCTGCCTGCTGCTGTTGATTCAGGCCGGTGCCACAGGTGCTCGGCCGCAGGTCACGCCAACGGGGTCGCCATCCGCCCTGGCCTCGTGCGCTCCCGCCTACCGGGTCGCGTTCGTCACTGACGTCGGCGGCCTGCGCGCCGACCGGGCTGCCTACAACGGGGTCACCCAGGCGATCGCGAAGATTAGCTGCGGCCACGGTGAGCTGATCACCTCGCTGCGTCCGTCGGACTACCGCGCAAGCTTCCAGCGAGCGGTCAGCCTTCGGAGCAACCTGGTCATCGCCGGCAGCTTTCTGCTCACCGACGCCGTGCTCGACGCGGCTCGCGCCAACCCCGGAACCCGCTTTATCCTGATCGATCCGATCGTGGCGCCGGCCGACCTGCCCAACCTGCTCGTGATCCGGTTTCGTGACGATCAAAGCGCCTTCCTCGCCGGGGCGCTTGCGGCCATGCTGACGCAAAGCGGCGTCGTCGCCGGGGTTTATGGCCCGGCAGGCGCATCCGACCTGCGGCAGCGTGCCGCCTTCGAGCACGGCGCCCGGTTCGTCCGGCCCTCGATCCCGGTGCTCGGCGCCTACCAGCCGGCGGACGATGGCGCGCCGTATCAGAATCCGATGTGGGGCGCCGCCGAGGCGCGCGTCTTTGCGAGCCAACGAGCCGATGTCATCTTCGGCGGCGCCGGTGCGACCGGCGCCGGTGCGCTAAAAGGGGTGGCAGCCGCAGGACAGCTCTGCATCGGTGCCGATGTGACGGAGCCCGACCCGGGGGCGCCGTCATGCCTGGTGGCCACGACGACAAGGTCGATTACCCGTGGCGTGGAACTCGAGGTCCTCGAGACGGCCCGCGGTTCCTGGGTCCCTGGGAAGGTCGATCTGGGGCTGCGGGAAGGAACGGTTGGCCTCGACGCGTTCGGCGCTGGTCTCCGTCCCGAAATGCAACGCCGGCTCCAGAGCATCGTCGACCAGCTCGTCGCCGGCACGGTCACGACCGGCGTCTGACCGCCTAAAGCGCCATGGACGCTGAAAGATTTTCGAATATTTTGGTGCTACAATCGCCCCGAATCGAGGGGTTCGAATCAATCTCACCGCGAGGGGAGGATCTATGAGGAAGCCGTCCGTCCGTTTGCTTGCCCTGTGCTCGAGTATGTTCCTGGCTCTTGTCCTTGCTGCCTGCGGAGGCAGCTCCACAGGCGGCGGTACGCCGCAAGCGACCATCAAGGTCGGATTGGTCACCGACATCGGCGGCCTCAACGACAAGAGCTTCAACCACCTGGCCGCCGTCGGCCTCTCGAAGGCGGCGTCGACCGGCAACATCTGCTCCAAGCTGAGCTGCAAGGGGCAGCTCGGAGTTCAGGGCGATGTGACTGAGTCCCACAACGGGAACGAGTACGTCAACAATCTGACGAACTACGCCTCACGCGGTTATAACCTGGTCATCGGAGTTGGTTTCTCGATGGCCGAATCGATCGGAACCGTCTCGGGTCAGTTCACGAACGTCCACTTTGCGATCGTGGACGGCGTCGGAGCCGACGCCAAGGGCAACGACCTCAAACACCCGAATGTCGTCGGCCTGCTGTTCAAGGAACAGGAGGCAGGAGCGCTCGTCGGGACCATCGCCGGCGTTCTCGAAAAAGATGGCAAGGGCCCGAAGAACAAGAACACGATCGGCTCAGTCGGCGGCGTGAAGATCCCGCCGGTCGACCACTACATCGCCGGCTACCAGTGGGCGGCCCAACAGGTCGACCCCGGAGTCAAGTTGATCAACGGCTATTCGAACAATTTCACTGACCCAACGCAGTGCTCGGGCATCGCCGCCAACCAGATTTCGAAAGGCGCCGACATCGTGTTCCAGGTCGCGGGCGGCTGTGGCAACGGCGTCCTCACCGAAGCGGGCAAACAGGGCGTCTGGAGCATCGGCGTCGACTCCGACCAGGGATCCCCTAACGGACAGGCGGTGGACAAGTCGGTAATTGCCAGCGCGCTGAAGCGCGTCGACACGGCGGTTTACGCCGCCATCAAGCAGCAGCATGACAACAGCTTCACGGGCGGCATTTCCACCTTCAGCCTCTCGAACGACGGCGTTGGTTACGTGATCGATAGTGGCCTCTCGCCGGTGCCGTCGGACGTCACCAGCGCACTCAATGACATGATCAGCAAGATCAAGTCTGGGTCGGCCACCGTTCCCGACACGGTGCCGTAGCGATAGATTAAGGCGGCCATCCATGGCCGCAGCAACTAAGCCGCGCAGCGCCCGGCAGGAACCACCGGAGGTCGTGAAAAGCCTCCGGCGTACCGGCCGGGCGCTCGCCCTCCCCATCGGTTCGGTCCTTCTCGCCTTCATCGTTGGCGGCGTCATGGTTGCCGTCACCGGGGGCAACCCGTTTCTCACCTACCAGGCGCTGATCTGCGGTGGCTTTGGACTGTTCTGCTTTGGAGGAGAGCCAGGCGCATTGCAGCTCGGCAACACGCTGGTCTTCGTCACGCCCCTGATCATGGCCGGCATCGCGGTCGCGCTTCCGTTTCGGGCCGGAATGTTCAACATCGGGGCCGAGGGCCAGTTCGTAATGGGTGCGATCCTTGCCACGGTCATTGGCATTCACGTCGGCGGGTTGCCCGGGATCGTGTTGGTTCCGCTGGTCCTCGTCGGCGGCATGGTCGCCGGCGCCGCCTGGGGCGGCATTGTCGGCGTCCTGAAGGCAACGACGGGAGCCCACGAGGTCGTGACGACCATCATGCTGAATTTCGTCGCCCAGTGGTTTCTTCGTTATCTCATCATCGGCGGCCCGATGCAGTTGGCCGGCGGCAGCTCGAAGTCCTCGCCCATCGCTGACAACGCCCGGCTGCCATACCTGCTTCCACACGACAGCACGATCATCCTTGGGCTGCCCGGTGCTGTTTATCGCGTCCACGCCGGCCTCTTTATTGCGCTGGCCGCCGCGGCGGTCTTCGCCTTCTTGCTCTGGCGGACGTCGCTCGGGTATGAGATTCGCGCCGTGGGCCAGAGTCAACGGGCGGCACGCTACGCCGGCATCAGCGTGCGGCGCACCCTGATCGTCACCATGTTGACCGCCGGCGCCTTCGCCGGACTGGCGGGCGCCGTGACGATTGCCGGTGTCGAGCACAACCTGACCGATCAGTACTTTTCCGACTCGACCGGCTTCGATGCGATCGCCGTCGCCCTGCTCGGCTTGAACAGCGCGGTAGGCATCGTCCTGGCGGCCATCCTGTTCGGAGCCCTCCACGCCGGCGGGTCGACGATGCAAAGTGACGCCGGCGTCTCTGGGAACCTCGTCTACGTGCTGCAGGCGCTGATCTTGTTTTCGATTGCGGCGAACTTCCTGGGGTCGGTCAAGCTGCGGATTCCCACGATCGGCCGGATCCCTGGCACGCCGCAGGCCGATGCCGCCGCCGCCGCGATCGCCGCCGAGACCAATACGACGATCGCTGCCGACGACAAGGACATCGCATGAAGTTTGTTGGCGATATCGCAGGGCTGCTGGGGACGTCCGGTCTTTGGCACTCGTCGCTGCAATACGCCGCCCTGCTCTTGCTGCCCGCCCTCGGTGGTGTGATCTCCGAACGCAGCGGCGTCGTCAACATCGCGATGGAGGGCATGATGTTGACTGGAGCCTTCTTCGCGGTCGTCGTCGACCTCTCCACGCACAACATGGGCCTCGCGGTTCTCGCCGCCATGGTCACCGGTGGCCTCATGGCCCTGATCCACGGTGTCGTTTCAATCCGGTTTCGAGCCGACCAGATCGTCTCGGGTGTCGCGATCAATATCTTTGCTGCGGGTCTGACGGTCTTCCTGGTCAATCGCCTGTATGGCATTTCCGACGTCGGCTCCGTCCCGGGCAGTGACACGATTCCGAATGTCACGGTCCCATTGCTGAGCAGCATCCCGTTCGTCGGCAAGATCTTCTTCGAGCAAAACCTGATGGTCTATATCGCCTTGATCCTGCTGGTCCTTACCCAGCTCATGCTTTTCCGGACGCGGCTTGGCCTGCGCATCCGGTCCGTCGGCGAGCATCCCCAGGCGGCCGACACCGCCGGGATCAATGTCTACGCGCTTCGCTACGGGGCCGTCGTGACCAGTGGGATCCTTTCCGGCCTGGCGGGCGCGTTTTTGTCAATCGGCATCGCCAATACGTTCGTGCCCAACATGACCAACGGCCGCGGCTACATCGCGCTCGCCGCGATGATCTTCGGCAAGTGGACACCGATCGGCGCTTTCGTCGCGACCCTGATCTTTGGTTTCGGACAGGCAATCTACGACGCCAACTCGAGCATCCACGTCTCGCAGTACTTGCTGAGCATGACGCCGTATATCCTGACCCTGGTCGTGCTCACGGCTGTTGTCCGCCGCAGCAGCCCGCCGGCCGCCGACGGCATTCCCTACATCCCAGGCGCCGAATGACTGACCAGCCATTCGCCGTCGAGATGCGCCAGGTCGTCAAACAGTTTCCCGGCGTGCTCGCCAACGATCACGTCGACTTCGAGGTCCGCAAAGGTGAGATCCATGCTCTGGTCGGCGAGAACGGCGCGGGCAAGAGCACCCTCATGAATATTCTGTACGGCCTGATCAAGCCGGACAGCGGCGAGATCCGGATCGACGGCCAACCCGTGGTCTTCCATGGTCCGCGCGATGCGAGCCGCGCGAAGCCGCCAGGAGATCAACGCGCTGACGAAACGCTACGGGCTCTCGCTGAATCCGGACGCGCGGGTCGGCGATTTACCCGTCGGGCTGCAACAGCGCGTCGAGATCGTGAAAGTTCTCTACCGCGGCGCCAATATCTTGATCCTCGACGAGCCAACCGGCGTCTTGACGCCCCAAGAGGCCGCCGAACTCTTCAGCGTGCTGCGTGATCTCGTCAAGTCGGGGAAGACGATTGTCTTTATTTCGCACAAGCTCAAGGAAGTCCTCGAGATCTCCGACCGGATCACCGTGATGCGTCGAGGCCGCGTCGTCGGCCACCTGATCACAAAAGATACCGACGAAGCCGAGATCGCGCGGCTCATGGTTGGCCGGGACGTGCTGCTGCGGGTCGATCTTCATGCCGCCAAGCCCGGGCCGACCGCCCTGCGGGTCGAAAACCTGACCGCGAACTCTGACCAGGGCATCGCTGCCGTCAAGGACGTTTCGTTCGAGCTGCACCAGGGCGAGATCCTCGGCATCGCCGGCGTCGAGGGTAACGGCCAGAGTGAGTTGATCGAGGTGCTGGCCGGGACACGGCAAGCGACCGGCGGCCGTGTCATGCTCGCCGATCGCCAGGTCGCGAATCTCGGAGCCGCCGGAATCCGCTTGGCCGGAGTCAGTCACATTCCGGAAGACCGCCGCGGCGCCGGCCTGGTGTTGAACTATTCCGTCGCGGACAATCTCATTCTGGGA
>VBHQ01000182.1 GCA_005880395.1 Chloroflexota bacterium
ACCGTGACGCCGGCGGCCTTCGCCTGGGTGGCGAAGATGTTTGCTGAGTCGACCATACCGGCGGCGCCGTCCGTGGTGTGGAGGTCGACCACCAGGTTGTCTTTGCCGGCCTGGTGGAGCAGCGATTTCGCCTGGGCGATGTCCTGGTGCCGCTGTGGCAACGACGAGTCGTAGGCCGCGTCGAATGGCGAGTACAGGTCGTTGGCAATCCGGCCGTGGCCGGAGAAGACCTGCTGCACCATCGCGTTCCGATCGACCATCAAACGAAACGCCTGCCGGACCTTGTTGTCATCGAAGGGCGGCATGTCGATCGCCATGCACAGCGGACGCCAGTCGGCGCCTTGTCCCTCGAGGATGCCCAGGCTCCCGTGATTCTTGACGACGTTGATCTGTGCCGCGGGAATGTCGGTCATCGCGTCGATCTGTCCCGAAAGAAGCGCGTTCACCTGGGCCGCCACGTCCGGGAAATCGATGATCGTGACCTGGTCAAACCATGGCTCGCCGTTGTTTCGCCAGTAGTTCGCATTGCGGACATGCACGCTCTGCTGACCCTTCGTGAAACTCTGCACCTTGTAGGGGCCCGTGCCGATTTGCTGGCCGGCCCGGGTGTATCCGACTGGGACCATGCCGTTGTAGTACTGGCCCAGTTGGTCACCAATCGTCGAATCGGCGTGCTTGAGGTTCAATCGCACGGTGCGATCGTCGACCTTCGTGATGTTGTTCGGATCAACCGAAGCGAGACCTGCCGTGCCGAACAGCCCTTGTTTCGGATCGCTGATCCGCTGCAGCGAGTAGATCACGTCATCTGCACCGAGTGTCTTGCCATCGTGGAACGTGATTCCCTGCTTGAGGCGGATCGTCCATTTGTCCGGCGCGTCCTGCGTGACCGACTCGGCCAGGCCAGTGGTTTGGAGCTTGTAATTCTCGTCGTATTCCAGCAGCGTCTCGAATCCGGCGGTAAGACGGGCCTGGTCTGGTTTGGTGACGATCTTTTGCCCATCGATGATGTCACCCGAACCGCCACCGGTCACACCCAGCCGAAAGTTGCCTCCCCGCTTCGGGCTCGTTGACGTGGTCGCCGTGTTCGGAGAAGCACCGCACGCGGCCAATGGCCCGACGAGCATCGCGCCACCCACCACGATTCCGCTGTTGATGAGCAGCCGCCGCCGCGATATCGTCGATGTCAAGGGATTCTTCGGGTCAGGGCTCGGCCTTTCTTCCATCGCTTCCTTCTTCCTCCTCCTCTTGTCAGGTCGAGTCGACTACAGCTGTTTCAGCAGCCGCACCGAGAGACGTAGGTGTTCGGCCACCATGTCGGGGGTCTTCGTGTCGCGTCGCCGGAGCGCATCGATCAGCTTCTCGTGATCTTTGGCGTAGGTCCGCCACGGATAGGCGGGATGGCGTCGGAGCAGCATTCGGGTCTCCGCGGCGAAGGTCTCATGGGCCTTGGTGAGGCGCTCGCTGCCGGCCAGCCGAACCAACTCATGATGGAACCGAAGGTCAGCGGCGATCGTTTCTTCGGTCGGCCTCGTTTGGCGCGCTTCCCTCGTCTTCATGACGGCGAGCGCCGCCTCGAGCCCGGAGAGATCGGCTCGGTCGCGCCTTTGGAGCAACGTGCGTGCGGCCCAGACCTCGATCGCCTCACGGGCCACATAGACGTCCAACCTGTCTTCCAGCATCTGCGCCTTGACGAAGGCGCCGTGATGCATCCGGTATTCGACGAGCCCCTCCTGCACGAGGTGCCGGACTGCCTCCCGCACCGTCCCCCGGCTGATGCCCAGCATCTCGACCAGCCGAGCCTCCCGCAGCTGCTCTCCTGGTGGAATCCGGCCCTCCACGATCGCTTCGCGGATCATGCGGCGCACCGACTCGGTGGCGGATCGACCCTCAAATCGGGCCAATCCCCATGACATTTCCCTCCCGGCTTCGGTGGCGGCGGGGCGCTCGGCCACCGTTACCATGGTCGGATTGTAGGACGACTGGTCAGTTAGTCAATAGTCAATTTCCGGCCAGGACGAGGCCGTCGGGCCTCCTTCCTTCAAGTGCCTCGAGCAGGGATTGCGCCGCCTTCCTCACAACCTCCTGTTCCGCGCTTGGGCTGGACCAGGCCGCATGAGGCGTCACGATCAATCGACGGTGGCTCGGCATGCTCTCCAGTCCCGTCGGCGGTTCGACCGGCAGAACGTCCAGTGCGGCCCCTGCCAGCTGGCCGTCGTCGAGGGCTTGGATGAGAGCCGGCACGTCGACCAGCTGCCCCCGGGCAGTGTTGACCAGATAGGAACCGCGTCGCATTAACGCGAGCTGGGGCGCGCCGATGAGCTTGTCACTCTCTTTCGTTAACGGAACATGCAGCGTGACCGCGTTGACATTCCTCAGCAGTTCCTCCAACAATGCCGGCCTCGCTCCCGCCAACCTCATCGCGTCGGCCGGGACGACGGGATCTGTCGCCCAGGTCTCGATCTCGAGGGCCTGGGCCCGAGCGGCAACCGCTCGTCCGATGCGGCCAAAGCCGACGATCCCAAGTCGGACGTCGGAGAGCCGGGGGAGCAGTCCGGCCGCATGGTCGTCCCAGTGACCGTCGCGAACGCTGCGGTCGAGAACGACGACGCCTCGAACCAGCGCAAGCAGCAGCGCGATCGTGCTATCGGCGACCTCGTCAACGCAGTAGTCGGGAACGTTGCACACCCAGACGGCCCGTCGCTTTGCCGCCTCGAGATCGATGTGATCGAAGCCGATGCTTCCGGTCACGATGACGCGTAGGCCGGGAAGCCGGGCCATATCGGCCTCACTGACGGCTTGCCATACGAGAAGGCCAACGACGTCATCACCGGCCCATGGTCGCGCTGGAGCCTCGACGATCAGCTCCGCGCGATCCAGCAATCGACGCACGGCATCGGCGTGAAAGACAGGCGGTTCGACGATGCGTGGTCACACGGACGGGCACGCCGCAGGCCTCGCAGAGCTGGCGGAAATCGGGTTGAATGAGGTCGACGGCGTGCGTGGCACCGAATGACTCCCGTTGATACTCCCGGAGGATGCCGTAGCCGCCGTCGTCGATGAGGAGCAGCTTGGCATCCAACCGATGCTGGCGTGCCGTCAAGAGTTCCGCCGCGCCATAGAGAAATCCGCCATCGCCTACGACCGCCAGGCTCGCTGTGTCAGGCAGCGCCGCCTTCGCACCGAGCGCCGCCGGCCACGCGTAACCCAACGTGCCCGATCCCAGCGGATAGAGGAACCGGCGCGGCGTCAGCGCCGGAAACTGCGCGGCCGCCCAGTATCCGAGGATCGTCATATCCCAGGCGGTGACCGCGTCGCGGGGAAGGACGTCACGAATGGACGCCAGCAATCCCCGCTCCAGCTCTCGGCCCTGTTGATCGAGCCCACGGCTAACGCGCTGGCGAACCTCTTGAGCCCTCTTCGCCCCATTTGTCCCCTTCCCGATCTCAACTCTCCCTGCCACGGCGGCCACCACTTCCAGCAGCGCTTCAAGCGTCACCCGCGCATCACCCACCAACCCGAGCGCTGGATACGTGGCGCCGATCTTCAACGGGTCGGCGTCGGTCTGGATAACGTGGCCCTCGAAATGCAGTGCGTACTGGGCGGTCGTTTCGGCCCCAAGCTCCGTCCCGACACACAGCACGACATCGGCATGCTGGAGTAGTTCCTGGAAGGCGTGATCGTCGGGAGTTGACCCCGCCGATAACGGATGGTCCTCCCGAAACGCGCCTTTCCCCATATAGGTAGTCGCAACCGGAGCGTCCAGTCGTTCGGCGAGCGCCGCCAGTACGTCCCATCCCCTGGAACGCAGCACGCCTCCGCCAGCCCAGATCACCGGACGGGTCGCTGTGGCAAGCAGCGACGCGGCTTCTCGGATAGAGCCGGCTGCTGCGGCCGAC
>VBHQ01000180.1 GCA_005880395.1 Chloroflexota bacterium
CCCACCAGAACGCCGGCAATTCGCGCAGGTCTCGCCCGGCGGCCCATATCCGTTCCACGCCTGAACTCTAGTTCCGTTCGGCTCGCGGCGCGTCATCCCCGCGATGTATGCAGATTCCTCCAGGGAGACGACGCCGCCGGGTGCCGCCCGCCCGCAGTCTTGTCCCACATCCAGCAAGGAGGCGGTTATGGAAACGCTCGTCCAGCTCTCTGACGTCACCAAGCGGTACGGCTCCAGGTCGACGGAGCCCGCCTTACACCAGGTCTCCCTTCGAATTCCGGCGGGCCGAGTGACCGCCATCATGGGCCCGTCGGGCAGCGGCAAGTCGACGCTGCTCAACCTGGTCGCAGGGCTCGACCGCCCGACCAGCGGCGTCGTGACGCTGGACGGCATCGAGCTCAGCCGGCTCGGCGAGGCGGCCCTGGCCCGCTACCGCAGGGTAAAGATCGGCTTGATCTTCCAGTTCTTCAACCTTCTGAACAACCTGACCGCCCTGGACAACGTCCTGATCCCCGCCGAGCTCGCCGGTATGCCGCGGCGGCACGCGCTCGAGCGCGGACATGAACTGCTCGACCAACTGGGCATCGCCGATCAAGCGCGCAAATACCCAGCGCAGCTGAGTGGGGGAGAGCGCCAGCGCGTCGCCGTGGCGCGCGCCATCATCAACAGGCCGGTGCTGCTGCTCGCCGACGAGCCAACCGGCGCGCTCGATACCCATAGCGGCGAGCAGGTGATGGACCTCCTCGCGGACCTCAACCGAGGCGGTCAGACGATTCTCCTCGTCACGCATGATCATCGTGTCGCCCAGAAATACGCCAGCGCGGTGATCCGCCTGGTCGACGGCCAGGTCACCGATGACAGTTCGTCCGCAATCCGGGTGGCGGTCCAATGAACGCCACGATTCGAAAGACGCTGGCCGACCTTCGCCGGCGGAAGCTGCAATCGACCATCATCCTGCTGGTCGTGGCGTTGGCGAGTTTTGCCGGGACGCTCGCGCTCAGCCTGCTGGTGGAGGTCAACGGTCCCTTCGACCGGGCTTTCCAGCAGGCGAACGGTGCCCATCTCGTGATGTCCTTTGATTCGCGCCGCGTTTCGGCGCAGCAAGTCGCGGCAACTGCAACCCTGGGGACCGTCAGTGAGGCCAGCGGCCCGTTTTCTGAGTTGGGTGTCGGCATCACGATGAATGGCGGCGACCGGGTCCTCACGCTACAGGGGCGCAACCGCGCCGATACGGCGGTGGACCGGATATCGATCGAGTCCGGCCGCTGGGTGCGGGCGGCTGGCGAGGCAGTGATCTCGAGCAACCTTGGCGGTCACGACGATCCGATTGGAACGGTGCTGACGCCCGACGCGCCCGGCATTCCGCCGTTGACTGTGGTTGGCGTCGCGACCGCCGTCGCCGACCATGTCGACGTCTGGGTGCTGCCGCAGCAGCTTCCGAACGAGATCGCCGCCCCCGTTGCGGGCAAGCCGGCCGAGGCGGCCTCGTACAGCATGTATTACCGGCTGCGCCGGGCGAGCACCGACGCGCAGGTCACGTCGGCGACGAACGCGATCGCCGCCTCGCTGCCGCAGGGGGCCACGATCAGCACCCAGAACTATCTTCAGATCAAGCGCAACGCCGCGATCACGGAAGCAGTAATGATTCCATTTCTGCTCGCTCTCAGTGCCTTCGCCTTGATCGCCTCGGCGCTGATCGTGGCCAACGTCGTGACCGGCGCGGTCATCGCCGGACTGCGAGACCTCGGCATCATGAAGGCGGTCGGATTCACGCCGGTGCAGGTGACCTCAGGGCTGCTCGCCCAGGTGCTGGCTCCGGCGCTCGCTGGCGTGCTTTTCGGCATCCCGCTCGGCGTTGTCGCCAGTCAGCCGTTGATCGAAGATGCGGCATCCGGATTTGGTTTGCCCGTCACGTTCGCCGTCGCTCCCGCGGTGGATGCGCTCTGCCTCGCGGGCGTGCTGACGATCGTCGTCCTGGCGGCGCTTTTCCCGGCGCTGCGTGCCGGTCGCATCCCGGCTGCGGAGGTCATCGCCAGTGCGACGTCACCGCGAACCGATGGCAGCGCGCGCCTCAACCGGTGGCTCGCGCGGCTTCCCCTGGGTCGCCCGCTTACGCTCGGCGCCGCCCAATCGTTCAGCCGTCCCTGGCGATCGATGATCACGGTGATCGCGGTGTTGATTGGCGTGGCCAGCGTGACGTTCGTACTGGGCCTGCAGCAGTCACTCAACAGGGTGGCCGCCGCTCTCACCCGAACCAGCCAGGTCCAGGTCCTGGTGCAGCGACAGGGCAGTAGCGACCAGGCCATCAGCCAGCTGATTCGCAGCCAGTCGGGAACGGCTCGGTTCGTCGCCGAGCGCGAGAACGACGTCGCGATGTCGGGTCTCGGCCAACCGGTCGCCCTCTACACCTATCGCGGTGACTCCTCATGGCTCGGCTACGCGCTCATTC